>CAVJCY010000004.1:0-75368 GCA_963648145.1 bacterium | reverse complement strand
TGCTATGGCTTAAATATAAAGGGGACGTGTTGCCAGATGTGTGACAGGATATAAATAAGTGAACCTCTGAAAATTTCAAATTTTAGAGGTTCTCATAACAAGATTTTAAAAATTTTTTCTGAAATTCTTGATTGACAAATTTTTTGAAAATAAATAATGTTAGGAAACTAAGTAACTACTTAGGAAACTAAGTGTTTGCTGGTAGAGCGGTAGCGATGTGAAAGGCGCCGGAGGCGGCCCCCGCAAGCGTAGCACGCCAAGGGCGGGCGGAGTGCGGAGGCTGGAGCGACAGCGGAACCTGGAACGTAGCGACGGCAGGTGATAATCTGCCGGACCGCCCAAAATATCCTGAAAAAAGGAGGCTGAACTTGGACGACGAAGAAGATTTTCCGGTGGGGAGAATTACTGGCTGTCTTTCTAATATGGTCAGGCGGCTGATTAATAAAACTTTTGCGGACTATCCTTATAGTGGGGCGGAAAATGGATGTATTTCCTTTATTGTAGGGGCAACGAGGGATAATCCAGACGAGCCGCTTTTGCAGAAGGATTTGGAAAAGGAATTTAACCTCCGTCCACCGACAGCTTCTGAAATGATTAAAAAATTAGAGAGTAAGGGGCTTTTGTTTCGTGAAAGTATTGAAGGCGACGGCCGAAAAAAGCGGCTTATGCCTACGCCTAAAGCTTACGAGGTGTACGAGGAAATTGGTGAAAAGCTTTCGGAAATGGAAAAACTGATTATAAAGGATATTTCGGATGCAGAAATTGTGGAATTCAAGAAAATTTCTAAAAAAATGATTAAAAATCTGCGGAAGGCAGTGAAAAAGTAGGAAATAAGATTGTGGGGAAAAATCGCTTGGAGAGTGTGCAATCGACTAGGGGCGGAGATTCTGAAACAAGTTCAAATGCGAAGTGAATCTGCCCTTGCAATTTTTAGAGGTAACATTAAAAACTTATAGGAGAATGACTGAAAATGGTAAAATCTTTACTTAAAAGTGTCAGGGAATACAAAAAGCCGGCTATTCTGACACCGATTTTTATTACTGGCGAAGTTATACTTGAATGTATTCTTCCTTATTTGATGGCGAATTTGATTGATTCAATTACTGGCGAAAGGATGAGTCCGATTTTGCTTTGCGGACTGGAACTTTTGATTCTGGCAATGCTTTCGCTTTTGTGCGGAACTCTTGCGGCCAGAACTGGGGCTACGGCTTCCTGTGGTTTTGCAAAAAACTTGAGGCAGGATTTGTATTTTAAAGTCCAGTCTTTTGCTTTTTCGGATATTGATATGTTTTCGCCGGCGTCTCTGGTAACTCGTTTGACTACCGACGTTACCAACGTGCAGAACGCTTTTCAGATGATTATCAGGATTGCGGTAAGAACTCCGCTTATGCTGATTTTTTCTATTGTGATGAGCCTTAGAATCAACGTAAAAATGTCGCTGATTTTTCTGGCAATTATTCCAGTTCTTGCAGCTGGGCTTTTTGCGGTAAATGCGGTTGTTACTCCTATTTTCCGCAAGATTTTCAAAAAATATGATGCTATGAATGCCAGTGTTGAAGAGGATTTGAGCGGAATCCGCGTTGTAAAATCTTTTGTGCGCGAAGATTATGAAATCAAAAAGTTTGGAAAAACCAGTGCCGAAGTTTGCAAGGATTTTACCAGGGCAGAAAAAGTGCTTGCCTGGAACACTCCAATCATGATGATTTGTATTTACTCTGCAATTTTCTGCGTAAGTTTTTTTGGTGCAAAAATGATTATCAATACTGCCGGCGTGGATTTGACTACCGGTCAGCTTTCTTCTCTCATCAACTACGGCGTGCAGATTTTATCTTCGCTTATGATGCTTTCTTTTATTTTGGTGATGACAAGCATGGCGGAAGAAAGTGCGAACCGTATTGCAGAAGTTCTGGAACACGATTCTTCTTTGAAGTCTCCGGAAAATGGTCTTACAAAAGTTGAAAACGGCGAAATTGTTTTTAATAATGTAAGTTTTAAATACAAAAAGGAAAGTCAGAAAATTGCCCTGTCCGATGTTAATTTGAAAATCCCTTCAGGATCTACCTTGGGAATTATTGGTGGAACTGGTGCTTCTAAAACGACCCTTATTCAGCTACTTTCCCGCCTTTATGATGTAACGGAAGGCAGTGTTACGGTTGGCGGTCAGGACGTTAGAAAGTATGATTTGGATTCACTTCGTAACGAGGTTGCAGTTGTTTTGCAAAAGAATGTACTTTTTTCTGGCACGATTAAGGAAAATCTTCGCTGGGGAAATAAAAATGCCAGTGACGAAGAATTGATGCGGGTTTGTAAACTTGCCCAGGCTGATGAATTTATCCAGGCTTTGCCGCAAAAATATGACGCATACATTGAAGCTGGCGGAACAAATGTTTCTGGCGGACAAAAACAGCGTCTTTGTATTGCACGTGCACTTTTGAAAAAGCCAAAAGTTTTGATTTTGGATGATTCAACTTCGGCAGTCGATACAAAAACAGATGCTTTAATCAGAAAGGCTTTCCGTGAAGAAATTCCTGATACGACAAAAATCATAATTGCCCAGAGAATTTCTTCAGTTGAAGATGCAGATTACATCATCGTTTTGGATGACGGAAAAATTGCGGAAGAAGGAACTCACGCAGAACTTGTTGCAAAAGGCGGCATCTACAGTGAGATTTACGAAACTCAGACTAAAAATTCTGACAGCTGTGAAGAGTAAGAAGAGGGGGTAAAACTATGGAAGAAAATAAAATGAAAAAAATGCCTCGCGGCAAAAAAGGCTCTCTTGGCCGTCTTATCAAATATCTTTTCAAAAATTACACTTTCGCCTTGATTGTAGTAATCATCTGTATTATTGCCAGTGCCCTTGCCAGCACTGTCGCAACGGTAATCATGCAGAGGCTTATTGACGAATGTATTATTCCGGGAATCAATTCCGGATTGCAGGCAGTCTGGAAAAATATGCTGACAATTCTTGCCACAATGGCGGTTATTTACATAGTTGGACTTGTGTGTTCTTTTATTTACCCGCGGATTATGGCAGTTGTAACTCAGGGAACGCTGCGAAAACTGCGCGACGATATGTTCAACAAAATGCAGACTCTGCCAATCAAATATTTTGACACAAATTCTCACGGCGACATCATGAGTACCTACACAAACGATACAGATGCAATCCGAATGTTGATAGGACAGAGTATTCCTTCCATCATACAGTCTACGTTGACCATCGTGTCTATGTTCGTGATGATGCTGCGTTTCAGCATTCCTCTTACCCTGGTTGTCTGTTGCTTTATTTTTCTGATGTCTTTAATTACAAAGAAATTTGGCGGAAAAAGTGCCCGCTTTATGGTTGCCCAGCAGAAATCCCTTGCAAAAGAGGAAGGATTTATTGAAGAAATGTTGCAGGGCTTAAAAGTTGTAAAAGTTTTTTGCCACGAAGAAGAAAGCAAAAAAGATTTTGTAAAATTGAACGAACAGCTTTTTACAGACAGCCAGAAAGCCAACCGCTACGGAAACGAAACAGGTCCAATTCTTAGTAACCTGGGAAACATCATGTATGTTGTAGTTGCCATCGTGGGAGCCGTTCTCTATTTTGTAAAAGCACCAAACCTCACAATTACAGGCGTTGGACTTTTATCAACAGGAATTATCATTTCATTTTTGAGTATGTCCCGCCAGGTTTCGCAAACAGTAAACCAACTTTCAATGCAGGTTGGAACAATCGCAATGGCAGGGGCAGGTGCAAGCCGGGTTTTTGAACTTTTAGACCAGCAGCCAGAAATTGACGACGGTTATGTAAAACTTGTAAACGCAAAGATTGACGAAAAGGGCAATATTGAAGAATCCGAAAAAATTACAGGAATTTGGGCCTGGAAACATCCTCATTCTGCCGACGGCACAGTCACATACACAAAACTCACCGGCGATGTAGTTTTAGACCACGTAGATTTTGGCTATGTTCCAGAAAAAACAGTTTTGCACGATATTTCAATCCACGCAAAACCAGGCCAGAAAATTGCCTTTGTTGGTGCAACAGGAGCCGGAAAAACGACAATCACAAATCTGATTAACCGCTTTTACGACATTCAGGACGGAAAAATCCGCTACGATAACATCAATATCAATAAGATTCACAAATCCGATCTTCGCCGTTCACTGGGAATTGTTTTACAGGACGTGAACCTTTTTACAGGAACCGTTATGGACAACATCCGCTACGGCCGCCTGGACGCTACCGACGAAGAATGTATCGCCGCTGCAAAACTGGCCAACGCCGACAGTTTTATTACCCGCTTACCCAAAGGCTACAACACAATGTTGACCGGCAACGGAGTAAATCTTTCGCAAGGTCAGCGCCAGTTACTTTCAATCGCCCGTGCCGCAGTTGCAAATCCGCCGGTAATGATTTTGGACGAAGCCACATCTTCAATCGACACCCGAACCGAAGCCATAGTCCAGGCCGGCATGGACAACCTGATGAAAGGCCGCACAGTTTTCGTAATTGCCCATCGCCTTTCCACAGTTCGCAACTCCGACGAAATCATCGTGCTTGACCACGGCCGCATCATCGAATCTGGCAGTCACCAGCAGCTGATTAACCAGAAAGGTTCCTATTACCAGCTCTACACCGGCGCTTTTGAGTTGGAGTAGTGTTTTAGGAAAATAAAGGAGGGCGGACAACCGCCCTACGCGCCCACTTCGTTGGTCGCTACCCACCGTGCGGGGGACACCCCCGCAACGCCCCCAAAATCTTTTCCCATACATTCAATATCACAGTTTAGAGATGCCCTTTATACTTGCTTTTTTACAATTTTCGGCTAATTTGGAGTAGTACTCCAGATTAGCCGTATTTTTGTGAGAGGAAATTATGTTTTTACACCGTCATATTCTTCCATACCTTTTGCGTATGTTGAAACAGTTTAAAATCATCTTAATCACAGGTTCCCGGCAGGTAGGAAAATCCACTCTTCTCAAGCAGGAACTTGGCAGCACATTTGACTATTGCGTTTTGGACGACTATTCTGAACTGGATTTGGCAAAATCTGACCCGGCACTTTTCCTAAAAAATCACAATTTTCCGCTTATTATTGATGAAGTTCAGCGGGTGCCGGAACTTTTTCTTCAATTAAAATATCTTGCGGACAAAACATCAGAAAAGGGGCAGATAATTTTGACCGGTTCGCAAAGTTATCATTTTATTCATAATGCAAGTGAATCTCTGGCGGGGCGCGTCTGCATAATCGACATGGCTTCACTTTCCCTGCGAGAAAAATTCCAGATAGATTTTAATCAGCCTTTTTTACCTTCCCAGGAATATATTTCAGAACGTAAAGAAAAAGTCATTCCTTACAAAAATCTCTGGTGGCATTTACAGCACGGAAGCATGCCTGAACTTTTAGATGAACAAATTGAATGGGAAAGTTTTTACCGCTCGTACGTCCGCACTTACATTGAACGCGATGTGGCAGAACTTATCAACGTAAAAAATCTTTTGAAATTCAACAATTTTATGAAGTGCCTTGCAGGTCGCACAGGAGAACTGTTAAATTGCGAAAGTCTTGCCCGCGATGTTGGAATTTCAGTCAAAACCGCCCAAGAATGGACATGCATTCTGGAATTTTCCGGAGTAATCCGTCTTTTACATTCCTACGAAAACAACATTACAAAACGCACAGTAAAAACTCCTAAAGTTTATTTCCTGGACACAGGACTTGTGTGCTATCTGGTCGGCTGGTCAAATGAAAATGTTGCAATGAACGGAGCAATGAGCGACCCGCTTTTTGAAAATTTTGTAATCAGCGAAGTCATAAAATCTTATTACAATTCAGGCCACGACGCACAGAAGCTTTATTTTTACCGCGACAAAGACAAACGCGAAATTGACCTTGTAATAGAAAAAGACGGTGTTCTTTACCCTGTAGAAATCAAAAAATCCAGTCGCCCTGCCCTGGAAATGACAAAAAGTTTTTCTGCCCTGGAAAAAATCCCTGGTAAAAACGTGGGGCAGGGCTGCATTTTGTGCCAGTGCGAAAAGTCCCTTTTGCTGGACGAAAAAAATATTGCCCTGCCACTGGAGTTTTTATAAAGGATATCTCTAAAAAAACATTTTCGATGCTTTTTTAGAGGTTCCCTAAAATCCACTTCTTTACAAAAACATACACATATAATGCGGAATCGTTATTTTCTTTTCAAACTGTCCCATGTTGCCATTTATGATTTTGTAGCCGTATTTTGTGCTGTCCTTTTTCAAAAGAGAATCTAAAGAAGATGTACTGCCTTTTTTGGATTTAACTTCAATTGGCACAACGGAACATTCTTTTTCAATCAAAAATTCAACTTCGCTGGAACTGTCATCACGTTTAAAATAATAAAGAGGATAATTTTTCTTAACTAAAAAATCAGCAATCAGATTTTCGTAAATTCCGCCCTTTACAGTCCCCGAAAGAGAATCTGTAACAATGGCTTCTTTCATTTGATAGCCGTACATAAAGATTAAAAGTCCAATATCATTCAGATAAATCCTGAACTGGTCGTCACGCACATAAGCCGCCAGTGGAAATTCCGGGGGAATGCAGTTATAACTGTAACGAACAAGATTTGCATCACGCAGCCAGTCAAGACAGTTTGCATATTTTCTAGCCGTTCCGCCTTTTTCAACTTCGCTGTACTTAAATTTTGTGTTTTCCTTTGCAAGTTGACGCGGAATTGAAAGGTAACAATTTCTTGCTTTTGGCTTATCTGCTGTTGAAGCATATTTTGCAATATCATTTAAATAATCATTTAAGATTTTTTGCTGTTCTTCGTGAACTACATTGTAATTGCTGGTTTCAAGAAATTTATTTACAACTTCCGGCATTCCGCCAACAGCCATAAATTCGCGAAGATACTTTTGCATAATTTCGTTAGTAGATTTTTCAACTGGAATTTTTTTATCAAAATTTTCTTTTAAACTTAAGATTGCAGTCTCTTCAATCCCCAAAGCCCAAAGAAATTCTTCAAAATCAAGAGAATGCATTTCATACTGCCGCTCATAACCAACTGGAATGGAAGAAATTTCCTTATAATTTATTCCAAGAAGAGAACCTGTCGCAATCACATCAAAAGTTTCATCTTGTGCCAAAAATTTTAAGGCTGTCCTTGCCTGCGGACAAGATTGAATTTCATCAAAAAATAAAAGTGTTTTATACGGAATAATTTTTATGCCAGGTTTCCTAAGTGAAATCTCTTTTAAAATATTTTGGACATCAAGATTTCCGTCAAAGGCAGATTTTAATTCAGTTTCTTTTTCAAAATTGAGTTCAATAAAACTTTCGTAGTTTTCTTTTCCAAACTGGCGGATAAGAAAAGTTTTTCCAATTTGCCTTGCACCTTTTATAAGAAGACATTCATTCTTTTTTGACTTTCGCCATTCATCAAGAAAATTATAGGCTTTTCGCTTTAGCATAATTAAATTATGCAGATTTTTAGAAGGGTTTTCAATGTAAAATTACAGATTTTTAGAAGTGTTTTTAAGATGGATTTGCAGATTTTTAGATAACTACCACCAACATTTCTCTATAAGGAAGAAAATATGCACAAAACAGGAAGAATAGAAAGATGTTCTGAGTATTTTCTCAGCTATCTGCCAGACAAAGAAACAGGTTACAAAATTCATGGAAATACACTGGTGGACGGCAACTCCATTACAGCACAGATGTAAGAGTTGATTGGGTTTTTGTAAAATATCAGGGCACCTGCCGGCTAAGCCGGCACCGGGCTATCGCGTTATAAAATTTTCCGCCGCCTTGCGCCGTAAAATTTTTCCGTCCAGACTCACAGTCTTCCAGCCTGTGAGTCCGTCCCGCTAAAGCGGCTTCTATCCCTGGCGCAATCAGAACGGACAGAAAAAATTCATAAATTTAACACGCACGTCACCCCGAATTTAGTTCGGGGGTTCTTGTTTCCACACATTACCCCATTGACAAAAGCATAATCGTAGCCGAGCCTTATTAAAGGGAACGTGGTCTTTTTAAAGGAGCAGAAAATGAACACATTCACTAAGGAAAATCTTGAAGAAGTCACACTCAAAGTAGAAATGCTTGCCTTAAAAGACACAGAGCATAACATAGTTTTCACTTTTGAAGATATAGTTCAGCTTAAAAACAAGGCAATTACGTGCATTTTGCGAAATCTTGAAAACAGCGACCTGTTAAAAGCGTTAAGCGGAAGCCATGCTGTTCTTCAGGAAAGATTTTTCAGTAATATGAACCCGAAACTTGCAGAAAAATTAAAAGAAGACCTTGAATATATGGAACCAGTTCCGCTAAGTGAAGTTCTTGAAAACCGCAATAAAATCATAAAATTAATAGAAGTTCTTGTCAAAAATGGCGAAATTACAATTAACAAAGAACCTGTGATATAAAAACGGATTTTAGCTTAGCACCCCTTTTTAATATTGAAATTTATTTTGGAGCAAATTCTTTTTACCTGTAGCGTCGCTTTCTGCGCCGCAAATTCTGAACAAGTTCCCGTCCTTTTGTGCCTCCGCTATTCGCTTCGTTGCTCCGCAATGGCTTTGCTACCGCTAGACGCCGGGCTAGGCTTTACTACAAGAACGGGATGGCATTTTTAGCAAAGAAAAATTTTTACTTTGGAAGAAAATACTTTGTTAGTAAACACGCTCGCGATTTTTTTTCTAGAAAAAAAATCCTGCAAGTATGAGTTGCGCATATTCTTGTAAAAAATTTTCCTATTAGAAATTGCAGTATTTTTAATCTCATTCTTCCATCAAACACTGCACCTGATTATTCATCGTTTATACAGTGCATATCGGAAACACCTTCGTTTACCAGTTTGTATAAATCTGAGTGATAAAAAAAATCCAATCAAGCAAGGACGTTGTTTTTGGGACTCCGAAATGTCCACTGTTTCAGTGGCAAACTCCTAGAATATGAACATTTTAGTCAGTTTTCCCATTTTTTAATCACGGAAGAAAATATCTCTTGTGTAGATTTTTTCAGAAACGTCATCAAGTTCTGAATTGTAACGGTTTGCTACGATTACGTCGCTGATTTTTTTGAATTCAGTTAAATCATGGATTATTTCAAAGTCTTCAAAAGAATCTTCGGTGATCGTCGGTTCATAAACTACAATTTTTACGCCTTCACCACGCAGAAGTTTCATAATATCACGGATTGATGACTGGCGGAAATTATCGGAATTGGATTTCATTGTAAGGCGGTAAATGCCCACAACTTTCGGAGATTTTGCAAGAATCTGACTTGTAATAAAGTTTTTTCGGGTTCTATTTGAATCAACAATGGCTTGAATTAAATTATTCGGGACATTTTCGTAATTTGCAAGAAGCTGTTTTGTATCTTTTGGCAGACAATAACCACCGTAACCAAAACTAGGATTGTTGTAATAAGTTCCAATACGAGGATCAAGACAAATACCGTCAATAATTTGCTGAGTGTTCAGACCTTTTAATTCTGCATAAGTGTCAAGTTCATTAAAGAAAGAAACACGCAGGGCAAGATAAGTATTTGCAAAAAGTTTTACGGACTCGGCTTCAGTAAATCCCATAAACCGGGTTTCAATATTTTCTTTGAGTGCCCCCTGCTGCAAAAGAGAAGCAAAAGTTTTAGCCGCTTCAACAAGTCGTGAATCATTTAAATCCGTGCCAACAACAATACGGCTAGGGTAAAGATTGTCATAAAGAGCCCTGCCTTCACGCAAAAATTCCGGACTAAAAAGAATATTTTTACTGCCAGTTTCCTTTCTGATTTTCTGAGTAAAACCAACCGGAATTGTAGATTTGATTACCATAATCGCATTTGGATTATTTTCCATAACAAGCTTAATAACGGCTTCTACGGCAGAAGTATCAAAATAATTTTTTTTACTATCATAATTTGTAGGCGTTGCAATAACAACAAAGTCAGCATTTTTATACGCAGAAACAGCATCATGAGTTGCCGTCAAATCAAGTTTTTTTTCTGAAAGGTAAGATTCAATTTCTTTGTCTGCAATCGGAGACTTACGCTTATTAATCATTTCAACTTTTTGCTGAATAATATCTACGGCAGTTACAGAATTGTGCTGAGCCAAAAGCACTGCAATTGATAATCCGACATATCCAGTGCCGGCAACAGTAATTTTCATATTTTTTAATCCTCGATATAAATACAAAATATGATTCAGTGTATAGTAAAAGCATTTTTTTTGCTAGGTTTTTAGAGGCATCCTTAAAAATGTCTTTAGCCCATTGCTTTTAATTCCAGAATTTTGTCACGGATTGCGGCGGCTTTTTCGTATTCCATTAAATCGGCGTAATGTTCCATCTGTTCTGAAAGTTGTTTTATGAGTTTTTTGCGTGCGGAAGGATTCAACAGATTTGTTTTGTTTGTGAGCACTTCAACATCAAGAAATGCAGCCTGTTCGGCGTCAGTTTTTTCGTGAACTAGAATGTCCTCAACAGCTTTTTTGATTGTTTTTGGCGTAATGCCATGTTCTTTGTTGTATGCTTCCTGAACTTCGCGGCGGTGTTTTGTTTCTTTGATTGCAGATTCCATTGCCGGCGACATATGATCTGCGTACATTACAACTTTACCTTCTGCATTGCGTGCAGCACGGCCAATAATCTGAATTAAGGAAGTTTCACTGCGCAAAAATCCTATTTTGTCGGCATCAAGAATTGCAATAAAACTTACTTCCGGAAGGTCAATTCCTTCGCGCAGAAGGTTAATTCCAATCAAAACGTCAATTTCGCCTTCTCGCAGGGATTTCAGAATTTCCACTCGCTCAAAAGTGTCAATTTCAGAGTGAATATATTTTACTTTTAAACTGAGTTCCGTGAGGTAATCCGTTAAATCTTCGGCCATTTTTTTTGTCAAAGTCAAAACAAGGCTTCTTTCGTGTCTGGCAATGCGTTCTTTGATTTCTTTGTAGATGTCTTCCATCTGGCCTTCACTCGGACGCACTTCAACAATCGGGTCAAGAAGTCCGGTTGGACGGATAAGTTGTTCCACAACCTGCGAACTTTGTTCAATTTCTTCTTTACGCGGAGTTGCCGTAACGTAAATTACCTGATTTATTTTTTTTGAAAATTCGTCAAATTTCAGCGGACGATTGTCTAGAGCACTCGGCAGACGGAATCCAAAGTCAATTAAATTCTGTTTTCGGCTACGGTCGCCTTCGTACATTGCACCAATCTGCGGTACAGAAACGTGAGCCTCGTCAATCATGCACAAAAAATCGTCCGGAAAATAATGCAACAGCGTGGCCGGTGGTTCCCCTCGTTTACGACCGGAAATTGGTCCCGAATAATTTTCAATTCCGGGGCATGTTCCCATTTCTTTGAGCATTTCAATATCATAAGTTGTGCGTGTTTTCAGGCGTTCTGCTTCAAGAAGTTTTCCGCAGGCTTTTAATTCTTCTACCCGCGCTTCCATTTCCGCCTGGATTTTTTGAGTTGATTCAATCAGTTTGTCGTGAGGAACAACAAAGTGTTTTGCCGGATAAATCACGGTTTCGTCAAGTTCTTCCAGAACACTATGATTTAAAACGTCAATACGCCGGATTTTTGTAATTTCGTCCCAGTCAAGTTCTATGCGGTAGGCGGCGTCAGTTTCCATATATGGCGGGAAAATTTCTATAACGTCGCCGTGAATTCTGAAATTTCCGCGGTCAAGAACATCATCATTCCGCTGATAAGTCAAAGAAACAAGTTGTTCGGCAAGTTTCTTAGTATTCAGTTGCTGTCCTTTTTCTAGATGAATGCGCATATCTTTGTACAAATCAGGCATTCCAAGTCCGTAAATACAGCTGACAGTGGCAACTACAATAACATCGCGCCGTTCCATAAGGCTGTAAGTAGCACTAAGCCGCATATTGTCAATTTCTTTGTTTATGGAACAGTCTTTTTCGATGTATAAATCGCGAGCCGGCACATAGGCTTCTGGCTGATAGTAATCATAATAAGAAACAAAATATTCCACGGCATTATTCGGAAAAAATGATTTGAATTCCCGGAATAACTGGGCACTCAGTGTCTTGTTGTGGCTGATAATCAAGGTAGGACGCTGCACTCTTTCTATGATTTTTGCCATTGTAAAGGTTTTTCCAGAACCGGTAACTCCCTTTAAAGTCTGGTAGCGGTCGCCCCGCAAAAATCCTTCCGAAAGTTTTTCTATGGCCTGTCCCTGATCTCCACTTGGTTCAAAAGGACTTACAACTTCAAATTTTCGCATAAAATTTCCGTTTTATTCATCCAAAGTTACGGTCAAAACTTCATCTGATTTATTTCTGCGCACTGTAACGTAGATTTTGTCGCCCGGTTTTTTACTTTCCAGTGCAGAATAATAATCAGCCAGAGTTTTTACTTCAATGTCATCAATTTTTGTGATGATGTCGCCGCCAAGATAAATTACGTTTCTGTTGTTTCCGTAATAAACGCCCTGAGTTCCGCCCTTGATACCTGCTTTTTCTGCGTTTCCGTCTTTTTCTACAGAAGAAACAATCATTCCACTTGAAATATCAAGACCGGCATATTGAGCAATTCTTGCACTGTTTTGAACTAATTTTACGGCAAGCGTTCCGCGCTGAACTTTTCCGTACTGAATTAAATCTGAAACGACGCGGATTGCAGTTTCGGCCGGGACTGCAAAACCAACGCCCGAAGAACTTCCGGAAGACGACATAATCATCGTGTTAATTCCAATCATCTGGCCGTTTGTATCAAGCAGAGGACCGCCGGAATTTCCCGGATTAATTGCAGAGTCGGTTTGAATCATATCGCGGATAATTCTGTTGTTTGAATTTTGAATTGGACGGCCAAGACCGCTTACAATTCCGGTCGTCATTGTTCGTTCCATACCAAAAGGATTTCCGATTGCAATTACTTTTTGTCCAACGCGCAGATTTTTTGAATTTCCAAAAGAAATTGTCTTTAATTCCATATCTTGTGGCGGAGTGAATTTTAAAACGGCCAGGTCACTGTCTAAATCTTGCCCGATAACTTCAGCTTCGTATTGATTTCCGTTGTATAGTGAAATATAAATTTTTGAAGCACCCTGAATAACGTGAACGTTTGTTAAAATATAACCATCCTGATTGATAATTGAACCCGAACCACTGCCACCATCCTGGACATAAGGCTGTAAAAACCAGTCATAAGCCATAACTTTTGTGTTAATGTTTACAACCGCTTCGTTGCACAGGTCATAAACGTTTATGTTCTGATATTCGTCCAGAGTGTAATGTTCGTTTCCGATTGAAATAAAAGGCAGGGAGTTTAAATCCGCGTCAGAAAGAATAAACGGTGCACTTGTGTTTAATTCGGAAGATTTTTGTTCCAAGGCGGAATTTTCAGCGGTGTCAGAATTTTTTTCGTCCGCAGTTTTTACTTCTGTAACTGGTGTTTCTGATTTTTCTGTTGATTTATTGTCCGATTTTTTATTGCCAGGTTTAACTAGAATAAGGACGGCTGCAATACAAACTGCAACAGCAGCACCAACGGCAATGCAAATAAAATTGCGGGCAACCATCTGCCCTCTTGTGTATAATTTCATTTTTTCCTCGATATTCAAAAATTTAACGAAATTTCGTATGTGGCGCAAATTCCTTTTTGAACTAAGATGTAAAACGTTTCGGTTTCGTAGCCTTTTTTGCTGATTTGTACAGAATAAAAACCTTCCGAAAGGCTGTTTACTTCCAGATTTGTTTTTCCGTAAAAAACGCCATTTATAAAAACGTCCGCTTTTTGAATTTCTGATTTAAATATGATTTTTGTTTTTTGACTTTCTATGACTGATTTTTTTGAAGGTTCGCGTTCTAACTGCAAATCTGATGAAAATACACTAAAACTGGCAGAAATTAAAAAAAATAAAAAGAAAAATGCGAATTTTTTGACTTTCATATTTTACCATTCCTTGCAAATTTGGCCGGCAGCATTTTTTTGCGTGAGCGCTGGGAGCACCGGCGAAGGCTTTTTCAAAAGCCTGAAGTCCGAAGCCCGCAGGTACGCAATTTGCGTGCCGAGGACTTTGAGCGCATAGCGAAGTGCGGACATAGCGACGGGGCTTGCCCCGCACGCCCTAATTATTATGGGTATCTCTAAAAATTGTAATTTTTAGAGGTTCCCTTATCAATTGTCTTAAGTAAATCTGGAAGTGAAAAAATGTCCGGAATTTTAAAAGTTTTGCCAGCAGGAATTTGCGGGGCGTCAAGCATTGGCAGGGCATCTGGCGCAAGGTGATTTCCGTTTTTTGGCCCAACAAGCACTGCATTGCCGCCGTGAATTGTCCAACCGTCGGTGTATTTCCATAAATCATCAAGAAAAAGTGTGGTTTGAATTTCCGCGCCAACTTTTTTAAGTGCAGAATCGTAAGCATTCCAGTAAGGCTTGCCTTTAAAACCGGAGTCGCGGATGTCGCTAACGGTGACGAACAAATCTTCAATTCCAAGTTTTTTTAACACTCGGTGGGCGTGTTCGTGATTTGCATTTGTCAAAATTGATTTTTGATATGGCAGGGAAAGCAGAAGTTCGCGCAGATTTTCCTGAAGCTGAAGTTCGTCGGCTTCATTTTCTGGATGAACGTGCGCAAGATAGGCTTCTATGTCCGTTAATCCTTCGGAGCGCAGCCATTCAAGCGTTGTGGAAAATTTCCCGATTTTTTCCGCCCGGATTTTGTATGCGGTTTGCGTGTCACAGTGAAAAAATTCTGCGACACATTCCATCATTCGTTTCGTAATTCCCGCATCCATTGCAGATGTTGAAGGGTAAAGCGTGTTATCCAAATCAAAAAGCAGATGTTTAATTTTCATTTTTATTTTTTCCTGCCAGCCCTGATATTTTGCAGAATGTTTTTTCTATGTATTGAGCTTCGCTTTCTGAAAGTGCGGCGCGCGCAAGTACACTGCGCCAAAAAAATTCCATATCGTCGCGTCCGGTGATTTTAAAAAATCCGATTTTCTGAAGATTGTCGGCAATGATTTTTACGGTTTTGCCTAGACGTTCAAGCGGCAGCGGCGTGTATCCCGAAATTCCGTTTTTTTTGCACCTGAAAAGGTGGTAACACATAATCTGAACTGCGTGCGAAAGATTCAAAGAGCCAAAATCCTCGCTTGAAGGAATTGTAACCCCGATTGTGCACATATCAAGCTGTTCGTCTGTAAGGCCCGTACGCTCGTTGCCAAAAACAACTGCCACCCGTCCGGCAATTTCACGTGTCATAGAAAAATCTTCTGTGCTACTGGCGGTGTCACCTGGCATAGCAGAGTCTCCCGAATTTCCCGTGATTTTTGCGGCTTCTTCTGCAAATTCTTCCGGAAGTAAAAGTCTGCCACGATTTTTTCCGCGCCGACGGGTTGTCCCAGCACTCAAAGTGCAATCTGCGGTTGCCGCATTTATATCATCAAAGAATTTTGCATTGTCATAAATATAGCCCGCGTGAATTGCAAGTGTGTGGACTTTTTCTTCGTCATAATTTTCTTTTTTGCCCACAATTCTTAAATCTTTTATGTCATTATTTGCCATTGCACGACAGGCAGCACCAATGTTCCTCGGTTCGTCCGGGTGATCAAGCACAATTGCAATATTCTGTAAATTCATACGGCTATTTTATTGAAAATTTTATTTTTTTTCACGGGGCCATTCACAGTTCCACCGGCTGTTCCACACTTCGCTATGCGCTCAAAGTCCTCGGCACGCAAATTGCGTGCCTGCGGGCTTCGGCTTCGGCAGTTGAAACAGCCTTTGCCGGTGTTCCATAGCCGGGGCCGTTATGCATCGGACGACATTTTTCGTCATAAAAGAGGATTTCAGGTTTTCGGTTGTTTTTTTAGTTGATAAAAAATCCGTCATTGTGTATAGTGTTTTAGTGTATGGCAGAAAGGAAAATCACGGTTCTTGACTTACTTGATTTAGAATTATCCGGACACGATACATTGAATCTTAAATGTATTGCGGGTCGGCGTGGTCTTCCGCGTGCAATCACGGTTCCGGAAATTAATCGTCCGGGGCTGGCTCTTTCCGGTTTCTTTGAATCTTTTATGGGGCAGCGAGTTCAGGTTTTTGGACGCGGGGAATCTGCATATCTTCGTAAACTTCAGAATGAAGGTCAAACTAAAAACTTAAAGAATTTTTTTGAATATCAGGTTCCCTGCTGTGTTTTTACCTACAATCAGGAACCTACAGAAGATTTTCGTGCTGCCGCAGAAGAAGGCTGTTGTGCAATTTTGCAGACAGATCTTAATTCAACAGAATTTTCCAATCGTCTTATCCGTGTTTTTTCTAATATTTTTGCACCACATCAGACTTTGCACGGTGTTCTTGTAGAAGTTTTTGGTATAGGCATTCTTTTAACCGGTCATTCCGGGGTAGGAAAGAGTGAAACGGCACTTGAACTTGTAGAACGTGGTCATCGTCTTGTTGCAGATGATATTATTGATATTCGTTGTGTAAACGGTAACGTCCTTATGGGGCGCGGTGCTAACACTATGATTAGTCACCATATGGAAATTCGCGGGCTGGGTATTATTAATATTTCTCAGCTTTATGGTGTTGGTGCCATTCGTGATCAAAAGGAAATTCAGCTTTTTGTAGATTTGTCGGACTGGGATTCTAATAAAATTTACGACAGACTTGGAACTGAACAGAAATACAAAGAATTACTTGGTGTAAAAATTCCAGTTATAGAAATTCCTGTCAGACCGGGGCGTAACCTTCCTATCATCATAGAAGCTGCGGCAATGAATGAACGTCTTAAGAATATGGGGTATAATTCTGCAAGTGATTTTAATCAGAATGTTCTTAAGTGGATAGAAAACGGCGATGCTCAAAAGGCATACAAAGGCAGTCCAAAAGATTTATATTAGCAGATGCTAAAAAAATATATGTTTTTTGAGAGAGGAAAAATATGGTTGAAAAAATCCTTACTGTACAGAATCGCGCTGGAATTCATGCAAGACCTGCGGCAATTATTGCTCAGACTTCAAACAAGTTTGAAAGTGAAATTACAATCACAAAAGACGGTGCAACCGTAAATGCAAAGTCAATTATGGGTGTAATTGCAATGGGGGCGGGTTACAACACACAGCTGACATTTCAGTTTGAAGGCCCAGACGAAACAGAAGCGGCTTCTGTCATTGAAGAATTGTTCAACAGTCGTTTTGAAGAAGAATAAAAGACTGAAAAATCAGAATTATACAAGGAGGTGAAATAAAAACTTTACCTAAAATAGCGTCAAAGTTTTTATTCACAAGTTTGCGTTGCAAACTTCCTTATATAGGGTATAAAAATACCTTATAAACGTCGATGTCAAGACGTTGAGTGAAAGCGTGCCTTGATGCGACGTATCAAGGGAACCTCTAAAAATTGCAATTTTTAGAGATACCCTTAAAAACCAAAATCGGAAATTGATATTTCCTCATTGACTTTTTATGGGAGGTATAAAATGAAAGGTATTACAGACCGGCAGAAAGAAGTATTAAACTTTATTTCGGATTTTACAGAAGAAAATTCCTGTCCGCCGACAGTTCGTGAAATTAGTGAACATTTTGGTATTTCACTCCGCGCAGTTCAGGATCACATTAATGCACTTCAGAAAAAAGGTTACCTGTCTCAAACTCAGAAAAAATCTCGTTCTATTAAAGTTCTTTACGATTTGCGTGACAAGGAACCGGAAATTTTTGTAGGAAAAGTTCCTCTTCTTGGCAATGTTGCGGCCGGAAAACCTTTACTCAGCGAAGAAAATCTTGACGGTTATCTGAATCTTACGGAACCTTTTGTAAGACCTGGAAAAAGTTACTTTGCAATGCGGGTTCACGGTCAAAGTATGATAAATGCAGGAATTCTTGACGGTGATTTAGCCGTAATTGAACAGTCAAATACTGCGGTTGACGGGCAGATTGTAGTTGCTGTTATTGATGACGCCGTTACACTCAAACGATATTATCGCGAATCTAACAGAATCCGACTTCAACCGGAAAATCCTGAATTTCAGGCAATTTACTGTTCAGACGTCAGAATTGCAGGTGTTCTTTCAAATATTGTAAGGACTTATTAAGTTCAAAGTAAAAAGTGCCCTTTAAAGCTGATTTTTGTAGCCGGGTACTTTTTTATTTTCAGGAAAATTCAATGTCACTTCCACTTTATTTATACACAGGTTCAGAATTTGGTCAGCGTGATGATGCCGTTGATACAATAAAATCGTCGCTAAAGAAAAAAATTGGCACAATTGATGAACATCTTTACTACCTTTCAGAAACTCCGTTCAGCGAAGTAATGACAATTCTTCAGAGTGGAACTTTATTTTCTGAAGGAGTTTGTATTGTCTGTAAAAATGCAGAACTTTTAAAAACAAAAGATGAAATTTCAATGCTTTCTTCCTGGATAAAATCAAATCCGGCGGAAAATTCTGTCCTCATTCTTATTTCTGATGAAAATAAAGTTGATTCAAAAATTGATAAATTAGTACCGTCCGAAAATAAAAAAACTTTCTGGGAAATGTGGGAAAATCAGAAAATTCCATGGCTCACAGGATTTTTCCGAAAAAATGGTTACACAATAGATACTGAAGCGTGCCAGTTAATTCTTGATATGATAGAAAATGACACTCAGACGATGAAAAAAGAATGTTCCCGTTTTTTTCTGTGTTTTCCAAAAGATCATCATGTTACCTGCGACGATGTTGAATCAGTTTTGACAAACAGTCGTGAAGAAACGGTTTTTTCGCTTTTTAATCAGATTGCGAATCCTAAAGAAAGTCCTCAGAAAAAATTTGAACGTGCTCTGGAAATTTTGCAAAAAGTCCGGCTTTCAAAGGATAATTCCTCCGTATTGATTATTGGTGCTCTTACTTCCTGCTTTAGGAAACTTGTTGCCTGGCATAAAATCTGTTCAAACGGAATGGAACCTGATGAATTTACTCTCAAGACAAAAGGTTTTAGTGGTAAACTGATGCAAACTCAGTACAGAAATGCCGCAAAAGTATGGACTTGCGGTCAGGCTGCGGCAATTCTTGCAGATCTTTCTTCCACTGATATGGAAATTCGCAACAACGGCAATTTTATGGAGGATCTTATGTTACAAAAATTATTGTACGAAATAATACTTAAAAACGGAGCTAAAAGCGCAGTCGCAGAATATTAGGCTGTCTCTAAAAAATCTTTCTCAATGCTTTTTCAGAGATACTTGCGAGTTTTAATTTGTTGATAAAGCACTAATTAAAACGTTGCTTTTTCTTCCGTTAGTCAATTTCAATCGAATTCAGAAGTTTTTTTAAGGCAATCAGTTCGTCTTTAGAAAAAGTTGAACCTTTCCCCATTTTCTGATGGTCAGGTGACCAGCTTCGTAAATCATATTTTGCAGGCCGGCCGCCCCAGGAAACAAGGTTCAATTCAACATTCCAGCCGCCTTTGCCTTCGCCAAGACTTCCTAAGTTTTTTTCAATTTTGAAAGAAAAATCGTCAGACATATTCTACCTCTATGCTTTATTATCGTTGTATGAACAAAAAAAATGTAATAAAATCAAACTAAAAGTGAGGTTATGCCCATGAAAAAAATTACTGTTTTAGCAGTTTCTGTTCTGGCTGCTTTTGTTTTGACATCCTGTGGATCAACCCCAAAAACTGAGGTTGAAACTCCTGTAGAAAAAGTTCCAGAAACTCCCGTTGCAGAATCCGTAGACGTTGCTGCAATTACTGCACAAATTGATGCATCAAGACAAATCGCAATAGATGCCGGAGCTGACGTTGCTGCTCCTGATTTATTAAAAAACCTTGATGACTATTATGAATCCTTAAAATCAAATCCGGAACTTTTAGTTTCATCTGCCACAGATTTGAATTTAAAATACAAAACTCTTGCATCTTATACAAAGGCAAAGGATTTAAAAAATCAGATTGATTCTAAGAAATCAGAAAATTATGACAAGAAAGATTACAATTCTGGCGTAACAAGTCTTGAAAAACTTGAAGCCGCTTATACTTCAACACAGGTAATGTCTGCCGAAATAGCTGCCACCGCAGATTCTGCAATTGCAGATTTCACTCTTGTTATGACTGATCTTGAGTTAAGAAATTCAAAACTTGAAGTTTATAACAAGGCAAAAGATTTAAAAACTCAGATTGATGAACACGAACTTTCAGCACTTGATTCAAAAGACTATGACGAAGGTGTAAAAAATCTTGAACTTTTTGAATCTGCACTTAAATCTGAAGAAGCAATCACCGCTGATGATGCAGCAACTGCAGACAAGGCATTTGCAAGTCTTACGGCAGTTTACGTTGTTGGCTACAAAAAACTTGCAAAGGATGAACGTTCTGCCGCTTATGATGCAAAAAAACTTGCTGATTCTGTAAAAGCCGCAGTTTCCCGCAAAGATGAATACAAGACCGCTACAGAAGCATTCCAGAAAGGCGATACACTTTATTCAATGCAGAATGCTCCAAAAGCTCTTGAAAATTACACTTATGCAAAAGAACAGTATGAATATCTTTACAAAGATGTTTCAGAAAAACGCGCTGCCGCAATGGCCGTTCTTGAAGCTGCAAAAAAGAGTGTTGAAGAAAGTGAACAGTACGCTGTAAATGCCGACAGCCAGGCACCTTTAACTCAGAAAGTTGCTGGAATTGAAGACGATGATGCTGTTC
Source organism: bacterium (assembly GCA_963648145.1). Classification (GTDB taxonomy): domain Bacteria; phylum Spirochaetota; class Spirochaetia; order Treponematales; family Treponemataceae; genus Treponema_D. Next base: position 54,737 of record CAVJCY010000004.1, on the reverse strand, counting down.
TTCTTGAATCAGATAATTATGAAAATCCGGAAGATGCAGAAATTGAAGTTTCTGAAGAACTTACAGTTGTAGATCAGTTAAATATAGTTTCTGGAGAAGCTGAAAACGCACTTCAGAATGCCGGAGTTCAGATTGATATTCCTACCTTTGGACAGGAGAAATAATTTATGAAAAAACTTCTTTTTGTTTTGATTACACTTTGTATGTCTGCAATCATTTTTGCAGCTCCAGTCAGTTACAAAAACAATACTTACCAGAAACTTGCAAATGAATACACAAAAAAAGCTCAGATTGCATTGGATGCCGGTCAGTATGAAGATGCCTACGCTTATTCTCAGAAAGCAGAAGAAAATGCCGCTCTTTCAAAAGCATATATTGATATGATGATGAAACGTTCTAAAGCAGAATCTGACATAAATATGGCAAAAAAACAGCTTGTATGGGCAGAAAGTATTGATGCCGAAAATATTTATCCTATGGCCTATACTGCAGCAAAAGACGCTCTTACTAGTGCAAGTTCTGCTTTTGATTCAGAAGATTTTGAAAAAGCCTCTGAATATGCAAAGGCCTGTTCTGATGCCCTTGCAGATTTAAAAGAAGTAACACCTCTTCCTGCTGAATACATTGTTCGTCCATGGGCAGAAACAAAAGACTGCTATTGGAATATTTCCGGCAGACCGTACATTTACAATAATCCGCTGCTTTGGGAAAATCTTTATCAGGCAAACAAATCTGTAATGCCAAAACCAGAAGATCCAAACTTGATTCATCCTGGTATGAAGATGAAAGTTCCAAGCCTTACCGGTGAATATCGCAAAGGAACATACGATCCAAAGAAAACCTACACACCGTACGGCGAATAATTCATAAGACTTTTCGTAAAAAAAGCCCTGGGAATTGAAATGCACTTCAAAATGCAAAAACTTCCGGGTTTTTTTATTTTCAGTCAGATTTATGGGCATCTCTAAAAAATCATTTTCAATGCTTTTTTAGAGTGCCATTCGAGTTTTAATTCGTTAAAATACAACGAATTAAAACATCGCGTTTTCAAAGATACCTCTAAAAATTGCAATTTTTAGAGGTTCCCTTATCAGTCGTTACATTTTTTTTGTCAGATAAAGGCAAAGTGCCGCAGCCATAAGACCGTGGTGGAACTGATTGTTCCCCATACATTCAAAAACCTCTGATTTTGGCATTTCAAAATAATTTATGTTTTCATCGTAATCAAGGTGCTGTTTTCCTGTTTGAACCAAATCTTCCGCCAAAAAAACATGAAAATTATTAGAAAAAAGTGCCGGATTCGGATTTACACTGCCAAGTTTTGTAAGTTTTCCTGTCCTGCAGCCAGTTTCTTCTTCCAATTCTCGTATTGCCGCCTTTTCCGGCGACTCCCCGTCGTCAATAACACCACCAGGAAATTCAATATCTAGCTTTTTAGAACCGTGCCGCCACTGTTTTACCATCAGGAATTTGCCGTCCATTTCCGGAATTACAAAAACCCAATCTCTTGCATTCATAACATAATAGTCGCCTTCCAAACCATCAAAAGACCGATTGTGTCGCACCGTCACATCAAAAACCGGCGTTTCAAGCAGATTTTTTGAGCTGAGTTCCGTCCACTTTAATTTTTCATCTTCCTTTGTAAAGTAATTTTTCATTTTGTTGCCTCTTTCCACGCGCCTTATTTTTAAGGTTATCTCTAAAAATTGCAATTTTTAGAGGCGCCCATATCTATTCATTTTCTCAAAATTCCACAATTTTCTGAAGATTTCTTTCTTGTTTCTATACATAAAAACTTGACTTTCCAGATATAACCTTTCATAATTTTTTACAAATGAAAACATCAAATAAATTAACTTTAATTCGACTTTTATACGCTCCGATTTTTTTCCTTCTCTACTACGTTCCAATCATAGTAAAGAATGACACTCTAGCCACTGTTTTTATCTGCATCGCAATTCCTCTTTTGATTCTTGCAGAACTTACAGACGGTCTTGACGGTTTTTTCGCCCGTAAAAATAACGAAGTCAGCGATTTTGGAAAACTTTTTGACCCTTTTGCCGACGTAATTCTTCATGTTTCGTCGTTCGTTTGCCTTATGTTTTCATACGATTCTACAGCCCGTGGAGTTCTTAGTGAAAATTCTTTTAATATTGTAAGAAACGGTTATATGCCGGTTTATCTTTTCGTTGTGATTTTTTACCGTGAATTTGGTCAGAATTTCCTGCGTATGGTTTCTGCCAAAAAAGGAGTTGCGATTGCGGCTCGTAAGGGTGGAAAATTCAAGACTGTTATGTACATCATTGCAGAATTCTACGCAGTTTTCCTTGAACTTTTAGTCCGAATCAACCACGTTCCGCAGTGTTTTGCGGTTCTTAAGACAATTTCCTTTGCAATTTTCCTTTTTGCAACAATCTTGTCCTGGGCATCTTTCGTCGATTACCTCAATCATTTTGGAAAATCTCTCACAGACGATTAATTTTTTATTATTATTGGCCCAACGGTCTCGCAAAAACGGCTGTTCCGCACTTCGCTCACGCTCAAAGTCCGCGCCACGCAAATTGGCGTGGCTTACGGGCTTCCGCTTCGTCTGTTGAAACAGACTTCGCGGGTGCTCCATAGCCGGGGCAGTTTTCCGAAACACACACAATTTTTTCTAAATAATCATCATTTCCGCGAATTGTTTCTGCCCAATACAGTTTGCCGTTCCAAAGTCATACAAGACTTGTTTCAATATTGTGTTTTTAGGTATCTTGGTTCTTATTTTTTAGAATTTCCAAAAGCACATTTTATAAGGTCTTTCAATTTTAAAACTTTCACAGAATTTTCTTCTCCATCAGGATTTATAACTTCGCTAAAACCAAGACTTTGTGCAGTTTTTATTCTCTGTTTTGTTTTTGTTACACTTCTAATTTCACCGGCAAGACTTAATTCACCAAAAACTGCTGTTTCTGCGTTCAAAGGAATATCTGTCCGTGCAGAATAAAGTGCAGCCGCAAGTGCCGCATCAATTGAACTTTCTGTTAGTTTTATTCCGCCGGCAACATTTACGTAAATATCCTGATCACTAAAACATACTCCGCATCTTTTTTCTATTACCGCAGCAACTCGTGCAACTTTTCCGCTGTCAATTTTTTCACTGTAAATCCTAGAAATACTTGCCTTTGCAGGAACTGTCAATGCTTGAATTTCTACCATAAAAGCTCTTGAACCTTCAAAAACCGGCGTACAACAAACACCGGCCGGCTGTGTATCAGATCTTTTTGTTAAAAACAGTGCCGAAGGATCGCTCACGGCTACAAGTCCTTTTTCTGTCATACTGAAAATACCAAGTTCATCAACGGACCCAAAACGGTTTTTTTGTGCATGCAAAAATCTTATGTCCTCATTGTTTCGTTCAAAACTAATAACCGTATCAACCATATGTTCAAGAGATTTTGGTCCTGCTATGGTTCCTTCTTTCGTGACGTGTGCAGTCATAATCAAAACAGAATCGCGTTCTTTTACCCATGAAATAAATTCGTTTGCACAATATTTCAGTTGATTTACTGTTCCCGGAACAATTCCAGCTTCTGCTGAATAAATTGTCTGAATCGAATCAATAATTACAAATAAAGGATTTATAGAATCAAGGGCATCAAGAGTATCTTCAAGTCGCGATGTGCATAAAAGTTGAATTCCAGAACAGTTTAGTCCAAGTCTTTCGGCACGGTCTTTTATCTGTTCCGCAGATTCTTCTCCACTTACATAGAGAACTTTGCCGTTGTCTGCAAATCCTGATGCCGCACTTACTGTCGCCTGTAAAAGCAGCGTGGATTTTCCAATTCCCGGTTCACCGCCAAGCAGAATTGCAGACCGTTTTGTTGCTCCTCCGCCCAAAACTCTGTCAAATTCAGAAATTCCTGTTTGGTACCTTACATTTGATTGTGCTTTTATATCATTTAAATTTACAGGACGAGCTTTTTTTGTCTGCTCATTTCCTCTTCCTACCGGAGAAACATTATTTCTGTCTATAATGATTTCTTCTAGACTGTTCCATTCTCCACATTCCGGGCATCTTCCAAGCCATCTAGGCTGTGAATATCCGCATGCAGAACATTTGTACATAATAGATCCGTTTTTTTTTGCCATAAAAATTCCTAATTTTGTAATATTTTTAGAGATAGCCTAAAATAATAAACGAAAAATAAATTGACACCAGTCAATAAGGGGAGTATTATTTAAAGTAAGCTTGTAGAAAAGCTGATAAACTCTCTCCGATGTTCAGTGTAAGAGCTGGACGGCAAGACTTCTGGTTAGTGTCACTCATCAGAAGTCTTGCTTTTTTTAAATTAATATCAAAACTTCAGAAAGGCAAAGTAAATTTAAAAAATTACCGCCTGAATTTATTGACATAAAATCGCACTTAAATTATATTCATAGAACGCACGTTTCTATGTTTGTGTAGGAATCTGTAACTGCCCTTGTAGCTCAGTTGGTAGAGCGCAACAGCGGTAATGTTGAGGTCTGCAGTTCGATTCTGCACGGGGGCTGGAAACTAAAAAAAATAGATTGTTGCTTAGGAGTAAAGAAATATGGCTAGCAAGAAAAAGGGTGCTGTAGAAATTATCGCTTTGCAGTGTACAGAATGCAAAAGAAAAAATTATACTACATACAAAAACCGAAAAAACATTACTGGAAAATTGGAAAAAAATAAGTATTGTCCATTTTGTCGCAAATCGGTAATGCATAAAGAAACAAAAGCAAAATAAGTTTTCTTGTAGTAAATTTGCAACTATTCAGCAAATTTTGTATTATTAATTGTTAATATTTGACTGCCAGATTATCGGGCGGTCTGAATATATAGGGCAGTAGTTCAGCTGGTAGAGCAGCGGTCTCCAAAACCGCCTGTCGTGGGTTCAAATCCTGCCTGCCCTGTTTTTTTTTATTCTACGAACTGTTTTGAGTTATTTTTAAATCAGGTTAAGGGAAATTAGTTATGGCAAGTTTATTTCGTTTTATAAAAGAAAGTAAGGCAGAGTTAAAGAAAGTTGTATGGCCTACAAAACAAGATGTTTTTGCATCTATAAAAGTTGTTCTTATTTCAACTGTAATTGTTGCAGTTGTTCTTGGGCTTCTTGATTTAGGTTTTACGGCTTTATTCCGACTTTTGATGAAATAATTGTTATTTTTTAGTTTTCAAAATTATAAATAAACAAATCTGAGAATCTTTTTAATTTATACAGAAAAAAGAAATTATCTAACAGGAATAAATAATGTCAAGAAATTGGTATATTCTTCAAACTTACGCTGGTTATGAAAATAAGGTTGAAAGAGGGGTTAGAGCTCTTCTTGATAAAAATGAACTTGATTCAAATGTTATTTTAGATGTAAAAGTTCCTGTTGAAGAAATTACAGAAATTAAAGACGGTAAAAAGAAAGTTCGAAAGGATAAATTTCTTCCGGGATATGTCTTGCTTTATATGGATTTGCCGGAGATTGATTGGAAAAAAACTGTTGCTGTTTTAAGAAAAATTCAAGGTTGTGGTGGTTTTGTTGGAACCGACATTAATACACGTCCTAGACCAATAACTGATGATGAAGCAAAAGGAATTTTACAGCGTTGTGGTTTGATTAAAGGCGAAAAACCTGTTCGTGTACATCAGGAATATAATATTGGTGACAATGTAAAAGTAACAGAAGGACCTTTTGCATCATTTACAGGTTCTATTAAGGAAATTAATGAAGAGAAAGAAAAACTTTCTGTAGAAGTTCAGATTTTTGGACGTCCTACACCAGTAGAAGTAAGTTTTACTCAGGTAGAGAAAGTTTAATTTTAGCAGTCTGAAATATCAGGCAGTGTTCTTTGGCAAAATCAGGGGTTTGTATCCCAAATGCAAACCGTTAATCCTGTTTTTGGGAGAGTTGCAGGTCCGTTGGACATAGGCAACTCGTTAGATAGATAATCCTGGATTGTTTATCACACCAATATTGGGAGAAACAAAATGGCTACAAAAAAAGTAACGGCTGTAATCAAGTTGCAGTGTCCTGCAGGGGCGGCAACACCAGCTCCTCCAATTGGACCGGCATTAGGACCGCACGGCGTTAGTGCACCTAAGTTTGTTCAGGAATTCAATGACCGAACAAAAACTATGGAAAAAGGTCTGATTATTCCTGTTGTTATCACTGTTTATCAGGATAAATCTTACACATTCATTCTCAAGACACCTCCAGCAGCAGTTCTTATTAAAAAGGCTGTAAAAATTGAAAAAGGTTCTGGAAATCCTCTTCGTGACAAGGTTGCAACTTTGTCTAAGAAAGATCTTGAGGAAATTGCAAAAACAAAAATGCCAGATATCAATGCTAATGATATTGAAGCAGCTAAGAAAATCATTGCCGGTACAGCAAGAAGTATGGGCGTAGAGGTGGAGCAGTAATATGAAACATGGAAAGAAATACAATGCTGCAGTAAGCAAATATGATCTTTCAAAGAAATATGATGTAGCTTCAGCTTTGAAGATTATTCAGGATGTTAAATTTGCAAAATTCGACGAAACCGTAGAAGCTCATGTGTCACTTCGTCTTGAAAAGAACGCTACTGTTCGTGATACATTGGTATTCCCAAATCAGTTCCGTGGCGAAAAGAAAGTTCTTGTTTTCTGTAAAGGTGAAAAAGTACAGGAAGCTTTAAATGCCGGTGCAGCTTACGCTGGTGAAGAATATATTGAAAAAGTAAAGGGTGGTTGGCTTGACTTTGATGTCTGCGTTGCTACACCTGATATGATGAAAGATGTAGGTCGTCTTGGTATGGTTCTTGGTCGCAAAGGTTTGATGCCAAATCCAAAAACTGGAACTGTAACCCCAGATGTTGCTCATGCTGTTGCAGAACTTAAAAAAGGTCGTACAGAATACCGTGCAGATAAAGGTGGTATTGTACATATTGCTGTTGGTAAGTGTTCAATGACAGAAGATAAACTTGCAGAAAACATTAATACACTTCTTTCTGAAGTTGCAAAGAAAAAGCCAGCTGGTTCAGCTGCAGGTTTTGTACAGAGTGTTTCGGTAAGTTCATCAATGGGTCCTGGTGTATGGATTGACTATAAGGAAGGCGAGTAATGGCAGTAAGAGCAAAAAAGATTCAGCCTGCTAAAGTAGCAGCTATCGAAGAAGCAAAAAAGACTTTCGCTGATTACAGTGACTTCATTTTTGCAGATTACCGCGGATTGACTGTAGAACAGATTACAAAACTTCGTGACAAGCTTCGCGAAAAGAACGCTGTTCTTAAAGTTGTAAAAAATAACTTTGCAAGAATTGCTTTTGAAGATATGAAAGTAGAAAATGTCGCTGATTATCTAAAAGGTCCAACAGTTGTTGCAATGGCTAAAGAAGATTCAAACGAAGTTGCAAAAGTTTTGTTTGACTTCAAAAAAGAAGCTCCGACTCTTGCTGTAAAGGGTGCTAGTATTGCTAATGAAAATTACGATGCAGCTAAAATCGAAGCTTATTCAAATGTACCTGGAAAGAAACAGCTTTACGCTATGTTGATGTCTGCAATGAACGGTCCAGTTCAGAAACTTGCCGCTACATTACAGGCTTACGTGGACAAGAAAACTGCGGAAGGTGCAAACTAGAAATAGTTTACAAAAAAGCATGGTCAGGCTTCATGACTGTCGACTGTCCGTGCTAAGTGCAGAACAGCTTAGTTAAGCAAATCTGCTGCCACTTATTGAGTGGAGAAAATATAAGACTTATTTATTTAAGGAGAAGACAATATGGCAGTCACAAAAGAAGAAATTCTTGAAACAATCGCTTCTATGACAGTTCTTGAAGTTTCAGAACTTGTAAAAGCAATGGAAGAAAAATTTGGTGTTACAGCAGCAGTTGCAGTAGCAGCAGGTCCAGCAGCAGCAGGTCCAGCAGCTGAAGAACAGACAGAATTCACAGTAACTTTGGATTCTTTCGAAGCTACAGCTAAGATTCCTGTAATCAAGATTGTACGTGAAATTACTGGTCTTGGTCTTGGTGAAGCTAAAGCTTTAGTTGAAAAAGCTCCTGCTACAATTAAAGAAGGTGTTAGCAAGCCTGACGCTGATGAAATTATCAAGAAGATTACAGATGCTGGTGGAAAGGCTAGCAAGAAATAAGTTAGTTTTTGCTTAGGCAAAACTGACAAAACTAAGGGATGAACGGCTTTTTGCTGTCATCCCTTAATTCGTTTTTTTACATTTTAAACCGTGAATAAACTATTTTTTTTCAAGTTTTTTGCACGTGTACAATTGCGTAAAGGATTGTAGGGGCCCGGCGAAGACGGGTTGCGAAGCAATGAAGCGAACAGCGGAACCCCGAAAAGCCTGACCCGAAGCGAATGCGAAGGGGTACGCCCAGATAAAAAAAATAAAACTTGAAATTTTTAGTGAATAAAACGGAAAAACGGTAATTTCGGTGCTGTGCGAAGTCTTCGTGCGTAGCTGAAAATTTACTGAACTCACTTAAAAGAGGTAACTGATGTTCGCTAAGACTCGAACAATCAACCGCCAGTACATTGGTAAGGACATCCAGAATTTCATGGAAGTCCCAAATCTTATTGAAATCCAGACATCATCTTATGAAAGTTTTTTGCAGACAAAAGCTTTAGAAGAAAAAAAAGAACCTTTGAACCAGGGACTTCAGGAAGTTTTTAATTCTACTTTCCCAATTGAAAGCCCTAATGGTGATATGTCTTTGGAGTATGAATTTTACTATTTTGACTGGAAAAATATGAAATTTTCTGAGTTGGAATGTAAGCAGAAGGGGCAGACTTATTCGGTTCCTGTAAAAGCAAGAATTAATCTGAATAATCATCAGACTGGAGCAATTCTTCAGAAAGATATTTATATGTGTGATATTCCTCTGATGACAGATAGAGGAACATTTGTCGTTAATGGTGCAGAACGAGTAGTTGTTTCGCAGATTCATCGTTCGCCTGGTGTAATTTTCTGTCACGATAAGGGCGTTTATTCTTCAAGAATTATTCCTTATCACGGCTCTTGGCTTGAATTTGAAATTGATCAGAAAAAAGAACTGATTTATGCAAAGATTGACCGCAAAAAGAAGATTTTAGGAACAATTTTCCTGCGTGCACTTGGTTTTTCAACTCGTGAAGAAATTATCCGTTGTTTTTATTTGACTGAGGACGTTGAAGTAAAAGATGATACTCAGGTTAAAGAAGCACTTGTGGATAAGGTTCTTGCTTCTGCTGTAATTTTGAAAGATGAAAACGGCGAAGAAAAAAGGCTGTTCAATGCCGGTACAAGACTTCATCCGCATGATATTGACGACCTTGTTGCTAACAATGTTGAAAAAATCTGCGTAATTAAATTTGATACAAGAAAAAATTCTTTAAGCAAGGAAGAAAAGAACGATTCTCTGAATTCTCAGATGATTATCAACTGTTTTGACAGAGAGGAAGTAAAATATGTCCGCGAAGGTTCTTTGGATAACGAACCTACAAAAGAAGATGCTTTGAATGCAGTTTATGCGGTTCTTCAGCCAGGTGAAATGATGACTGTTGAACAGGCAGAAAAAGACTTGAATTCAATGTTCTTTTCTGAAAGACGTTATGACTTGGGCCGGGTTGGTCGTTACAAGTTGAATAAAAAATTTGGTTATGGCGATACTGTAAAGGACTTTACTCTTACAAAAGACGATATTATCAACACGATGAAATTCCTTATTAAAGTTTGGATTCGTGAAGAAAATATTGATGATATTGACCATTTAGGAAACCGACGTATTCGTTCTGTCGGTGAATTGATGACAAATTCTTTAAAATCTGCATTCCTCCGTATGGAAAGAATTGCAAAAGAAAGAATGAGTCAGAAAGAAACTGAAACAATGAAACCTCAGGATTTGATTTCCATTAAGCCTATTCTGGCTGCAATAAAAGAATTCTTTGGTTCTTCTCAGCTTTCGCAGTTCATGGATCAGATTAACCCGCTTTCTGAACTTACTCACAAACGCCGATTAAATGCATTGGGACCTGGTGGTCTTTCGCGAGATCGTGCTGGCTTTGAAGTTCGTGATGTTCACTGGACTCACTACGGACGAATGTGTCCTATTGAAACACCTGAAGGACCGAATATTGGTTTGATTGTTTCTTTGGCAATGTACACTCGTATAAACGAATATGGTTTCCTTGAAGCACCGTTTAGAAAAGTTGTTGACGGCAAAGTTACAGATCAGGTTGACTATCTTTCTGCAATGGACGAGGAACATTATTACATTGGACAGGTTGTTCCTGGTATTAAGACGGATGGTTCTTTCCCTACAGACACAATTTCTTGTCGTCATCAGGGTGATTATACTTTCCGTGATCCAAAACTTGTTGATTATATTGACGTTTCTCCTCGTCAGGTAATTTCTGTTTCAGCTTCTATGATTCCGTTCCTTGAACACGACGATGCTAACCGTGCTTTGATGGGTTGTAACATGCAGCGTCAGGCCGTTCCTTTACTTTTCCCGGAACCTTGCCACGTAGGTACCGGTATGGAAAAGAAATGTGCAATGGATTCCGGTGTTATTATAAAAGCAAAACGTGCTGGAGAAGTTGTTTCTGTAGAAAGTACTCTTATCAAAATAAAAGCTGATGAAGACGGAAAAATTGATGAATATCCGCTCCTTAAATATCAGAGAACAAACAATGATACTTGTAACCATCAGCGTCCTACTGTTGAAAACGGTGAACGTGTTGAATCTGGCACTGTAATTGCAGATGGTCCGGCAACGTTCAACGGCGAAATGGCACTTGGTCGTAACCTTCTTGTTGGATTCGTTCCTTGGAATGGTTACAACTACGAGGATGCTGTATTGATTTCTCAGAGAGTTGTTCGCGAAGATATGTATACTTCAATTCATATCAAGGAATTCCAGGTAGAAATTCGTGAGACAAAACTCGGACCAGAGCGCATTACTCGTGATATTCCGAATGTTGCAGAAAAGGCTGTTTCTAATCTTGATAACGACGGTATTATCCGCATTGGTGCAAAAGTTCGTTCTGGAGATATTCTTGTTGGTAAGGTAACGCCAAAATCTGATACAGAAACTACTCCGGAATTTAAACTTCTTCAGTCAATCTTTGGTGAAAAGGCTAAGGAAGTTCGTGATTCTTCACTGCGAGTACCTCACGGAATTGAAGGTGTTGTAATTGATATTCAGCAGATGAGTCGTGCAGAAGGCGATGACTTGAACCCTGGTGTTGATAAGGTAATCAAAGTTCTTATTGCTAACAAACGAAAACTTCGCGAAGGTGATAAGATGGCCGGTCGTCACGGAAACAAGGGTGTTGTTTCTCGTATTTTGCCGGTTGAAGATATGCCTTATTTGGAAGACGGAACTCCGCTTGATGTTTGTTTGAATCCTCTTGGTGTACCTTCACGAATGAATATTGGACAGATTCTTGAATCTGAACTTGGTATTGCCGGTAAATATCTTGGACAGTACTTTGAAGCTCCGGTATTCCAGTCGCCAAGTCAGGAAATGATTGCTGATAAACTTGAAGAAGCTGGACTGCCTAGAAGTTGTAAGCAGATTGTTCACAGTGGACAGACTGGTGAACCGTTCCATAACCCGATTTTCGTCGGCGTAATTTATTACATGAAACTGCATCACCTTGTTGATGATAAGATGCACGCACGTTCTACAGGACCTTATTCACTTGTTACTCAGCAGCCACTTGGCGGTAAGGCTCAGTTTGGTGGTCAGCGTCTTGGAGAAATGGAAGTTTGGGCTCTTGAAGCTTACGGTGCCGCAAACTGTCTGCAGGAAATGATGACAATTAAATCTGATGATATGAACGGACGTTCTAAGATTTACGAATCAATTGTAAAGGGTGACCCGTCTTCTCCAATTGGTGTTCCGGAATCATTCAACGTTCTTGTTCAGGAACTTCGTGGTTTGGCTCTTGATTTCACGATTTATGATGCAAAAGGTAAGCAGATTGCTCTTACAGAACGTGATCAGGAATTAATAGATAAAGCAGCTTCCGGATTTGATAAGGAGAACATCAATGCATGATATACAGGATTTTGACAGCTTAAAAATTAAACTGGCTTCACCAGATACAATTCGTTCTTGGTCTTACGGTGAAGTTAAGAAACCTGAAACAATAAACTACAGAACTCTTCGTCCAGAGAAAGATGGTTTGTTCTGTGAAAGAATTTTCGGTACAACAAAAGAATGGGAATGTTACTGCGGTAAATTCAAGTCAATCCGATATAAGGGTGTAATTTGTGACCGCTGTGGTGTTGAAGTTACTCATTTTAAAGTTCGCCGTGAACGAACCGGGCACATTGAACTTGCCGCTCCGGTAAGTCATATTTGGTATTATCGTTCTGTTCCAAGCCGTATGGGACTTCTTCTTGATTTACAGGTGGCAGCACTCCGTCAGGTTTTGTACTATGAAAAGTACATCGTAATTGAACCTGGTGATACTGATTTGAAGAAAGGACAGTTGCTTTCAGAAGATGAATATCTTACAGCGCGCGAAAAATATGCAGGTTCGGCTTTCCAGGCTGATATGGGAGCCGAAGCTATTAAAACAATGCTTGAACACATTGATCTTGATGAACTTGCAGCGGAACTTCGTGCAAAAATGATTGAAAAAGGTGCAAAAACTGACAAACATCTTCTTCGCCGAATTGAAATTGTTGAAAATTTCCGTGCTTCAGGAAACAAAGTGTCTTGGATGATTCTTGACGTTATTCCTGTAATTCCGCCGGAACTTCGTCCAATGGTTCAGCTTGATGGCGGACGTTTTGCAACCTCAGATTTGAATGATCTTTACCGCCGTGTAATCAACAGAAACAATCGTCTTAAGAGACTGCTTCAGCTTTCTGCTCCGGATATTATTATCCGTAACGAAAAACGAATGTTGCAGGATGCTGTCGATGCACTTTTTGATAACACAAAGCGTAAACGTTCTGTAAAAGGTCCATCAAACAGACCTCTTAAGTCAATTTCTGATCTCTTGAAAGGTAAAACTGGACGATTCCGTTTGAATTTGCTTGGAAAACGTGTTGACTATTCTGGACGTTCTGTAATCGTTGTTGGACCAGAGCTGAAACTCTGGCAGTGCGGTCTTCCTACAAAAATGGCTCTTGAATTGTTCAAACCGTTCTTGATGAAGAAACTTGTTGATAAAGACGTTGTATTCAATATCAAAAAAGCAAAAACAATGGTTGAACAGGAATCTCCGGAAGTTTATGCAATTCTTGACGAAGTTGTAAAAGAACATCCGGTTATGTTGAACCGTGCGCCGACACTCCACCGACTTGGTATTATGGCTTTTGAACCAGTCCTTGTTGAAGGAAAGGCTCTAAAACTTCATCCGTTGGCTTGTAAATCATTCAACGCCGACTTTGATGGTGACCAGATGGCTATTCACGTTCCTCTTACACAGGCTGCACAGATGGAATGTTGGACTTTGATGCTTTCTGCAAGAAATCTTCTTGACCCTGCGAATGGTAAGACAATCGTTGCTCCATCTCAGGACATGGTTCTTGGTATTTATTACATGACCGCTATCAAAAAAGGTGCAAAAGGCGAAGGTAAACGTTTCTCTACAGCTGATGAAGTTCGTATGGCCGCAGAGCTTGGAAATATTGAATGGCAGGCAATGATTAAAGTGCCAGCACCAAAATCATCATTTAATTCTAAAGCTCTTAAGGTTAAAGAAGATGAAAACTTTGTAAACGGAACTCAGGACTTTAATGAAGGTGATTTGATTGAAACTTCTGCGGGACGTCTTGCATTCAACGAAGCTATGCCTGAAGAAATTGGTTATGTAAACCGCCAGATGTTTGATAAATCACTCAAAGCAATGATTGAGGAAGTTTACAGCGCAAAAGGCCCTTGGGTTACGATTAAAATGCACGATGCAATTAAGGATGTTGGTTATAAAAACGCTACATTGTACGGTGCAACAATTTGTATGGACGATATTCTTGTTCCAGAAGATAAAGCTAATCGTGTTGAAAAAGCAAACAAAGAAGTAACAGATATTGTTCATCAGTATCAGGTTGGTAACATTACTGCTGAAGAACGTTATAACCGTTCTTGTGCAATCTGGGACCGTACAAACAAGGAACTTACAAACGAAATGATGGATAACCTTGAAAAAGACAAGGGCGGTTTCAATACAATCTGGATGATGGCCAAATCTGGTGCGCGAGGTTCTCGAGGACAGATTTCTCAGCTTGCCGCAATGCGTGGTTTGATGACAAAGCCTAACGGAGATATTATTGAACTTCCTATTCGTGCAAACTTCAAGGAAGGACTTTCCGTTATCGAATACTTCATTTCTACAAACGCTGCCCGCAAAGGTCTTTCTGATACTGCTTTGAAGACTGCCGATGCCGGTTATATGACTCGTCGTCTTGTTGATGTTGCTCAAGACGTTGTTATTAATGAAGAAGACTGTCAGACAATCAACGGTATTGACTATGCCGCAATTAAAGATGGCGATGAAATAAAAGTTCATCTTGCAGATAGAATTGTCGGACATTATACAATTGAACGTGTTGTTAATCCGTTTACCGGTGAACTCCTTTGTGATGTAAACGATTACATTACAGATGACCTTGCAAAGAAAATCGAAGCGGCCGGAGTAGAAAAAGTAAAATTACGTACAGTTCTTACTTGTGAATCTAAGCACGGTCTTTGTGTAAAATGTTACGGAAAGAACCTTGCACGAAACAAGATTGTTGAAATAGGTGAAGCAGTTGGTATTGTTGCTGCTCAGTCAATCGGTCAGCCAGGTACACAGTTGACACTGCGAACATTCCACTCTGGTGGTGCTGCCGAAATGTCTACCGAAGATAACAAAATTGTTCTTAAATTTGATGCAATTGTCACAAAAATTGAAGGTAAGACTGTAAATTACGATGATGGAAGCAGACTTTTCACCCGTAAAGGTACAATGACTTATATCAAAATTCTTGATACAATGGATATCGAAAGTTCTGATAAAGTACTCGTTGAGGATGGAAAGAAAATCCAGTTCAACACACCTGTAATCAATCACAAAGGTCAGGATGTTGTTTCAAAATTCTCTGGAACTGTAATGATTAGAGATGGAAAACTGCACATTGTAGGAAATCCTCAGGAAAATACAATTGTAAACGGTTCAAAAATCATAATTCAGGAAGGCACTTTGGTTAAAAAAGGCGAACCAATCGGAGAATTTGACACTTATAACGACCCGATTATTGCAGAAAGTGACGGTTACGTAAAATTTGAAGATATTATTCCAGGTTCAACTCTTGAAGAATCAATTGATCCAAATACAGGTTCATCAGAAAGATTCATTACAGATCTTCACCTTGATGTAAAACAGCCTAGAATTCTTATTACAGATGAAGCTGGTAATGAACTTGGTAAATATTATCTTTCAGCCGGTACCGTACTCGTTGTAAAAGAAGGTGATGTTGTAAACGCTGGCGTTACACTTGCAAAAGTTCCTAAGGGTGCTCAGAAAACAAACGATATTACTGCCGGTCTTCCTCGTGTATCTGAATTGTTTGAAGCTCGCAAACCGAAAACACCAAGCGTTCTTGCTCAGATTTCTGGTACAGTTAAGTTTGGTGATATTACTAAAGGTAAGCGAATTATCTACGTTGAAGATGAAAACGGAAAAAATTATGAACATCTTGTTCCTATTTCAAGAGGTATCATTGTTCGTGACGGTGATGAGGTAAAAGCCGGTGAAGCACTGTGTAAAGGTTCTCCAAATCCTCAGGATGTTCTTGCAATTCTCGGTGAAAATGCTCTTCAGAATTATCTTATGGATGAAATTCAGAACGTTTACCGAAATCAGGGCGTAGATATTAATGACAAGCATATTGGTATTATTGTTCGTCAGATGCTCAAGAAAGTTGAAATCGTATCTGTTGGAGATACAAAGTTCATTTTTGGACAGCAGGTTGATAAATATAAGTTCCATGAAGAAAATGTCCGCGTAATTGCTGAAGGTGGACAGCCGGCTATCGGTCGTCCAATGTTCCAGGGAATTACAAAAGCCGCTCTTAATGTTGATTCATTCATTTCAGCTGCTTCATTCCAGGAAACTACAAAAGTTCTTACAAATGCTGCAATCGCTGGTGCAACTGACGGTTTGCACGGAATTAAAGAAAACGTAGCCATTGGACATATGATTCCAGCCGGTACTGGTATTAAAGATTATAGAGATGTAAAACTTTTTGATGCCACAGACACCGACCTTGATGAACAGATGAATGAGATTCTTGAACGTCGACGAATTGAAGCCGAACAGGAATCTAAACTTGAAGAAACAAGTTATGAGTCTGAAGAACAAGATTAATCAACTTACAGAATTCCAATTGACATAAACGATTGGAATTCTGTAATATCTTAAGTTACTATAAGTTGTTATTTCTTCCGGGGTGCTGACCGGAATACAATAGGAGACTAGGCGATGCCTACAATAAATCAATTAATCCGTCAGGGTCGTAAATCTGCTGCAAACAGAACCAAAGCTCCCGCGCTTGATTCTTGTCCACAGAAACGTGGTGTTTGTACACGTGTTATGACTATGACACCTAAAAAACCTAACTCAGCATTGAGAAAGATTGCTCGTGTTCGTTTGAGTAATGGTATTGAAGTTACTGCATATATTCCTGGTATTGGACATAACTTGCAGGAACACTCAGTAGTTTTGGTACGTGGTGGTCGTGTAAAGGACCTTCCTGGTGTTCGTTACCATATTATTCGTGGTGCTAAAGATGCACTTGGTGTAGAGGATCGTAAACGCGGTCGTTCTAAGTACGGTGCTAAAAAACCTAAGGCTTAATGGAGGACTAAGATGGGAAGACATAAAAAATCAATCGAACGTCCATTGATGCCGGATGTTAAATACAATAGTAGAATTGTTTCAAAATTCGTTTGCCGAATGATGCTTGATGGTAAAAAAGAAACTTGTCAGAAGATTATTTATCAGGCAATGGATAAATTGAAAGCAAAAACAGATAAAGACCCTCTCGAAGTTCTTTTGAAGGCTCTTGAAAATGTAAAACCACAGGTAGAAGTAAAATCACGTCGTGTTGGTGGTGCAACATATCAGGTTCCAATCGAAATCCGAGAATCACGCCGTGAAGCCCTTGCAATGCGCTGGATTATCGAAGCCGCTCGCAAACGTAGTGGACACGGAATGGCAGAAACTTTATCTGCTGAACTTTTGGATGCATACAACAATACTGGTACAGCATTCAAAAAACGTGAAGATGTTCATAAAATGGCCGAAGCTAACAAAGCTTTTGCTCATTACAGATGGTAGAAATACCGACACTTTAGAAATTGCATATCAGAAGGAGGCTTAGAAATAAGTCTCCTTTTTTTTTGTGCCAAATTTGGTCGTGTAAACGGCTGTTCCACACTTCGCTCACGCTCAAAATCCTCGCCACGCAAATTGCGTGTCTTGCGGGTTTCTGCTTCGGCTGTTGAAACAGCCATCGCAGGTGTTCCATAGCCGGGCAGTTTTTTTTGTAAAGGTAAAAATAAACCTCAAAAATTAAAATATCATGTTTTTTTTCGTTACCCAAAAATTACTGTTTTTAGATTTTCTTTACTCTAATTACTTCTATCAATAAAGAAAATCAAGTCTTGATTTTTATTTTTATAAATTGTATAAATATAGGACACGGCTTTATGTACAGTCAGTGGGTTCTTTGAGAGTCAGGCAGATTTATTCTGGTATTATCCGTAAAGTTAATCTTTGTGATTTTCAGGATGTACAGCCCATTATTGGTGTTATTGCCGTCGGTAATAATGATTATGACAGCTGATTTTGGAGTTTCTGACTAGTCCTTTTGACTAACTCGAGTAGACCAAACCAATTGTCAGATGATAATGATGGTGGTTACGAGTTGACGTTCTTCGAATAGATGAAGAATTGAAAATTTGTTTTCCTGTCTTTTAGTTATCATCATAAAATATGCAATTATTGTGTCTGCGAATGTTAACATTTCTTTGTAAAGAGGTGTTTCATTCTGGCTTAAAGTGCAACACAAAAAAATAAAAATGCCGGTATTTCAGGAAAAAATTCTGGCAAGGAGTAAAACATGGCAAAGGAGAAGTTCAATCGAACTAAACCTCACATGAACGTTGGTACTATTGGTCACGTAGACCATGGTAAGACTACACTTTCTGCTGCTATCACTACATATTGTGGAAACAAATATGGTGATAAAGTTCTTAAGTATGATGAAATTGATAACGCTCCAGAGGAAAAGGAACGTGGTATTACAATTAACACTCGTCACTTGGAATATCAGTCAGACAAGAGACACTATGCACATATCGACTGTCCAGGACATGCTGACTATATTAAGAACATGATTACTGGTGCTGCACAGATGGATGGTTCTATTCTTGTTATTGCAGCTACTGACGGTGTTATGGCTCAGACACGTGAACACCTTTTGCTTGCTCGTCAGGTAGGTGTACCGAAAATCATCGTATTCTTGAATAAAGTTGATATGCTTGATGGTGATGAAGAAATGTTGATGATGGTAGAAGAAGACGTAAAAGATACATTGGTAAAATACGGATTCTCTCCAGATACACCAATCATCAAAGGTTCAGCATTTAAAGCTTTGAATGAGCCAACTCCAGAAAATACAAAATGTATCGAAGAACTTCTTACAGCTATGGATACATGGTTTGATGATCCAGAACGTGATGAAGCAAAACCGTTCTTGATGCCAATTGAAGATATCTTCACAATTTCTGGTCGTGGTACTGTAGTAACTGGTAAGATTGAACGTGGTATTGTAAACATGAACGACCCAGTTCAGATTGTTGGTATTCGTCCAACAGCTGATACAACTGTAACAGGTATCGAAATGTTCCAGAAGACACTTGATCAGGGTATTCCAGGTGATAACGTTGGTATCCTTCTTCGTGGTGTTGAAAAGAAAGATGTTGTTCGTGGTCAGGTTTTGGCAAAGCCAAATTCAATTACACCTCATACAAAGTTCGAAGCTCAGATTTACGTTCTTTCTGAAAAAGAGGGTGGACGTCACTCTCCATTCTTCTCAGGATATCGTCCACAGTTCTACTTCAGAACTACAGATATTACTGGAACAATCGAGCTTGAAGCTGGTACAGATATGGTAAAACCTGGTGATAATGTAAAAGTTATTGGTGAACTCATCCATCCAATTGCTATGGATGAAGGACTTAAACTTGCTATCCGTGAAGGCGGTCGTACAATCGCTTCTGGACAGGTTACTAAAATCTTACAGTAGTTAGATTTTGTTATAAAAGGGCTGGTATTTTAAATATCAGTCCTTTTGTTGCGAATATAGGAGTTTTTAAATGGCTAATGGAAAGATTCGTGTCAGTCTCCGTGCTTTTGACGTTGAACTGATCGATCAGAGTGCTAAAGCCATCGTGCAGACTGTTCAGAAGGCGGGAGCTAAGGTTTCAGGACCAATTCCACTTCCAACACGTATCAATAAGGTTACAGTATTGCGTTCACCTCACGTAAATAAAAAATCTCGTGAGCAGTTTGAAATGCGAACTCACAAACGTCTTATTGACATTTTGAATCCATCTCAGGATGTTATGGATTCATTAATGAAACTTGAACTTCCTGCCGGTGTCGATGTAGTAATCGCACAGTAGAAGTGAAAAAATGGTACGGTCCCCTTGGATCTGGGATGACGGCCAAAAAAAAAGAAATTGGAAATTGCAAAATTTCCAGATAGGAGAATATCAGAATGAAAGGTCTGATTGCTAAAAAAGTTGGCATGACACAGATTTTCGATGAAAGCGGTAATCTTACACCAGTAACCGTGATCCAGATCGAACCGAATGTTGTCGTTGCTAAAAAGACAAAGGAAAATTGCGGTTATGATGCAGTTGTTCTTGGTTTAGAAGATATTAAAGTTTCTAAGGCAAGTAAAGCATATGCCGGACAATTCCCTGAGAATGTTAATCCTAAAAGACATTTAAAAGAATTCAGATGTTTTGAAAAAGAAGTAAATGTTGGGGATGTTGTTGGTCTTGAACTTTTTGAAGGAGTACGTTTCTTAGATGTAACTGCTACTTCTAAAGGAAAAGGATTTCAGGGTGTAATGAAAAGATGGGGCTTCCATGGTGGACGTGCTACTCATGGTTCTAAGTTTCATCGTGAGCCGGGTGGTACAGGAGAATGTACAACTCCAGGACACAGTTTCAAAAATATCAAATTACCTGGACATATGGGATGTAATAAAGTAACAGTTCAGAATCTTAGAATTGTTAAAGTTGACCCAGAATTGAAAGTAATCATGGTACGTGGTGCAGTTCCAGGAACTAAAGACAGTACTCTCATCGTAAAGTCCGCAGTAAAAAAATAACAGGGGAATAAGAAATGGAAAAGAAAGTTTATTCAACTGCTGGTAAAGAACTGCGTACAATCACTCTTGATGATAATGTATTCGGTCTTCCAGTAAATGATGATGTAATTTATTACGCAATTACAAATGAATTGGCTAATAAGCGTGTTGGTACAGCTTGTACAAAAACTCGTTCAGAAGTTCATGGAAGTAATGCAAAGCCTTATAAACAGAAGGGTACTGGTAATGCTCGTCGCGGTGATAAGAAATCTCCAATTACTGTAGGTGGTGGTACAATTTTTGGACCAAAACCAAAAGATTATAGTTATTCAATGCCTGCAAAAGCTAAGAGATTGGCTATGAAGTCTATTCTCAGTGCTCATGCTCAGGGTGAAAGATTGACTGTTGTTGAAGATTTTACTGTTGAAAGCGGCAAAACAAAAGATTTGGTAAAGATTCTTGAAAACTTTGCTAAAGATGAAAGAACTGTACTTATTCTTAAAGATGATGATGCAAAGATTAAACAGGCAGGACGAAATATTCCTAATCTTACATATCTTTCTTATAATCGTCTTAATGCACATGATTTGTATTACGGAAGAAAAGTTATTGTACTTGAAAGTGCAGTAAAGAGTCTTTCTGATTTCTATGCTGAAGATAAGGAGGCTAAATAATGACTTACGAAGATATTATTATTGAGCCTGTTGTTTCAGAAAAAGCAAGTGCTTTGCGTGAACAGAATAAATATGTATTTGTTGTAGCTTCTGATGCTAACAAAACTCAGATTAAAGAAGCCGTAGCTAACTTATTCAAAGTAAAAGTTGTTAGCTGTACAACAATGAATGTTCTTGGAAAAATTAAACGTCTTCGTGGAAAACCAGGACGTACTGCATCTTACAAAAAAGCTATTGTTCGCCTTGCTGATGGTGAATCAATTGCAGCTTTTGAAGGTGTTTAATTCCAGAATATATTAAACTAAGGGGAAAAGAAAATGGCTCTTAAAGTATATAAGCCAATGACTCCAGGTACACGTGGACGTGTTGACCTGATTAAAAGCGAACTGACAACTGATAGACCCGAAAAAACTTTAGTGTCAGGAAAGAAGTCAAATGGCGGTCGCGGAGCTGGTGGACGTATTTCTGTAAGACACCAGGGCGGCGGTCATAAGAAACTTTATCGTGATATAGATTTTAAGCGTAACAAGCATGGAATCCCAGGAACTGTCAAGACAATTGAATATGATCCTAACAGAAGTGCTAATATCGCTTTGATTTATTATGCTGACGGTGATAAACGTTATATCATCGCTCCTAAGGGATTGCAGGTTGGCCAGAAAATTATGTCTGGTGAAAACGCAACTCCAACAATTGGAAATGCATTACCTCTAAATGCAATTCCAGTAGGTTTCACAATTCACAATATTGAATTGACACTTGGTCAGGGAGGACAGCTTGTTCGTTCTGCAGGTGCTAGTGCAAGTATTGCAGGTCGTGAAGGTGACTATGTTATCGTTCGATTGCCTTCAAGTGAAATGAGAAAAATCAACGGTCGTTGTTATGCAACAATTGGTGTTGTCGGAAACGAAGAACACATGAATGTTAAGCTTGGAAAAGCTGGACACAGACGTTGGATGGGAGTTCGTCCTACTGTTCGCGGTATGGCAATGAACCCAGTTGATCATCCACTTGGTGGTGGTGAAGGTGCCGGAAAAGGTCGTAATCCTGTTACTCCATGGGGACAGCCTTGTAAAGGATACCAGACACGCAACAAACGAAAGACTACTAGCAAATTTATTGTTAGCCGTCGTAAGAAATAGTTGCAGAGGAGATAATCGTGTCAAGATCTGTTAAGAAAGGACCATTTGTAGAAAAATCACTCTACAAAAAAGTTCAGGTAATGAATAAAGAAGCAGAAAAGAAAATGATTAAAACATATTCTCGATGCTCAACAATTATTCCAGAAATGGTTGGTAATACTATTTCTGTTTATAATGGTAAATCATGGATTCCTGTATATATTACAGAAAACCTTGTTGGTCACAAGCTTGGTGAATTTGCACCAACTAGAACATACAAGGGTCATGGTTCAGATAAAGCAGCCGGCAAGGCTAAATAAATAGGTGGATATTATGGCTGAGAAAAAAGGTTATGTAGCCACTGCTAAGTTCCTTATTGCATCTCCAACAAAGGTTCGTCCTGTTGCTAATGTAATTAAACAGAAGTCCTATTCGGAAGCTATGGCAATTCTTGCAAATATGCCTCAAAAGGGTGCAAGTTTGATTAGTGCTACTTTGAAGTCTGCTGCATCAAACGCCCTTAATCAGAATAGCAAGTTAGATGAAGATATGCTTTACGTTAAAGAAATCAGAATTGATGAAGGTCCAAGACTGAAAAGAGTTTGGTTCCGTGCTCGTGGTCGTGCAGATCAGCTTCTGAAACGTATGTGCCATATTACCGTTGTCGTTGACGAAAAGGCGGGGGAATAAAGTGGGACAGAAAGTAAATCCAATTGGTTTACGCTTAGGTGTAAACAAAACATGGCAGTCACGATGGTATGCTAATCCTCGTGAATATGCAGATTTAGTTCTTGAAGATATTAAAATCAGAAAGTTAGTTTCAGAACTTCCTGAATGTAAAACTGCCGATATTGCAGAAATCGAAATTGTACGACACCCACAGCGTGTAACAATTATAATTCACACAGCTAGACCTGGTGTAATTATTGGTGTAAAGGGTGCAACAATTGAAAAAATCACTGCTGATATTCAGCAGCAGCTTACTAAAAAAGTTCAGATCAAGATTAAAGAAATTAAACGTGCAGATGTAAATGCTAATTTGATTGCTCAGAATGTTGGTCGGCAGCTTGCAGGTCGCGGTTCTTTTAGAAAAGCAATGAAGCAGGCTGTAAGTGGGGCTATGCGCAATGGTGCACAGGGAATTAAGATTCGTCTTAGTGGTCGTTTAGGCGGTGCAGATATGTCTCGTACTGAAGAACACAAGGAAGGACGTGTTCCTCTTCATACACTTCGCGCAGATATCGACTATGGAACATACGAAGCTCTTACTACATACGGAAAAATCGGTATTAAAGTATGGGTTTATAACGGAATGAACTATGGTGTAGATCATAATGAAGATGCTGGACAGCTTGTAAAACGATCAAGACGAAATAATCGTCCTGCTCAAGAAAAGACTGAAGGCTCTGAAGCTGCTGCTAAAAAGGCAAGGAGTTAGAGTATGCCACTTAGTCCAAAAAGAGTAATACATCGTAAAGTGCAGCGTGGTCGCGAAAAAGGAAATGCTACACGAGATAATACAATTGATTTCGGCGACATTGCACTTGTAGCAATGGAACCAACATGGCTTGATGCTAAGACTATTGAAGCAGCCCGTGTTGCTATTAATCGTAAGTTGGATCGTAAGGGAAATGTATGGATTCGTATTTTCCCTGATAAGCCTATTACACATAAGCCTATTGAAATTCGTATGGGTAAAGGTAAAGGTGCTCAAGATCATTGGGCAGCTGTAATTAAACCAGGTACGATTTTGTTTGAAGTTGGTGGTGTTGATATTGAATTGGCAGCCAGAGCATTGGAACTTGCTAGCGATAAACTTCCAATCATCACAAAAATAGCTTATAAGCCAACAAAAGACTAGGAGGAATAAGATGGCAGATTCAAAGAAAAAAAATGATAAAGAACTATCTTATAAAGAACTAGTTGCTAAGCGTGATGAGCTTAAAAAGGAATACATGGATCTTCGTTTTAAGATGATTGTATCTCATGTAGATAA
This sequence comes from bacterium, assembly GCA_963648145.1. Lineage (GTDB taxonomy): Bacteria > Spirochaetota > Spirochaetia > Treponematales > Treponemataceae > Treponema_D. Next base: position 30,595 of record CAVJCY010000004.1, on the reverse strand, counting down.
CCCGTTGCAGAAGCGAACAATCAGACGAGAAATTGCCAGATTGAATACCTTCATTCGTCAGAAAGAAATCGCTGGCGAAAATAAATAGGAGCTGAACCGTGGCTGAAAATACTGTTCAGGAAGAAAAGACATCAAAAAGAACTTTTGTTGGTCTTGTTACAAGTGAAAAAATGGATAAAACCATTGTTGTAACAATTGCTACAAAAAAGAGAGATCGTCTTTATAAAAAATATGTAACTAGAACAAAAAAGTACATGGCTCATGATGAAAATAATGATGCTCATGTAGGTGATACAGTTCGAATCGTTGAATGCAGACCAATCAGCAAGAATAAATCTTGGCGTCTGGATGCAATTGTCGAACGAGCTAAATAAGCGAGGAGTTTAGTATGATACAGATGCAGTCTTGTATGAACGTTGCTGATAACTCCGGAGCAAAAATTGTTCAGTGTATCAAAGTTATCGGTGGTTCACATCGTCGATATGCCGGAATTGGTGACATAGTTGTTGTAGCAGTAAAGGATGCAATCCCTACTTCTACTATTAAGAAGGGTGCTATTCAGAAAGCTGTTATTGTTAGACAGGCTAAAGAATATCGTCGTCCAGATGGAACTTATATTCGTTTTGATGACAATGCTTGTGTACTTGTTGATGACAGTAAAAATCCAAAGGGAAAACGTATCTTTGGTCCTGTAGCACGAGAATTACGAGATATGGATTTTATGAAAATTATATCTTTAGCTCCAGAAGTATTGTAGGAGAAATAAATGATTAAGAAGTTTAAAATCCGTAAGGAAGACACCGTAGAAGTAATTGCAGGAAAAGATAAAGGTAAGAGAGGATCTGTTGTTAAGATCGTACCTGATAAAGATGCAGTTATAGTTTCTGGTGTAAATATTGTCAAAAAGGCAATGAAGAAGAAGAGTCAGCAGGATCAGGGTGGTATCGCTGAGATTGAAGCTCCTCTTAATATTTCAAATGTTGCTATCGTATGTAAAAAATGCGGTAAAACAAGAATTGGTTATAAAATCGACGGCGACAAAAAAGTTCGCGTATGTCGTAAATGTGGAGATATTCTGTAATGGCAAATTACGTACCTCGGCTTAAGAAAGTCTATAAAGACGAAATCGCCCCTGCTCTTTATAAAGAGTTTAATTACACAACTCCAATGCAGATTCCTGCAGTAAAAAAAGTTGTTGTAAGTATGGGTGTTGGTGAAGCTCTCACAAATAAGAAACTCCTTGACGCCGCAGTTGCTGACTTAACTCAGATTACAGGTCAGAAGGCTGTTAAAACAAAGGCTAAAAAGAGTATAGCTAACTTCAAACTTCGTGAGGGTAATGAAGTAGGAGCAATGGTTACATTGCGCGGTGACATTATGTACGAATTTATGGATCGTTTGATTAATGTTGCTTTCCCACGTATTAAGGATTTCCGTGGTATTAAAGCCACAGGTTTTGATGGACATGGAAATTTCTCTGTTGGTATTACTGAACAGCTGATTTTCCCAGAAATTGACTTTGATAAAGTTGTTAAAATTGCTGGTATGAACATCACATTTGTTACAAGTGCAAGAACTGATGCTGAAGCTAAGTCTTTGCTTGCAAAGTTCAATATGCCGTTCCGTAAGTAGGTGAAGTATGGCTAAAAAATCAATGGTTATTAAAGCAGCCCGCGAACAGAAGTATTCAACACGACAGTATAACCGCTGTCAGATTTGCGGTCGTCCAAGAGGATATTTACGAAAGTTCAAAATGTGTCGTATTTGCTTCCGTAAATTGGCAAGTGAAGGTCAGCTTCCTGGCGTAACAAAATCAAGTTGGTAGGAGATAGAAATGAGTGCATCAGATCCAGTAGCAGATATGCTCACAAAGGTTCGTAATGCGGCTATGGCCCGCCACGAGAAAGTAGATGTTCCTGTTTCAAAACTTAAGTTAGAAATCGTTAAGATTATGAAAACTGAAGGATACATCAAAAACTTCAAAAAGGTTCAGGAAGACGGAAAAAACAACCTTCGCATTTTCTTGAAATATGATGAAGAAAATAATTCGGTTATTCACGGTGTTGAAAAAATTTCTACACCAGGTCGTCGAGTTTATTCTGGTTACAAAGATTTACCACGTGTTTTCAACGGATACGGTACAGTCATCGTTTCAACATCTTCTGGTGTAACAACAGGAAAGAAAGCTTCTGAAAAGATGGTTGGCGGTGAATTAATCTGTAAAATCTGGTAAGGGAGGAAGAAAGTATGTCTAAAATAGGTAAACTTCCAATTACTATCCCTGCAGGTGTAACAGTAAATGTTGCTGACAATGTTGTTTCTGTAAAAGGTCCAAAAGGTGAACTCAAACAGAGCATTGGAAGTAACTTAAAAGTTGAAGTAGAAGACGGAGTTCTTTCTCTTACAACTCTTAATGAAACAAAGCAGGCTAATGCTGATCATGGTTTGTACAGAAGTCTTATAAACAACATGGTTAAAGGTGTTACTGATGGATATTCAAAAACATTGGTAATCACAGGTGTTGGATATCGTGCAGAAGTAAAAGGAAAAGAACTTGTAATGAACCTTGGTTATTCAAGTGATTACATAGCAATGATTCCTGAAGGCTTAACAGTAACTACTGATGCAAACGGAAAAGTTACTGTAGCAGGTATTAGTAAGCAATTGGTTGGTGAATTCTGTTCTCAGATTCGTAAATTACGAAAACCTGAACCTTACAAAGGAAAGGGTATTCGTTATGACAATGAAGTTATCCGACGTAAAGTTGGTAAGACTGGTGTTAAATAAGGTGAAGCTATATGTTTAAGAAAATGAATGATAAAAACAGAAAACGCTTGCACAGAAAAATTCACATTCGAAAGTCTGTATACGGTACCGCAGAAAGACCAAGAATGACTGTTACAAGAAGTAACAAGAATCTTTTTGTTCAGGTTATCGATGATGACGCAGGCAATACATTAGTTTCTATTTCAACACTTGAAAAAGAATTTGCTGGCGTAAAACCTAATACTGACGGAGCTGCAAAGATTGGTGAAGCATTAGGTGCTCGTCTTAAGGATAAGAAAATTACAAAAGTAGTTTTTGATCGTAATGGATATCTTTACCATGGTGTTGTTAAAGCTCTTGCTGATGGCACACGAAAAGCTGGAATTGATTTCTAGGAGTTAAGAATGGAAGAACATCAGAAAAAATTTGATAAAGATCCAAAAGAAAAAGAGTTCATCGAAAAACTCGTAACTCTTAACAGAACTTGTAAAACTGTAAAAGGTGGACGCCGAATGTCTTTCTCAGCTCTTACTGTTGTAGGAGATGGAAAAGGTAATGTAGGTTATGGCCTTGGTAAAGCAAACGATGTTTCTGAAGCTATTAAAAAGAGTATTGATAAAGCTAAGAGAAATCTTATAAAAGTTCCACTTAAAAATGGTACATTGCCACACGATGTAACTGGAAAATATAAGAGTTCTTCTGTTTTGTTGAAACCAGCTTGTTCAGGAACTGGTGTTATTGCCGGTGGTACAGTACGTTCTATTATGGAAGCTGCAGGAGCAACTGACCTTCTTTCAAAGTCAATAGGTTCTAGTTCTGCAGTAAACGTTGTAAGAGCAACATTTGATGCTATTTCTAAGATGATGGATGCAAAGAAAGTTGCTGCTAACAGAGGTAAAACTCTGGACGAGATGTGGGGTTAATTGTATGGCTAAAGCAAAACAGTTAAAGGTTACATTAATTAGAAGTACAATAGGGCAGAAACCTGCAAAAGTTGCTACAGTACGTGGTCTTGGACTTAAAAAGATTAATTCTTCAGTAGTTCATGATGATACTGCTGCAATTCGAGGAATGGTTGCTGCTGTATCTCACTTAGTAAAAGTTGAGGAGATTTAACATGGCAGAATATAATCCAATTCTTAGTGCCCCAGTTGGTGCTAACAAAAAGCCAAAGCGTGTTGGCCGTGGTTCATCTTCAGGACTTGGTACAACAGCTGGTAAAGGTAATAAAGGTCAGCAGTCTCGTTCAGGTGGAAAAACTTATGTAGGTTTTGAAGGTGGACAGATGCCTCTTTACAGACGAATTGCTCACAAAGGTTTTTCGAACTATCCTTTTAAAAAAGAATATGTTTGTATCAATGTTGAGCAGTTGGATTCTAAATTTGAAGATGGTGCTGTTGTAAATCTTGAAGCTTTAGTTTTAGCAGGTTTTGTTTCTGGAAAAGTAAAACCATTAGTAAAGATTCTTGGTAATGGTGAAATTTCAAAGAAACTTACAGTTGAAGCTGATAAATTTTCAGGTTCTGCAAAAGAAAAAATTGAAAAAGCTGGTGGTTCTGTAAAAGTAACATCTGAAACAGCGGCTGAGAGCAAAAAGTAGATTCGGAGTAAAACATGGCAAGCAATCCTATTGTAAATATGTTTAGAGTCAAAGAAATTAGAACTCGTTTATTGTTTACATTCCTTATTTTAGCAATCTTCCGTTTAGGAAGTGTTATTACTATTCCGGGAATTGATGCAAATGTTCTTCTTAATTACTTTGACAACTTAGCTGCACAGAATAATAACGCGTTCGCAAGTTATATGGACTTTTTTGTTGGAGGTGCATTCTCTAACTTTTCAATCTTTATGCTTGGTGTAATGCCTTACATTTCAATGCAGATTATTATGCAGCTTGCTGTGATTATTTTCCCTACACTTAAACGTATATCTCAGGAAGACGGTGGACAACGCAAGATTGCTCAGTATTCAAGAATTGGTACGATTGTTGTATGTCTGATTCAGTCTTGGGGTGTTACCGTTTATGCCAACAGTATTCCAAATGCTGTTGTTCTTTCGAATCCAGCCGCCTTTAGAGCCATTGCAATTTTAACAGTTACAACAGGTTCTATGGTGACTGTATGGTTAGGTGATCAGATTACAGCACATGGTATTGGAAACGGTGTTTCAATGATGATCTTTGCGGGTATCGTTGCTCGTTTACCAAATGCAGTTATTGAACTTTGTCAAAAAGTAAAAGACGGATCTATTAAATTAGTATTCGTAATTTTGGTTTTGATTATGTTCGTTGCTATTATTGCTTTAGTAATTTATGAAGAGTCAGGTCAGAGAAAGATTCCTGTTAATTATGCTAAACGTGTAGTTGGCAGAAAAATGTACGGAGGACAGAGTTCTTATATTCCTTTCAAAGTTAATCCTTCAAACGTAATTCCTCTGATTTTTGCTTCATCAATTTTGACTTTACCAATCACACTTTTAAGCACATTCTCTCAAGGTTCAAATTCTGCAAAGTGGGTAACAACACTTTCTACAGTTCTTAAACCAAATGGAGTTTGGTACAATATTTTATTAGTTATCCTTATAGTTTTCTTTGCATACTTCTACACTCAGGTAACACTGAACCCTACAGAAATCGCAAAGAATATCCGTGAAAACGGTGGTTCTATTCCAGGCGTTAGAACAGATAAAACAGAAGAATATCTGACAAAAATATTAAATAGACTTATTTTACCGGGTTCTTTGTTTTTAGCACTTATCGCTGTAATTCCTACAATTGTTCAGACATTGTTTGGTTTCCCACAGCAGATTTCAATGTTGATGGGTGGTACTTCACTTATCATTTTGATTGGTGTTGATCTTGATACAATGAAACAGGTAGAAGCTCTTCTTAAAATGCATCATCAGGAAGGACTTACAAAGAAGGGAAAGATTAGATCAAGAAGTATCTAGTACTTTTTGATTTCTCTAGTAGAAAAGAAATGAGAATATTGTTATATTACTAGAATGTCAGATTGCTCTCATTGCGAGGTGCTATAATCTGAAGAATATTCTCATCGGGGGCTTTATAATGAAAGTACGAACCAGTGTAAAACCTATCTGCGATAAATGTAAGGTTATAAAAAGAAACGGCGTTGTCCGAATTATTTGTATTAACCCAAAACATAAGCAGAGACAGGGCTAAGGAGTAACAGATGGCTCGAATTGCTGGAATTGATATTCCTAACAAACATGTTGATACCGCATTAACTTATATTTATGGTATCGGCCGTGCATCGGCAAAGAAAATTTGCGAAGAAGCTAAAATTGATCCTATGACTATGGCTAATGACCTTACTCAGGATGATCTTGCTAAAATTCGTGAAATTCTTGATAGAGACTACAAAGTCGAAGGTCGACTTCGTTCAGAAATTGGTCTTAACTTGAAACGTCTTATGGATATTGGTTGCTATCGTGGTCTTAGACACAAGAGAGGCTTACCAGTAAGAGGACAGCGAACAAGAACAAATGCTCGTACTCGAAAAGGTAAGAAGAAGACCGTTGCAAACAAGAAAAAGGCATAAGGCGGAGGTAAAGTAGAATGGCTACAGCAAAAAAACGAAAAGAGAAAAAGAGCGTCTACGAAGGTAATATTTACATTCAGGCAACTTTTAACAATACAATTGTAACTGTAACTGACTTGAATGGTAATGCTTTGTCTTGGGCTTCTTCTGGAGGTCTTGGATTCCGTGGAGCAAAAAAATCTACTCCATTCGCAGCTCAGTCTGTTGCTGAAACAGCTTTACAGAAAGCACAGAGCTACGGATTACGTGAAGTTCATGTTTACATCAAGGGACCTGGAATGGGTCGTGAAAATGCTATCAGATCAATTGGTGGTATGGGATTGAAAGTAAAATCTATTTCTGATGTTACTCCGATTCCACATAATGGATGTAGACCACGTAAAACACGTAGTATGTAATTATTTACTCTGTTATCAAAATAGCAGAGGTGAGTATTCTGTAAGTGTTTTTCAGTTTAATCCTGTTTTGTGCAGGATTTTGGCTGATGTTGATTAAGAAGAAATAGAAGGAGTTCAGATGGCACGAAAGAATTTGCTTAAGGGGTTTAAAAAGCCACATGGCGCATTTGAACCTGTAAGTACAAATGAGAATTATGGTAAATTCACTGCTTATCCATTTGAAACTGGATTTGGTACAACAATCGGGAATACATTAAGACGTGTACTTCTGTCATCAATTCAGGGATATGCTGTTACATCGGTTCGAATTACTACTTACGACGAAAGCGGAATTTCGCATGTAATTTCTAGTGAATTTGAAGCAATACCGGGTGTTGCAGAAGATACACTTGAGATTATCAATACTCTCAAGATGATACGATTACGCTTACCTAACGACGTAGATCAGGATACTATCAATTTTGAATTTAAAGGCCCTGGAAAGGTTACTGGAAAGGATCTTGAAAAAGAAGGTCAGCTTGAAGTTATGGATGGAAGCAAGGATACGCTTCTTTTTACTATGACAGAAACTGCACATCTTGATATTGAAATTGAAGTTGATTTAGGACGAGGTTACGTACCTGCTGAAACTAATGAGCATTATATTGAAATAGTTGGAACTATTCCGATGGATGCTATTTTTACACCAGTTCCAAAAGTACGATATTCAATAGAACCTTGTCGTGTTGGTCAGCGCAATGATTACGATAAACTCATTCTTGAAATTTGGACTGATGGATCAATTACTCCAGAAGATGCTTTGTCTGAAGCTGCAAAAATTGCTAAAGATCACTTTGCAATATTTGTAAATTGTAATGACGAAGATGTGATTGGAAGTGATGAAAGCGAAGAAAGTGATGAAGGAGTACAGAAGCTTTTGAATACTTCTGTTGATGAACTTGAACTTTCAGTGCGCTCATCAAATTGTTTAAAGAATGCAAATATTCGTACTATTGGCGAATTAACTAAAAAGACAGAAGATGATATTGCGAAGACTAGAAACTTTGGCAAAAAGAGTCTGCAGGAAATCAAAGAAAAGCTCCAGGAATGGAACCTTACTCTTGGAATGACAGATTATAGTCATCTTAAGAATACTGCCAGTTTAAAGCAGAAGGAAGAAACAGATGAATCATAGAAATGGTTTTAATCCGCTTTCTCGTACAACAGCACATCGTCGTGCTATGTTACGAAACATGGTAAGTTCTCTTTTCAGATATGAGAGAATTACCACAACTAAATCAAAAGCTCTCGAAGCAAAAAAATATGGTGAAAAACTTATTACAAGGGCTAAGATTGACTCTGTTCATAACAGACGCGAAGCAGCTAAATTTATTCAGGATGAAAAAATTCTTGACAAATTGTTTACTGACATTGCGCCACGAATGAAAGATCGAAATGGTGGATATACAAGAGTTTTAAAATTAGGTTACCGACAGGGTGACGCTGCTGATGTTGTAATTCTTGAATTAGTAGACTATAAACTTGAATCTGCTGATGCTTCTGACAAAAAAGATTCAAAAGCAAAGAAAGATGACAAAAAGACTGCTAAAAAGACTGCTTCAAAAGCAAAGACAGACTCTGAAAAGAAACCAGCAGCAAAGAAAACCGCTGAAAAATCTGCTAACAAGGAAGAAGCTAAAGCATAACGCTTTTAGTTCTTAAGGAGTCAAATATGTCTAAAAACCATCGTGGAGCTGGCATTAGAACTTTACCTGCAAAAGGAAGAGGAACATGTGCTATTTGTGGTAAAACAAATATCAAAACTCTCTATGAACAGGAAGTAAATGGAGCTACAGCAAATATCTGTAAGTTCTGTAATGCTGCTTTAAAGAATAAAGCAAGAGTTGAAGCAAAGAAGGCAGCTGCCGTTGCTCCTGCCACAGAAACTTCTGCTGAGTAAGTGGAATTCTAGTTTTGTTAAATCCGTCTGAAATGTCAGGCGGATTTTTTTTTGGACTTTTTTGCGCAATGGGATTGTAGGTGCGCCAAAGGCGAACACGACTGGCAAAAACGGAAGGTTGTCGTTTATGCAAAAAAAACTGATTTTTGGTGAGAAAATTTTAGTGATGGAAATTGTTTTTTTTAGCCAGTCGGGTTTGAAGCGAACAGCGGAACACCGAAAAGCCCGGTTTTTGCAATATTGAGAAGATTTTTTGCGTGTGAAATTATAAATAATGGTACGAAAATAAAAAATGCGGGCGGATTTGTTTTTATATTGCAAAAATGCGCCCGTAAGAAATTTAAAAATTATTGTAAGAAGACCGATTTTGAATTAAGATAACAGGCATGACAAATACTAATCACAAAAATTCGGATTATTACGATTTTTTCCGTGACAAAGAAGTTGTTTTTACAAAAGCGAATATAAAATATTTGAGAATTGATCCTCGTCAGATTTATATAAAATGTTCAAATGGGCAATGGCCTTGTATTTTGAATTCTTCTTCGCTGATGATTGCAAAAATTATAGTGGGAAATTCAAGCGGAATTATTGCTGAAATAAATAAAAATCGGAGCGGAAATTACAGTTTGCGTTATTGTTTTTTTGATCAGAATAATCAGCCAGTTCAGTTTTTTGTAAATTGTAATGTAATTGACGTAAAGGCGTATAATGGAATGTCGGAACTTTCTGTCGTGACGCTGGAATTTACTCAAAGACCACCGGATGATTTAATTTCGCGGCTTGGTGAATTTTTGGAAGTTAATAAAAATTTTGAAACACGAAAGGAAGAGCGAATCCCAATAAATGAAAATTCGATGCGGCTGCTGGGAATTCCTAAGGAAGAATCTTACGTTTTTATTTCTGACGTTCCGCGAAAATGCATTATAAAAGATGTTTCGTTTGGCGGTGCAAGAATTATGACGGTTGGAATTCCGAAATTTTTGATTGGAAAACCAATTGATTTGCGTTTGATATTTGCTGATTCTAGTGAAAAAATTACGGTTCCGGGTGTTATAAAAAATGCGGAATTTTTGGAAAATAGAAAGGATATTGCCGTTATTCACATTCAGTTTAATCAGAATGAGATTCCGATGGCTTATAAATTTCATATAAATAGTTACATAACTTCTTACCAAAAGCAGATGATTGAAAAACATGTGCGAAACTAAGCGACATATTTAAGGAAAACAAATGAATGCATCAGAAAAATTAAATTCGATTTTTTACATTAAGATTCCGGAAGGGTTTGTGGCTTCGACTGAAGCTTTTAAGATTGATCCGGAGATTTTGCTGCCAGTTCAGAAAAAAACTAGCGAAGATGCGGGAAATTTTAATCCGGAAGAAATTACAACGGAGCAGGTTCTGGCTGGAATGTTGACGGTGCTTGCTTATGACAAAAAAAATAAGAATTTGGATTATTACCGTTCCATTGTTTTTAAGGTAAGGCCGAATATCAAGAAAGAACTTTGTGAGGCTGCGATTTTAAAAGCAAAGAACGAAGATTGGGAGCTTGCGGAAGAAATTTTCCTTGCTTTGAATGGTCTTGATCCGGATGATGCCGCGATTATTTTGAATATGGCTTTGTTTCTTGATCAAAGAGCGGATTCTTACAGAAATGCCGGTTTGCACGAAGATGCCGACGCCTACGATAATGATGCTTTGTCTTACTATCAGGATGCAATAAATGCTGATCCGCCTTTGGCTGATGCTTTTTTTAATGTCGGATATTTTTATATGAAAAAACACGACTTTAAAAATGCTAAGGATGCTTTTGAAAATTATATTGCCTTGACCTGTGATATTTCTGATGAAGATTTGGGAGAAAACGGAGTTCAGAAAAAAGAAAAAGCCCAGGAAATTGTAAATAAAATTGGCGAGCAAAATATTGATGACGAGGCATTTAAGGCTGCTTACGATTTAATTTCCAGTGGGCATGAAGAAAAAGGTCTGGAAAAAATTCAGCAATTTTTACAGAATAATCCTAAAGTTTGGAATGCTTGGTTTATGCTTGGTTGGGCTTTGCGTAGAATTGAAAGATTTTCTGATGCAAAGCAGGCTTTTCTTGAAGCCTTGAAGCATGGCGGAGATACAAACGCGGATACTTACAATGAACTTTCAATTTGCTGTATTGAAGAAAAGAATTTTGATGAAGCAAAAGATTATTTGATGAAAGGTCTTGCTTTGAATCCGGAGAACACAAAGATTATTTCTAATCTTGGGTATTTGGCACTTGCTCAAGGTAAAAATGATGAGGCTAGAAATTATTTTACGACAGTTTTGGAAATTGATCCAAAAGATAAAATTGCAGCGAATGAACTTTTAAAAATGGAAAAAGAATAGAATCTCTCTGAAAAATCAATAACTTGGTTTAAAATTCAGGAATTTCGATGACATCGCCGACCGTGATGTCATTTTTTTTGTACCAGCCCTGAGGAACTTCAAGTGCGTAACGAACCGAAACAGTACTGACAATTGGAGAAAGGCTGTAAGGGGTCATATCAAAAATATCGCGTATCTTTCCCTTAGAATCTACGTAGGCAATAGAAAGCGGGTGAGGTGTATTTTTCATCCAGAAAGAAAGTGTCTGGTCTTTTTCAAATACAAAAAGCATTCCGGTTCCATCTGGGATTGTTTTACGTTCCATATAGCCGTGATTGCGTTCTGTTTCTGTGATTGCAAGTTCGGCACTTAGAGTGATTGTTGTACCGTCTTTTCTGGTGATTTTTACTTCTTTCACGGGAAGTTTTTTATTTGTGCAGGAAAGTGCAGAAAAAAGAAAAATGAAAGTTAACGGAAGTAAAAATAATTTTTTCATAAAAGAGTCCTAAGTTTTGAGAAAATTAAAATTCATCAAGGAACATTTCCCGAGTAATTTCTGTTCCGGTTTTTGGTAGATTTGAATAATTTTGAGTTGAATCAAAAAGTTCATTGTCTATGTATTTAATTGTCAGAGGTTTTTCAAGGCTCAGCGTGGTTTGTTCATTTTTCCAGACGGCTTTTTGAGGATTGAGACTGTCCGGCTCGCCGTATTTTTTTGTCAACGTCGTGAACATTGAGTAATAGTCCATTTTATTTTGATTAATATTAATTGTGATTGTATAAAGCTGGTCTTGAGTGAACTGAAACCAACAGCGCAAAAGAAAATCAGAACCGTGACCGTATTCAGAATCAGTTTCAATTAAAATGCGGTTTGTACCGGGAATAAGAGAAACATCGCGGTCGCCGTGATAACCAAAAGTTGAATCTTTTAAGAGAGCTGTTTTTGTTTCTTCAAGAGACATTCCAAGTTCAATTTTATGATAGCCTCGTGGCAAAATCTTATCGGAAACATTTTCTGATTGTGATGTCAGAAAAAAACTGAGATTTAAAATTAAGAAAAATAAAAAAGATTTTTTGATTTCTTTCATATTTTGAGTATCGGGATAAAAACTATTTTGCATTATTTTGTTTTCTGTAAAATGCTGCCTGTTTTAAAAGTTCCTGAATGTCTTTAATAAAGATTTTTCCGTTCACAATTCTAAAACGCTGATCCTGCTGGAACATATAAATTGCACGTGGCTGTTGATCTTGAGGAATTCCACACATATTTGCAATGTCCTGGCACGTAAATTCTGACTGATAAGCTTTTGAACCGGCAGACTGTGGCGTGATACGCTGTTTTTCGAGCTGGAGAGAAAGCATATCTGTCATTTTTGCAACAGGGTCTTTTAAGTTTGCATTGTCCAACTGGCGGTACATAGACCAAAGGCGGTCTGCTAATGTTGTTGTAAGGCGTGAAATAAGCTGCGGTTGAGTTGTTACCATGTGGTCAAAGTTCTGGCGGTTAACGACCATCAATGTACAGTCGCTGTGTGCAATTGCGCTGGCTGAACGCGGTTTATTTTCAAGAAGAGCCATTTCGCCAAACATATCGCCTTTGTGAAGTACTGCAAGTGTAACTTCGTTATTGTCTACAACTTTCGAGATTGCAACTTCGCCAGACTGAATTATGAACATATCTGAGCCTTGTGAAGATTCTGAAAAAATCATAGTGTCCTTGGGATATTTGCGGACATTGTCTTTTGATGCTTCCAGGTAAACGGCATGTGTTTTTGGTTTTAAAATTGTAAATTTTTTCTTTGAATATTCGGCTTGCGGTCCAGAAGGTCTTGTTTTTAAATATTGATAATAGGCAAAGATTGCAATATTTAGGGCTCCAGTTTTTTCATAATATTGTGCAACCTGGAAAATCTGGTCGTAATTATCCGTTGCCTTGCCTTTTAAAGTCGCTGTTGTGAGCATTTCGTTCATCTGGCGCATACGATTTGCAAAAGTTCTGATGATTTTTAAGGCAACAGGAGTATTATTAGCAATAAGTTCCGGGTATTGATCTCTTCTGACAGAAATTGCTGTGACGGGTGTAATTGTGATTGCTGTTTCTATTTGTAAATGACCGGACATACAAGGAACGACGCCGACGAAATCGCCAGGACCTAATGTAACGGGGGCAATTCCTGTGCCATCAGATTTGTAGCATTTTACGTTTCCTTGCTGGATAATATAAAAGTGGTCACTATCATCATTTCCTTCTAGAACCATATATGAATTTGGTTTAAATCTGCTGATTGATAACTGAACCATTTTTTTACCCCCTGAATTTAAAGTCTAAAAAAGAGATTTTTATTTGTCAATTATGGGAACCTCTAAAAATTGCAATTTTTAGAGGTGTCTTTGCCCTTATTTGTATCCTTAAAAATCAGTTTATAGAGTTTTTAAAGAAACTTTTTATGTTTCATTCTTGATTATCGACAAAAATGATTTCATTCTCTAGAGTAAAGCCGTATTTTTTTTGCACGGCTGTCTGCACGCAATTAACAAGTTCTTTTATGTTTTGAGAAGTTGCATTGCCCGTGTTAATTATAAAATTGCCGTGAAATGGCGCGACCTGTGCTCCGCCAATTGAAAATCCTTTTAAACCACATTTATCGATTAACACACCACTAGGAGCACCAAAACTATGATTATTTTTAAAAACTGAGCCTGCACTTGGAAAATTAAAATGCCCTTTGGAAACTCTTTCTGAAATATATTTTTTACATTCTGATTCAATTTGTGAATGTTCTGATTCAGTTTTTTGATTTAAAAGAAAGGTCGCGGTCGTAATAAAACGATTAGTATTTTGAAAAGGTGACTTTTTGTAGTCCCATTCTTTAGGATTGAAAATACTTTTTTTTGCGGAGATATTTTTATCAGAATAATCCAAGTAGCTGGTAGAAAATAAAATATCTGAAATGGAAACGTTAAAGCAACGTGCATTCATAAAAACCGCGCCGCCAACAGTTCCCGGTAAACCTGCAAAAACTTCCGCGCCGCTAATATTATTTTTTGTACAGAAATTTACAAAACTTGCCATTGTCGTGCCACAAAAACAGGAAATTAAAACTTTGTCTTCAGGTAATTCAATTTTTCCGAAAGACGGTGGCAGATTTTCCGAGGGGAAATGTTCTATGTTTGAAAAAGATGTGGTTGAAATTACAATTCCGTGATATTCGCCGTCTGGAAAAACAATGTTGCTTCCTCCGCCAAGTATAAAAAATTTTTGCGATGAAGAAAGAACTTCAGATAAAACAATCTGGAAAGAATTAAAATTTTCTGGGGTAATAAAAACGTCTGCGGTGCCACCAGTTTTGAACGTAGTTTTTTGTGACATTTGTACGTTGAATTGAATTTGGCCTTTAAAATTCTGATAGTTTTTGATTTTTGAAATTAAGATTTCGAAATTATTCACAAGAAAATTATAAAGGTAGCTTGTGAAAATTTCAATTTTTAGCACTTTTTGTGTACTTTTTAGAAATGCCCTTAACAATTCGTATGGGAATAGAAAATATTGTGAAAAAATCAAGGGACGAAAAGTTGTGATAATCTGGACGATTTGCGTAAAGGATTGTAGCAGCCGCGAAGCGGGACTTGCCTAGACGAAGCGCCATCGTTCTGGCGCGCAGTGGGCAAGGCTGGAGCGAATAGCGGAACTGCGAAAAGCCTGACCCGGAGCGGAGGCAAAGCCGGAGCGTAGGGGTACGCCCAGAAAATTAAAAGGCATCTCTAAATCATTTTCAATGCTTTTTTAAAGAGCCTTTCGAGTTTTAATTCGTTGATATAGCACGAATTAAAACATCGCGTTTTTAGAGGTTCCCTAAAAAACGAAAAATTTGCGTGTAATTGTGAATAAGCGGAAAAATCAGTATATTTATAGAAGAAACGAGGTATTTTATGAGTTTGAAATTGTTTAACACTATGGGCCGAAAAATGGAAGAATTTAAGCCGATTAAGGAAGGTTATGTTGGTTTTTATGGCTGTGGTCCGACGGTTTACAATTATGCGCATATTGGAAATCTGCGTGCTTACGTTTTTTTGGACATTCTTGATAAAACTTTGACGATGCTTGGTTATGATATTAAGCACGTTATGAATATTACTGATGTTGGTCATTTGACTGGCGATGGCGACGACGGTGAAGACAAAATGAAAAAATCTGCAGCGGAACGTCATCAGTCTGTGCTGGAAGTTGCTCAGTTTTATACTGATGCTTTTATGAAAGATATTGATGCTCTGAATATTCGCCATCCGGATGTTATTTGTAAGGCCACGGAGCATATTCCGGAAATGATTGAGTTGATTAAGAAAATTGAAGCAAATGGTCATACTTATATGTCCGGTGGAAATTTATATTATGACATTTCTACTTATGCTGATTACGGAAAACTTGCAAATCTGAATCTTGATGAACTTAAAGCCGGTGCTGGAAAGCGTAAAGTTGTTGTTGTTGATGAAAATAAGCGCAATTCAGGGGATTTTGTTCTTTGGTTTACAAAATCTAAGTTTGAAGATCAGGCAATGACTTGGGATTCTCCGTGGGGACGCGGGTATCCTGGCTGGCATATTGAATGTTCTGCGATGAGTATGAAATATCTTGGAAAGCATTTTGATATTCACACGGGCGGAATTGATCATGTGCCTGTTCATCATACAAATGAAATTGCACAAGCGGAAGGCAGTTTTGATGCAGAAGAACGTGCTAAAGGTTCGTGGGTTAATTACTGGCTGCACAATGAATTTTTGATTCTTGAGGGCGGAAAAATGAGCAAATCTTCTGGTCATTTTATTACTTTGCAGACGGCTTTGCCACCGGAAAAAGGTTTTAGCTTAAAAGATAAAGGTTTTGAACCGCTTGATTATAGATTTTTCCTTTTAGGTGGTCATTACAGAAAGCAGCTTGTTTTTAGTCTTGATGCTCTGGAAAGTGCAAAAAATGGACGGGCGGCTTTGAATCAGAGAGTTGCAAAACTGATTGCAAAAGCTAATTCTGAAGAAAATGCTGGTCTTAAAATTGAAAATTTTGAGGAAATCCTTTCTAAAATTGATTTTGAATCTGAAAATTATAAGAAATTCCGCGAAGGCCTTGAAAATGATCTTGCGACTCCGGTTGCAATGGCCGCTTTGCAGAAGGAAAGTAACGGTAAAGGTGGTGTAAATGCTCTGGACGCTTTGAGTTCAATTTTCAAGATGGATAAAGTTTTGTCTTTGAGTGTTATTGAAAATGCATTTAAGCTGATTGAGGATTCTGAAAAATTAAGTGGCAATAGTTGCGATTCTGTGAAAAATGCTCACGAAGGTGACCCGGAAGCTGCGGAAATTGACGCGCTTGTGGCAGAAAGAACGGCTGCAAAAAAAGCAAAGGACTTTGCCAAAGCTGATGAAATCAGAAATATTCTGGGCGGACGGGGAATTACAATTATTGATACGCCGCAAGGTCCTGAATGGAAGCGAAATTAGAGTTTTTAAGAAAACTCTTAGGTATTTCTTAGGAAATGTAACTTTTAAAATTACATTGTTGTTTCTAATATTGTACATGTGAGTGATTGCAGGAGCTGTTGAAAAACGTTTTTCTGCAGAAAATGGTTATCCATTTTTTTTCAGTTTTGTTTTCGGAGGAAAATATGACATTTGCATGTAACTATCCGGTGAAAGTTGTGTTTAATTCTTTAGAGATTCAGGCAGATAATTCAGTTTCTTTGAATGCAGCAGATTCTGCTGATTTCAAAAAAATATATGACGAGTCTATGCAGATGCTTTTTAAGGTTGCTTACAGGGTTGTAAATGACGAAGAGGCTGCAGAAGATCTGGCTCATGATTCTTTAATTAAAGCCAATGAAAAACAAATGGTTTTTCCGACTTTAAATGATGCGAAATTCTGGCTTATCAGAGTTGTAAAAAATGCGTCTTTAAATTATGTAAAGAGAAAGGATCGTGAACGAAAAGCTTACGAAAAGGCTTTGTATGAAGATCACAGAAAAGTTGATTCTGGAGAAATTGATTTATTGAAACAAGAATCCATAAAAAAAGCAAAAGAGGCTATGAAAAAATTACCTAAAAACCTTCAGGACGTTTTATTATTACGTGAATATGGGGATATGAACTACAAGGAAATTGGTAAGGTTCTGGGGATAACAGAAGGCAATGTAAAGGTTAGAATTTTCAGAGCCCGAGAACAGTTGGTGAAAATTATAGGAGAAGATAATGTCTACTTGCCCGAGTAAAGATTTACACTCTGTTTATTTGGATAATGAAATGCCGGAAGTTTATAGGGAACGTTACGAAGAGCATGTTCGTTCCTGTAAAGAATGTCAGCGGCAGTTGAAAATTTTAAAAGGCTTGCATCTTTCTATAGCTCAGGATGCAAAAGAAATTACCCCAGACCAGCATTTTCTTGATCAGAGTTTTGAAAGACTGCAAGTAAAACTTAAGTATAATAATAATGTTCTAAAATCTGATTTTAGGGCTTTTAAATTCAGAAAAATTGCATATTTTGCGTCTGCAGCCGCCGCTGTGGCAATTTTTTCAATAACGGTTCCTGTTAGACTTAGTATGACAAAAAATGTTACTGCCGGAGCAGAAGCTGAAACTGTGCCGGTTTATGCTTTGTCTGCAAATGATAATGAAACTCAGAAGGTTACAGAAACTTCTACCGCTTTGAGTAACGGAAAAGCAATCGTTATTTCTGGAAATATAGATCAGAATTCTTTGTATGTAAGAGATGTTGGAAATCATTATCGCAATTATGGCGGAGGAACTTTGCAGAATGTCAGTGCATATTCTAGTTCAAGTGCTATAAATGCAAAAGGCAATATTGATAACATTGAAGTTTTCAGACCGGATTTTTCAAATAATGTACTTGTTTACAGAATTACGCTGCCTGCGTTACAATAACGTTTATTCACTTATTCAGGCAGTTATTCGTGGAAAAATCTAGAAGTTTCAGTTATTTATTTCGTCGGCATCCGCTGTTCAGGGCTTTGTTTCTTTGCCTTTTTATTGTGACAGGCTTGCTGATTTTTTTTCTTATTCATATTCAAAATAAGGCAATTCCAGAAATTGAAAGTATTAGTCCGCCAGTAGGTTCTCCGGGTGATGTTATTACAATCACGGGCAAAAATTTTGGTGCTGTTCGCGATGTAAGTTACGTTGAAATTGCCGGTTCAAAACTTACGGCAAGTTCTTATATCGAATGGTCTGATTCAAAAATTACAATTGTATTGCCGGCAAATATTCAGGATGGATTGGTTTATGTCTGTTCTAAAAATCAAAAATCAAAACCATCACTTTTTGCAAATGAAGTTGACATTCCTGTTCCTGTTGTGACTGTAAGGCAAACTTCGCGCCCTATTATTACTGGACTTTCCTCTGATACATTCCGAGTTGGCGACAAAATCAGCATTTATGGAAACAATTTTGGCGATGAGCCGGCAAATTCAAAGTTGATGTTTACTATTGATTACAACAAGAAGATTGCGAACGCGGAATTTAAAAATATTAACGTTCTTACGGAAGATATGCTGACTGTAAATCCTGAATTTTTTGGATTTGTGAGCTGGACTAATACAGAAATTCAACTTTATGCGCCAGACGGAATTGATTCTGGCGTGATTGTTATTGATAACGGCACTGAAAAATCCGATCCTTACTATTACAATCTTAAAAAACAGGTTGGCGAAAAGACTTTTACGAATAAAAAAATTTATATTGTTCAATATTCTGCTGATATTGATGATATTGAGGCCGGCGCACTTGCAACAATTACTCTCCGTTGCCCGATCCCTGCAAGTACGCCTAGTCAGCCGGATGTTCAGATTACGGAAACAAATCCTCAGCCAACGATTTTAAATTATAACAAAAATATTATTTATCAGATTTCTAGTGAAAAAAATGGACCGGGAAAATATGTTTTTAGTCAAACATTTGTAATGCCGGTTTATGAAATGCGGACTTCTGTGGATCCTTCGGCTATTACAAGTTTTATTTATAAATATACAAATCCTGCCGTAAAATCTGTGGCAATGAACAGCGATGCTCTGATTCCTAGTGATGATGAAAAAATAAAAAAAATGACTGCGTCTATTATCGGGAGGGAAACTAACCCTTATTTAAAAGCACGACAGATTTATAATTATATGTGCAGGAATTTCAAAATTCAGAATAAAACAAGAAAAATGGACGCAGATCCGCTTGATTTGCTTGAAACTGAAAGTGGAGATGCTTATGATTTTGCCCTTGTTTACACTGCCGCATTGCGTGCTTCTGGAATTCCTGCTTTTATGGATAGCGGAATACTTGTGACTCAAGATTTAAAAACTAAGGAACATTGGTGGACTGAATTTTATGTAGAAAGTTTTGGCTGGATTCCTGTTGACGTGGCTTTGGGAGCGGGACTTGAATATCCAAAGTGGAATGAAAATGGTGAGGTTTACGATAAAGATTTTTATTTTGGAAATCTTGATTCGCATCATATTTTATTTTCTCGTGGTTGGAATGGAATTAAACCTTTTAGTTTGGATAACAAGATTGTTCAGCGGCCTAGAAGTTTTGCATTACAGTCAATTTGGGAAGAAAGTAACGGTAGCGTAAAAAAATACAGTTCTTACTGGACTCAGCCGGTTATAAGAGGAATGTATTAAAATTCTGACAGGATTTTGTCAGAATAAAATCAGGGGGATTTTTAATATGGAAACAAAAGTTTTATCAGTTGGCGGTTCAATTATTGTTCCGGATAAGCCTGATGTGGAATTTTTGAGCAGTTTTATTTTGATGGTAACAAAATGGTTGGATGAAGATAAAAGCCGACGTTTGATTCTTGTAGCTGGCGGTGGTGCGCCTGCAAGAGTTTATCAGAATGCGTATAATGGCGTTTCTGAAAAAACAGGAATTAAAGCGGATACTGACGGTGCGGATTGGATTGGAATTATGGCAACCAGAATTAATGCTCAGCTTTTGAAAGCTTGTTTTGGAGAATATTGCAAAAATGACGTTGTTTACAATCCTACTGCTGATGATGTGCGTTTTGACGGTCAAATTCTTGTTGCAAGTGGATGGAAACCGGGATTTTCTACAGACACGGATGCGGTTTATCTTGGAGAAAAGTTCGGAGCAAAAACAATCGTAAATCTTTCTAATATTGAAAAAGTTTACACTGATGATCCAAGGAAAAATCCAGATGCAAAGCCATTAGATACAATTTCCTGGGCGGATTTTAGAAAAATGGTTGGTGACGAATGGACTCCTGGTAAAAATTGTCCTTTTGATCCGATTGCTTCTAAAAAAGCCAGCGAAAACGGAATGAAAGTAATTTGTGCCGGTGGAAAAAATATCAGCAATATTCTTTCTATTCTGAACGATAAAGATTATATTGGAACGACAATCGGGTAAAATTCCCTTGTTATTGTGACAAATTTACCGATTCCATTTTGCACAAAATATTTTCTATTTTCTGTGCATAAGCAGGGTCTGTGGCCCAAGTGCCACTTAGCCCTGTAATATCCTGGACATATTTTGTTTTATGAACCCAACTGTAGCGCGGGTCAACAAGTTCCAAATTTAATTTTACATCTTCTGTGGTGGCATAAGCCTGCAAATGTTGAATGTGGGCACGGATTCCAAGTGTGCGTGTTTCAAAAACACAGCCGGGATTTTCTGCATTCATAGCACCAAGTCCGCAGTAATTATGCATTTCTTTTGTTACTAAATTTCCAAAAGTTAAATAACCTGTTTCAAGACACATTTGAGCAAATGCAACGTCTGAATTTATATTTTCGGCAGATGCTTCTTTGCAGTAATCGTATGCAAAGTTTAAAATTTCCAAAATATCTGATTCTGGTTTTTGAGTCATAAAAAAACGAGTAAGTTGCACCGGAGTGAGAATTCCCTGTCCGAGCAGTTTTCTTGAAAGTACGACCGGTGCTTCTTTTGGAGTTTCTGTTTTTGTGGAAGGAATTGTTTTGCAGGCAAATAAAATAAATGTAGAAAAAATTATTATTGGCAGAAGAATTTTTTTTGATTTCATAAATTTATGTTCGGGGAAAAAACGGTTTTGCTTTACATTAAAAATGGGCAATGGGATTGTAGGGCCGCGCAAAGCGCGAACACGGCCGGCGTTCACTTGATTTTAATTTTGTAAAAAAAAAATTGTTTGGCGGAATTTTTTAATAAATTGCGGAAAATATTTGCTGGCCGGGTTTGAAGCGAATAGCGGAAGCCCGCAAAGCCCGGTTTTTGCAAAAATCGGGAGATTTGTTGCGCGGTAAACGGGATTTTTGTTTTGAAAAATGAGTGAGGGGGCGCGTGCAGGAGATTTTTTTTGCAAAAATGCCCCCGTAAAAAATTAAATGAGTTCGTGCATTTTGTAAACTTCTTCAACACCTGTGACCAAAATACCGCCCATGCCAAGTTCAAGCGGAATTGCAATGTCCATTTCGTAACGGTCGCCAACGGCAATGCAGTTTTTTGCAGGCACGCCAAGAAGTTCCAGTGCCTTATTGAACGGTTCGAATGCTGGTTTGGACTTTTTGCAGGTATCAAGACCAATAATTTCCGGAAAAAATTCAGAAATGCCGATAGCTTCCAGCGTTTTGCGGGCAGGCTGAACCGGATTATTTGTAACGCAGATTAATTTGCATTTTTCAGAAAGGATTTTGAGTTCTTCAATCAGTTGTGTGTCTTTTTTCAGGAAATCTTGGGGGCGCATAAGTTTATTCCGCCATTCAATTGATTTTTCGATGGGAATTCCAAAGGCAAGCAGTGTGTTGCCCAGACTGACTTTGCTTCCGTTGTGTTCCGAGGCAAACTTTTTTCGATAATTGCTGACTTTTTTGCGGACAACGTCGGTTTCTACGCCAAGTTCGGCTGCATATTCGCGCAGCTGGCAGTCAATTTGTTCAAATGCATAAGCCTGGTTTGTATAAAGGGTTGAATCAATGTCAAAAATAAAAGCTTTTGTAATTTCTGGAATTTTATAGATTTTCATAATTTTGCCACACAATTTTAGCGTCACCAAGCAATTCTGAATGTTTGCAGTGATTTATTATAAGTTTTAAGTGTAATCTGTCCGCTTTTTTTTGCAAAAATGCCTTGTCATTTGTTTGACCACCGGTCACTCGCATTTCTGATGGAAAGGGAATTTGATTTTCGGTCGCAAGTTTTCTTAAAAGATTAACGCCATTTGCAAGGATGTCAAGTCGTTTATCATCGTTTAATTTTGAACTATTGGGAATCAAAACTGAAATGTTCCAGAGACCTGGTTTTACAGACGGCAAAGTTCTTATTCCCGGTGCAAAAATAGGTTTATTTACACAAAAATTTATTCCTTCGCTAGAACCGCTGCGGTCGCATAATTGGCCGGCCTCTACGGTACCCGTTCCAATAAGGGCTGCAATGAAGTCGGGACCGGCTCCATATACTGGCAAACCTTCTTTTAGTAGTGGGAATTTTCTTGCCATATCTTTTGTTACAAGTCCATAAATTTGACCAGGCGTTGCAAATGGAGCAAATTTTTGCATAGGCAGGGCGTTTTCATTAAGACTTTCGGTTGTCCAGTACGCTGTTGTGTATCGTGTCTCTGGCAAGATTGTGACGGCACTGCCTGTTAGTTTGTAAATTAAAAACTCTGGGCCAGAAAAAATATACTTTGCAGAATCAAATTCTGCTGGAAATTTTTCTTTGAGCGAAAGAATCCGCGGTAAAAACAAAGATTTGCAGGCAGATTCTGGAAGCTGACGGTTTTTCAGGGCATTTTCAACTCCGGGAGACAGCGGTTCATTCCAACTGTAAGTTACGGAATTTTCAATCACCAGGGTAGGACCGTTACCGGAAATAGAAAGTGCTATGACATTTATTTCATTTTCGCCGTGCAGATTAAGGTGCGGAACGGCCTGTTGAATTTTTTTCAGGGCAGTTGCCAGCGTTTCAAGCCATTTTTGAGAAATATTTGGATTTTCGTGAGAATTATATTTTTGATGCCAGACAAAAACATCTTCCCCAGAGGCCGTAAATAATCCAGCCTTCAGAGAAGATGTCCCAATGTCCACGGCAAGAACAGTGTTTAGCATTAATTATTCAGCTTTTGTTTCTGCAGTAGATTCTTCCCCAGCATTTTCTGAAGCGTGAGCAATCTCTTCGTCCAGATCATCTTGAGTGTTTGGTTTATTTTTTACAACTTTTTCGATAATTGTGCGGTTATCAAGAAGTTCACTCAAAGACTGATTGTAATGAATTCGTGTAATTACATTTGCAAAAAGTCCGCTGACATCAGTATTGATATACCATTCGCGGTTCAGCAAATCTTCGTGATAAACGGCATTTGTACCAATAATTCTGTAAAAAAGACCTTTTTCGTAAGCTTCATCAAAATTCTTAATTGCATCGCCAGTAAAGAACGGAAGGGAAATTGCACAAATAACCTTTGTTGCACCCTGATTTTTTAAGAATTCCATAGCCTTAAGTAAAGTTCCTCCAGTTCCAAGCATATCATCAGCAAGGAATGCGACTTTTCCCTTTACATCGCCTAAAAGTTTTACAGATTTAATATTTGTGGAATGAGCGTCTTGAGTAACGATAGAATAATCGCGCTCTTTATAAATCATAGCCAAGGGTAATTTTAATCCGGAAGCATAGAATTTATTTCTGTCAATTGCACCCGTATCCGGAGAAACAATAACAAGATCATCCGTCTTACCTGTAAGATCAACGATTTTGTTTAATTCACGGATTACCTGATAGCTTGCATGAAGATTATCAAGATTACATCGGGAAAAAGCGTTTACAATCTCCCTTGAATGAAGATCCAGAGTAATAATTCGACTTACACTCTGCATTTCATAAATGTGTCCCAAAAGACTTGCAGTAAGTCCTTCGCGGCCTTTTCGTTTGTGCTGACGTGCATAAGGATAAGCTGGAACAACCAAAGTGATTGAACCCGCACCAGCCATTCGCACAGCATCAATTGTAACAAGCAATGACATAACATGATCATTTACAGTCATTGAAATCTTGTTTGCGCCACCGTTTAAATTCAGAACTTCGTGATTTTCAACATCCTGGAAAATATAAACATCTTTTCCGCGGACAGAATCCAAAAGTTCAGTTTTAACTTCACCGTTGGCAAAGAAAGTAAACCGTGCATTAACCTTGAATGCAGGCGGTCTATACTTATTTGTAGCACCCCTTATGCAAAGGTCAGAAGTCTGAAGATCATTTTTCAGGTTGATTCTCTGCACAAGCTCATCTTTTGAAAGCTCATAACGCTTAGATATAACATCGTTCTTCAAAGTGAAGCGGTGTTTATACATATGTTTGAGGTGCGTTATGACTTTATCGGCGAAAGCTTCGCCACCAGGACACGCAACAATCGCAAGACTTGTTGGTTCGGAATAAGGCATAAAAAAACCTCTCTTTAGTGAGTTGAGTTAGTAAAATATAACATTTTTTGCGGTCTGTTACAATTATTTATCAGGAGGTTCCGGCGCAAGCACCGTCGCGCTTTCCGCAGTTCCGGCATTCGCCTCCAGCCTTGCGCACTCCTCGCCAGAACAATGGCGCTTCGTTTGCGCAAGTCCTGCTTCGCAGCTGCTACAATCGCTAACCCGCCGGGCACAAAAAAAACTCCCCCAGAAATATTAAAATTCCCAAGGGAGTTTCTAAAGTTTTTAGTAAAATGAGTCTCTAAAACTTGCGACTATTTAAGCATTTCAGCAAATTTTTCTGCAGTAAAGCCCATGTCTTCGGCAACTTTTTTTGCAGGTCCAGATTCACCAAAGCGGTCAATGCAGAAACAGTTTTCTTTAGATGTAAACTGCAGCCATTCCATGCTTATTCCGGCTTCTGTACAAACAATTCGCTTTGCTTTTCCAATAATTTTTTCCTGCTCAGATTTAGAAAGTTCTTCAAATTTCTTCAAATCTGGAACAGAAACAACACGGATTGTTTTTCCACTTACAAGTTTTACGGCATCAAGAGCCATATTTACTTCAGAACCGCTGGCAAGAATTGTAATATCCGGAGTTTCACTTCCTTCAAGAACAACATAAGCACCTTTTGTTGCCATATTTTCTTTCCAGTTTTTATCAGCTTTTTCGTAAACTGCAAGTGCCTGGCGTGTAAATGCCATACAAACCGGATGATTTTTAGAAGCATAGGCAATTTTCCATGCTTCAATAGATTCCTGAGGATCGCCCGCACGAATAACCTGTACGCCAGGAATTGCACGCAAACTAGTTAAAGTTTCAATTGGCTGGTGAGTAGGACCATCTTCGCCAACGTAAATTGAATCATGTGTAAATACATAAATTACGGGCTGTTTCATCAAAGAAACAACGCGCAAAGAACCTCGTAGATAATCAGCAAATACAAGGAATGTTGCACAGAATGGTCGCAAACCGCCGTGTAAAGAAATACCGGCACAAACTGCTGACATTGCAAATTCACGGATTCCATATTCAATTGTACGGCCTTTGCGGTTTGCAGGACTGAAAGTTCCGTTATCAGTTGTTTTGAATGCAGTTTTATTCGGACCCATAAGGTCTGCAGAACCGCCGACTAAGTTTCCGTAGCGGGCAGCAATCATGTTTAAGCCTTTTCCAGAAGCGTCACGTGTTGCACAGGCATCGCCAGCTTTATATTCAACGTCAGGAACTTCTGCGGTTGCGGCATCAGAATGGAAAGCGTCCCATTCTTTTTTAAGTTCAGGATTTTCTTTTGCCCAAGCTGCAAATTCTGCATTCCAGTCTGCTTCAGCTTTTGCAAACAAAGTTTTTTTATCTTCAAAATATTTGTAAGCTTCTGGAACAACGTAAAAGTCCTTATCAGCGGGCAATCCAAGTGTTTTTTTAGCTTCAGCACAGCCTTCAACTCCAAGAGGAGCACCGTGAACATCAGCTGTATTCTGTTTTGGAGCACCTTTTCCAATAATTGATTTAAGCATAATCAAAGAAGGATGTTCTGTATCAGCTTTTGCTTTGTTTACAAGGTTTACAATACCTTCAACATCATACATGTCACCTTTCAGAACCTGCCAGCCGTATGCTTCGTATCGCTTTGCAATATCATCAGTAAATGTAATATCTGTTGAACCGTCAATTGAAATTCTGTTTTCGTCATAGAATACAATCAGTTTTCCAAGTTTAAGATTTCCTGCCAAAGAAGAAGCTTCTGATGCAACGCCTTCTTGCAAACAACCTTCGCCAACTAAAGAATAAGTGTAGTGATCAACAATTTTATGAGCTGGTGTGTTGAATTTTGCGGCGAGCATACTTTCTGCAATAGCCATACCAACAGCCATAGAAACGCCTTGACCAAGAGGACCTGCGGTACATTCTACACCATCAGTTTCGCCATATTCCGGGTGACCTGGACATTTAGAACCAACCTGTCGGAATGATTTAATATCGTCCATAGAAACTTTGTAGCCGGCAAGATGCAGAATTGAATAAAGAAGCATTGAACCGTGACCTGCAGAAAGTACAAAACGATCTCTGTCTTCCCATTTTGAATTTGCAGGATTGTGCTTTAAAATTTCACCATAGAGAACAGCCGCTGCTTCTGCAGCACCAAGTGGAAGTCCAGGGTGTCCTGAATTTGCCTTCTGAATTGCGTCCATTGACAAGCTGCGGATAGAAAGTGCTACCGCTTCAATTCCTTTTTTGTCCATATTTAACCTCTGTTAAAAATAGTTTTACGGAAAATCAAAAAGTCAGTGTTTTACTTTTTAACTTTCCATATATAAAATTAGTTTAAAACTAAATTAATTTTTATGATTTTATTAAGGGTATCTCTAAAAGTTGCAATTTTTAGAGGTTCCCGTAACTTTTTTAAATCACAAAGAAAAGAATTTTGATTAAAGATTTTTTATCAATGCTGAAAGTGTTTCTTCGCTGGCTTTTTCATCAAGTGCTTTTTTGAATTTTGCTTCACGGAAAAGTTTTGCAAGAGTTGTAAGAACTTTCAGATGAATCTGAGAATTCTGAGTCAGCAAGATAAACATTGTGGTTACTGGTCTTTCATCTGGAGCGGCCATGTCAACAGGGTCTTTCAGATAAACGACAATAATCATTGATTCATTATCTTTTTTTACGATAGGAGTTCTTGCGTGCGGAAGTGCTATTCCATTGCCGACTGCAGTGCTCAAAACTTCTTCTCTTGCACATAAGGAAGTGTAAATCAATTCTGCACTTACACCTTCTGGCAATTTGATTCTTGCGGAAATGTTTTTGTAAATTTCTTTTGGAGTAGAACCTTCTACATCAGTAAAAACTCCGCCTCTGTGAATCAGTTCTGTAATGTCAACTTCTGGATCAGCCATCTTATATTCCTCCAAACTATACTACTGCTTTAAAATTTCAAATGCTTTTGAACGTTTTTCTTTTAATGCAGAATATAGAGTGTCATAAATTCCTTCAAAAGTGTCTTCCATGCCGTCAAGCGAAAGTGCAAGTTCATCAAAAGGAATGTTCTCACGCATGAAAACATTTTCAACTTCTTCAATCATTTTTATAACATGACTGAAAATTTGAGTAAGAACTACAAGCTCTTGTTGTGGGAAAAGTTCAACATTTACTCCAGAACAGCCAATGTCACACAAAAGTGAAGATACATCGGTCAAAAGATCCAACATTCTCTGCCGGATTGGAGCAACAGGATAGTCTGTAAAACTTTTATACTCTTTTTTGAGTATATCATTACGTTTTTCTATATTCAATAAAAGTAGTTTTCGCTCTTCTTGTGTCATTCTCAGCGTTGACGGAAAAATTTTCAATGTTAATTCCGGAATATCAAGAACTTCTTTTTGTGTTTCTCCTTTGTAAATATTATCTTCCAGGTAAGCATCAATAATCTGAGGAGAAAATGTCATTGAAATGTCAGACATTATGACTTCCTTAGAAAATTCTTTGTTCCATTCGCCAATGTACGGAACATCCTCGCCTGTCTTCCATATTCTAGACTCAACGCCAAAAGAAGAAAATCCGATTTTTCTTGTATGTTTTAAAAATTCTTCGCTTGAACCGCAGTTTTTTATGCACAATTCTTCTTGATTTTCAAGAAAAAGCATTGCAAGTTGTTCTTCAATAGAATCTGAAGGTCCGTTTCTGTCAAAACTTTCTAAAAGTCCGTTTTCAAAATGTGTATACCATTCTTCTCGCTGCAAATCTGATGAAGAAACCGCAAGTGTCCCGTCCAGATTTTCATTTTTCTGAAGACTCATTTCTACAACCGATGCATTCCAGTCCATAACGCGGCACAAAACTCTGTCTCCATAGCGGAATTTATAACCTTTTGGACATAGTTTTTTTAATGGCCATGCAGTAAGTTTGATTTCTGAAGGAAGATTGTACTGAATTGAAGATAGCTGAACTTTATCATTTGCCCTGTCATTGATAATGTATGGAAGAACGTAGCCTTCTCCGTAAAAAGCAAAAACATCCATTGCTGTGTTCATTGTAAAGACACAAGATTCAGCGTCAATTTCTTTAAAACTTTTTGAGATGACATTAATACTATCCGGGGAAATATCAGGATTTAAAAAAGGCATACATCTGTGCCCGATGATAAAGTAGCCTTTTTCAACTTCTTCTTTTGTTGGCTTAAAACTAAACCATCGGCCCATAAAAACCCCGGCACGCGTAATATATTCATTATCAACAAGAGGAAAAACATAATCAGAAGAGCGTAAAATATCTTCTGACTGAGCCTTTGTAATTTTGACGCCCTTATTTTTTAATGTACGATAAAATTCGTCGCTGGTAAAAATTGAATCTTGGTCGGCAAGATATTCGGCTATAATATGGGCAGCTGTAAAATCTGTTATCACGTTGAACATTATAGAAAAAAATTGTTTAGTTTGGAAGTGAAAAACTTGACAAAAACTTGTCAAATCTAGTGTACTTTTGTAAATTGCGATATTCTGTTGAATTATGGAACTTGAATTCTTAGGAACAGGAACAAGTCACGGAGTACCAGTAATTGGCTGTAATTGTGAAGTTTGCAAATCTGCGGATTTAAAAAACAACAGAATGCGAAGTTCTGCGTACATAAAAACCGCTGATGATACAAGAATTCTAATAGATTGTGGACCAGAATTTAGAATTCAGGCTTTAAGAAGTAATATCAACAAAATTGACTCACTTTTGTTGACTCATAGTCACGCGGATCATCTTTTAGGAATTGATGATTTGCGGATTTTTTCCTGCGTTCTTTCTCACACCCCCGATAGTCCTGAGTCTAAAAACTGTTATGCCCCGCCTTTACCACTTTATTCAAATAAAAATACCCTGGATGATATTCAGCACCGCTTTGATTATATTTTTGAACCTGCAAAATCTGGTGGCGGACACGCAAATATTCAACTGATTGAGGTAAAAGCACCTTTTACAATAAATAAAACTATTGTCACGCCAATTCCAATTTTGCACGGAAAACTGCCGGTTTGCGGGTGGCTTGTTTCTGAAGAAAATTCAGAAAAACCGGGAAATATAAAGGAACGGCACTCAATTGCATATCTTACGGATTTGAATTTTATCAGCGAAAAATCAATTAATCTTATAAAGCAATTCAGCGGAAATCTTGACCACGTGGTAATTGACGGATTGCGCGAAAAAGTTCATGAAACACATTTTTGTTTTTTGGAGGCTATGGAACTTGCTTCAAAACTGAATGCAAAACACGTTTGGCTAACTCATTTTACTCATGAAAAAACTCATCAGCAGATTTGTGATTATCTTGAAGCACATAAAAAGGATTTTCCGGGACTGGAGAATTGTGTTTCGGTTTTGCCTGCCTATGATGGATTGAAAATTTGTACTGACGCTGTGAGTTGACTTTTGTCCCATGCGCTAGGGATTGTAGCAGGCGCGAAGGCAATTTCAATTGCCGAAGCGAAAGCCCGGAAACGCACCATTTGTGCGTTGAGGACTTTGGAAGCGAATGCTGGAACTGCGGAAAGCCCGGCCGGCACGTAGTGCCGTGAGCGCCCAAATAATTATGATTTTTCTAAAACGTGTTCAAGACCACAATCTATGATTTTTTTGACGTGTTCATCGGAAAGGGAATAAAAGACTTCTTTGCCGGTGCGCCTTGTTTTTACAAGATTGTTGTCACGCAGGATTTTTAGCTGATGAGAAACTGCGGAAATGGTCATATTCAGAAGAACGGAAATGTCGCAGACGCAAAGTTCATTTTTATCGAGGGCAAAAAGAATGTTTGTTCGTGTTGAATCTGCAAAAACTTTGTAAAAATCTGTTAGTTTTTCCATAACTGTTTTAGGCTGAAAATGTTTTTTTACATCTTCAACAACATTTTCGTGAATTAAAGTGCAGTCGCAGTTTTGTTCGCTTTTTCTCATAAAAAAAATCCAATGTTTTTGATTTAAGGGTATCTTTGATACCCTTAAACGATTGTTCAACTATAATATTGCTTGAATAATTGTTCAATTATGGGTATCTCTAAAAAATCATTTTCAATGCTTTTTTAGAGATACCAGCGAGTTTTAATTCGTTAAAATACAACGAATTAAAACATCGCGTTTTCAAAGATAC
>CAVJCY010000003.1:19657-75833 GCA_963648145.1 bacterium | reverse complement strand
TTTTAGAGAAACGTGCGAGTTTTAATTCGTTGATATAGCACGAATTAAAACATCCCGTTTTCAGAGTTACCTCTAAAAATTGCAATTTTTAGAGATTCCATTAAAAAAAATTATGCCGAATATTCCCAGCAGTGCTTTAAAAATGGTATTATGTGGCTATGAATAATTTTGCAAGAGTATTTTTGAATTCAAAAGAAGAACGTGAAATTTTGCAGGGATTTCCGTGGGTTTATGACAATGAAATTTCGCATTTGAAATTCCGTGAAAATAATGATGAAAAGGGCGAATGGAAAAATGCCACGCTAAAAGAATGTTCTCTGAAAGACGGTAGTGTTGTAGAAGTTTGTACTAAAGCCGGCGGTTTTTTGGGAACTGGAATTATAAATAAAAAATCTAAAATTACTGTAAGAATTATTGGAAATGAGCATGCCGATGTGATTTTTAGCGATATTGATCACTATTGGGAAAAGAAAATCGAAGATGCTTACAATATTCGACGTCTTAATTATTCTGATTCTGATTCTTACCGACTTATTTTTGGTGAGGCGGATTTTATTCCTGGTTTTATTTGTGAACGTTTTTGTGACGAGAATGGAAAAGTTTTTCTTGTAGTTCAGTTTTTGTCTTTGAGCTGTGAAGTTTTCCGCGAACAGATTTTGAATGCCTTGAAAAAAATCTGCAAACCGGAAGGAATTTTTGAACGAAGTGACGCTGCTGTTCGCGATAAAGAAGGTTTGGAAGAAGTTTCTGGCTGGATTTATGGTTCAAAAAGTCTGCCTTCAGAAATTGTGATTGTTGAAAACGGTATAAAACTTGGAGTTGACATTGCAAATGGTCAGAAAACCGGATATTTTCTGGATCAAAAGTCTAATCGGATTGCGATTACAAAATATTGTCACGGAAAAAGAGTTTTGGATACCTTTACTCATACCGGTGCTTTTGGTTTGAACGCTGCAAAAGCCGGAGCTCGTGAAGTTATTTCAGTTGATATTTCTGAAGCAGCGGTTGAAATGGTAAATAAAAATATCCTGCGGAATTCTGCTCAGAATGTTATGAAGGGGCTGTGTGCTGATGTTTTTGATTTACTGAAAAAATACGAAGAGGACGGTAAAAAATTTGACGTGATTATTCTTGATCCACCGGCATTTACAAAATCTGCAAAAAATATTGAAAAAGCTTACGGAGGTTACAAGGAAATCAATTTGCGTGCAATGCGGCTTTTGAACGAAGGCGGAATTTTAATCACCTGTTCCTGTTCACACTTTTTTGATTCAAATACTTTTTACGATATGATTATGCATGCGGCTACAGACAGTAAAAAGAGAGTCCAAGTTCTTGAAAAGCGCGGGGCTGGAAGTGATCATCCTGTTTTGCTTGGCTATCCTAAATCAGAATATTTAAAATGCGCTGTATGCAGGGTGCTTTAGTTTTTTTATGAGTGATTATAATTGTGTTGTTGTGTTAGGTCCTACGGCGGTTGGAAAAACTGCCATTGCGGTGCGGATTGCTTACGAAATGGACGGAGAAATTATTTCGGCGGATTCAAGGCAGACGTACCGGTTTTTGGATATTGGTTCTGGAAAAGATCTGGCCGAATATAACGTGAATGGCAAGTTAATTCCCTATCATCTGATTGATATTTGTGAACTTCCTGCTGAATATAACGTTTTTAATTATCAAAATGATTTTTTTACAGTTTGGAATGACATTACTGCACGAAAAAAATTACCGGTAATTGTCGGTGGTACGGGCTTATATCTTGATTCAATAATCAGAAAATATCAGTTGTTGCCCGTAAAAGAAAATAAGGCACTGCGTGAAAAACTTGCTCCTAAATCCTGTGAAGAACTTACCGAAATTCTTTTAAAACTTTGTCCGGAATATCATTCAAAAAATGATTTTTATGAAAAGGACAGATTGATTAAGGCGATTGAAATTGAAACTGCAAAAAATGGTGAAGAAGGTGAACGTTTGCGTGCTGAAATTGCCGGTCGACCTGAAATCAAACCGTTCATAATTGGAACTACTTTGTCACGTCCTCAACTTTGGGAAAATATTTCTATGCGTCTGAAACAAAGACTTGAACAAGGTATGATTGAAGAGGTTAAGTCAATTCATGACAAAGGAATTAGTTTTGAGCGTCTTGAAAAATTAGGGCTTGAATATCGTTACTGTTCCTTATTTCTTAAAGGAAAAATTACTTCAAAGGAAGACTTGTACAATCAACTTTTTATTGCAATAAGGCAGTTTGCAAAAAGGCAGGAAACCTGGTTTAGAATGATGGAAAAAAAAGGCGTGAAAATAAACTGGCTGGAGCCTGCTGATAAAGAATCTAGAATCAGACAGGCTCTTGATATGATAAAAGTTAAGCTGTAATTGCCACTGGTTCTTTGATTTCTTTAAGGTAACCGGTGCGGATGCAACTTTCAAAAAGTTCTTTGCTGATGTAGTCAGTTTTAATGTCTTCGTAGCCGTCCAAGTCGCGGACAATTCTTACAACAAAGCCGTCATCCATTTCGCGGATGATGGTCATATAGTCCGTATTTTTTCCAATACTTTTTAGTGTGTAACTTTTCATTTTATTTCCCCTGTATTAAAATCAAAGTCAAATTCGGTAATTTTTGATTTTCAATTTTTTTTGCCGTTACCTTATTTTCGGAAAATAAAAAAAATATGTTAGAAAAAAATAATGATTTTTTCTGTGATGCTCATTTTCATTATCTGCCGTCCTTAAATCAAGAAGCGTTTGCTTTGCCTCTGCACTGGATGGGCTGTTCCTGTGCTCATAATATGGAAGAATGGAAGGCTCAAGAGATTTTTGCTCAAAAAAATAATTCTGAACGTCAAAAAATGGTCTGTGCGTTTGGGCTTCATCCTCAAAGCTGTAGTTTTCCTGATGCTGATTTACTTTGTCGCAAAAATCTTTATTTTCTAGAATCTCTTTTGCAAAGTCAAAAAATTTCTGCAATCGGGGAGTGTGGATTTGATTTTTTTACAGAAGAATACAAGGTTTATGCAGAATTTCAGGAAAAAATATTTATTTCTCAGATTGACCTTGCGGCAAAATATAAAAAACCGGTTATAATTCACTGCAGAAAGGCTAACGAAAAACTTTTTGAATATAGCCGTGAATTAAAAAAACTTCCGGCAGTTTTGTTTCATTCGTTTATGGGAATGCCAGCAGAAGTTTTTTCGCTTTTAAATAAAGGTATTAACGGATATTTTAGTTTTGGAAAGCAGATTTTTAACAATAACAAGAAAGTTATAAAATGTGTAAAAGAGATTCCGCTTGAGCGTCTGCTTTTTGAAACGGACGCTCCGTATCAGTTTTTGATGGGAGAAAAGCAAACAAATACTTTTGAAATAAAAAAAATCTATGAAGGTGCCTGGAAGCTACGGTTTTCTGAAAATTCTATCCTCCAGGATTTTTCTTTTTATGATTTTAGTAAACAAATTTTTGAAAATCTGCTATCTTTATTTTATGAGTAAAGAAAAAAATAAAAAAACGAAGGACAATTCTTCATATTTCAGAAACATTATTTTTGTTGAATTAATTTCAGCTGTTTTATCTACGGTGTTTTGTATTAATTTTGCCGCAGATATTTCACTTCTTGCATTTCCTCTAGCTTTGATTTTTACAGGGCTGACTGTTTATTTTGCTTTTTTCAAAATGCTGAAAAACCAGGATGGAAATTACTGTTTTAAGTCTTTGAAGTTTATTCAATATCTTCCGTTTGTTCATCTTTTGACTTTTATTCTTCGTCGTGCTGGAAAAAACGGAACGCCGACATGGCTTGACTGGGTTACTGTGATTTTGTGGTTGGTTATGTTTTTTGGTTCATTTGCTGCTGCAAAGCCTCTCAGCGACAAAAAAATAAAAGAAACAACTAAAAATTGGAAAATTCCAAAGGAAAAATATACAAAACCTGCCGGAGCTCTCCGTGTGGTTTATGAGGTTATTGACTGGGTGGATGCGCTTGTTCAGGCGGTTTTTATTGTTTTGATTTTCCAGATTTTTATTATCCAGCTTTACGAAATTCCGTCAGAATCTATGGTTCCGACTTTTTTGAAAAAAGACAGAGTTCTGGTTACAAAATTTGATTGTGGTCCGAAATTTCCACTCACGGATGTAGGTCTTCCTGATTTTAGAAAATATAAAAAAGGCGACACTGTAGTTTTGCGAAATCCTCATTACAGTATGGATCGAAAATCTGAAGTAAAATCCGTTACTTCTCAGCTTGTTTATATGCTCACTTTTATGAGCGTAAATCTGAATAAAGACGAAAACGGTCAGCAAAAGGCAGATCCTCTTGTAAAACGCATTGCGGCTCTTCCTGGAGAACAGATTGTCATGCAAGACGGAATTTTATACTATCGGACAAAAAACAGCAGTGCTTTTCAGCCGTCAGTGATGGATGGTCAGTATGCAGTCTGGAATCTTTCTGAAAAAAAATCACAACTTGGAAACAGCGTAGAAACTTATCCTCTTTCAAATTCTGATTATGAGACAATGATTAATCTTGAAGAACTGCGTCGTAATTATGATTTAAAATCTGCTGAAAATACAATAAAGCAGAATGTTGAAATTATTTCAGCTTTGATTTCTGATGATTCTTTTGACAGTGATTTTAAAATTCCTTCAAACGATATAAGAAATCTTTTTTCCAATATTTATGTTATGGCAAATGATATTCTTACGAAAAACGGCGGTTTTCAGTGGTTTAATGATTTTTCTTCATCATGGATTGCATCAGTTGGTGCGGAACGTGATATGTATGCAGAAGCAAATTACCGTCTGAATGTCATGACAAAAGTTGCTTTTTCCAATTTGATAAAAGAGTGTGCTGTGGCATTAAAAAATAATAGTCTTTCTAGTGTTTCTGAAAGTGAAATATTTTCTGAAAATGCAAAACTTGCAGAAAAATTAATCTGGTATATTCAAGGGCAGCTTGATCAGCGCAATATGCCTTTATTCCCGTCAAATGATTCTAACGGAAATCCTCAGTATATTCCTGAAAATTGTTATTTTATGATGGGAGATAATCGTTTTAATTCGTTAGACCTTCGTCACAGTTATGATTACATGCCAAAAGCTTTAACTTCGAGCGATTCTTTATCTGTTGAATATTATTCAAATATGCTCCCTCAGTATATCAACAAAAAATATGTTATCGGAAAAGCGGTATTCCGTTTCTGGCCGATGAACAGAATCAGCCGCGTAAGATAAAATCTAACGCAAGTTAAACAAAAATCCCCGTACTTTTAGCGGGGATTTTTTATTTAAAGTACAGGGCATCTCTAAAAAATCATTTACAATGCTTTTTTAGAAAAACTTTCGAGTTTTAATTCGTAAAAATACAACGAATTAAAACATCGCGTTTTCAGAGTTACCTTGTAAAATTGCAATTTTTAGAGGTTCCCTTAACGTAATTCTTTAATCCGCTGTGATTTTTATCGACCGTGACATAATTTATATTTTTTGCCACTTCCGCAAGGACAAGGATCATTTCTTCCGACTTTTGGCATTGTACGTCTTACCGTTATGTTGTCTCCGGTTGAACGCTTGTTTGTTGCCGAAGACGCTGCCTGTCTTCTTGCTGCGTCTCCGCTGAAAGTTGAAGTTGCTTGTGACTGATTGATTACAGATTCTGCTTCTGAATGCTGTGCATTCATTTTATTCATCTGATTTCTCTGAGCTTCAAGCATCTGTTTACGTCGTTCTTCTGTTTCACGGTTTACCTGAACTCTTACCTTAAATACTCGAGACATTACAGTATCACGGATTGACGAAAGCATTTCATCAAAAACATTAAATCCTTCAATTTTGTATTCTGTCAAAGGATTTTTTGAACCGTAAGAACGCAGACCAACGGATTCTCTTAAAGCTTCAAGTCTTTCAAGCTGATCAAGCCATTTGCGGTCAATAATCTGAACATACTGATAACGGATAAACATATTCAGATTCGGTTTTCCGACCAAAGTTTCTTTTTCGGTAATATCATTTTGAAGAGCGGCAAGCACTGCTTCACGGGTTAATTGTTCAGCTGGCAACTGGAAACCAAATTTTTCGTGAATTTCTTCGCCCAATTCTGAAAGTGCAGCAGAAGAATTCTTTGAATGTTTAATTTCTGAAGCATAAGAATCAAACAAGGCATTTACAGACTCCTGTGCATTTGAAAGAACGCGTGTGCTTAAATTATCATCTGCGAGGATTTCATCGCGCTGTGCATAAATAACATTTCTCTGTTCATTTAAAACATCATCATAATCAAGAAGGTGCTTTCTGATTTCAAAGTTACGGTCTTCTACCTTCTGCTGTGCTTTTTCAATTCCCTTGTTAAGCCACGGATGGTCAATCGGTTCGCCAGGTTTCATACCGATTCTGCTCATCATGGCTTTCATTCTTTCGCCACCGAAGAGTCTCATTAAATCGTCGTCCATTGAAATGTAGAATTTTGAACGTCCCGGGTCACCCTGTCGGCCTGAACGACCACGCAACTGATTGTCAATTCGCCGTGATTCATGGCGTTCTGAACCGATTACATAAAGTCCTCCGGCATTTTTTACTTCTTCGTAATCTTTTTTGTAGATTTCTTTTTCTGTTTTGAGTGCTGCTTCATACTGTTCTTTTGTTGCGTTTGTGCCGGCTCTCTTTATTGCTCTGAATCCCGGATTTCCGCCAAGTTTAATATCAGTACCTCGTCCTGCCATGTTTGTTGCAATTGTAACGGCACCTTTTGCACCGGCTTCTGCAATAATCAAGGCTTCGCGTGCGTGGTTTTTAGCATTTAACACTTCGTGTCTGATTCCTTTTCTTGTAAGAATTGCTGAAAGGTGTTCAGATTTTTCTACAGAAACGGTACCAACAAGAACTGGCTGACCTTTTGCATGGGCTGCCTGAATTTCTTTTGCAATCGCTTCCCATTTGTCTGATTCGTTTAGATAAACTTCGTCATTTTCGTCAATTCTGGCAACAGGAAGATTTGTAGGAATTGCAACAACTTCAAGATCATAGATTTTTTTGAATTCAACCTGTTCTGTCTGCGCTGTACCGGTCATACCCGAAAGTTTGTCATACATTCGGAAAAAGTTCTGGAAAGTGATTGTTGCCATAGTGCGGTTTCGCTGTGCAATTTTAATTCTTTCCTTTGCTTCAATAGCCTGATGCAATCCGTCTGAATAACGGCGACCTTCAAGAACACGACCGGTAAATTCGTCAATAATTTCAACTTTTCCGTCACGCACAATGTAGTCAACATCATTCTTGAAAAGCAGATGTGCTCTTAAAGCCTGTGTAAAATAATGGGCATATTCAAAGTTTTCTTCATCAACAAGATGACCTGTAATCAGATTGTGTTTTCTTAAAATTTCATCAATGTGATTCATACCTTTATCGGTGAAAGAAACTCGCTTTGATTTTTCGTCAAGAGTATAATCTCCCGGAATTTTTGCACGTTCTTCGGCGGTCATCATTGTTTCGTCCGGGTAAGTGTCTGTTTTAGGATCTTTTGGAACTTCCGTAAGTTCATCGACATATTTATCAACTTCGTGATATTTATATGTGTCATCTTCGCCTGCACCAGAAATAATGAGTGGAGTTCTAGCTTCATCAATCAAAATGGAGTCGATTTCATCAACAATACAAAAATTAAAGCCACGCTGAACTTTATCTTTCAGGTCAATCTTCATGTTGTCACGAAGGTAGTCAAATCCAAATTCGTTGTTTGTTCCGTAAGTAATGTCACAGTTGTAGGCAGCTTTTCTTGCTTCTCCGTCCATATCAGAAAGAATTGCGCCAACACTCTGTCCCATAAAGTTGTAAACAGGTCCCATTGTTTCGGCGTCTCGGCCGGCAAGGTAATCGTTTACAGTAACAATGTGAACGCCTTTTCCGGTCAAACTGTTCAAATAAGCCGGAGCAACAGCGACGAGAGTTTTTCCTTCTCCGGTTTTCATTTCAGTGATTTTTCCCTGATGCAGGTTTATTGCACCCATAATCTGAACATCAAAAGCTCTTTCGCCACGGACTCTGTAGCCGGCTTCGCGTGCCAGTGCAAAGGCTTCTGGAAGAATATCATCAAGTGTTTCGCCATTTGCAAGACGTTCCTTGAATTTTTTAGTCTGTTCTGGAAATTCTTCATCTTTTAGTGATTTTGCCCAAGATTCTTTTGCATTTACTTTTGCTAAAATAGGCCGGAGAGCCTTTACATCACGATCATTTTGTGTACCAAATATTGTGGTTAAAACTTTGTCAACTATCATCAGATAATCCTCTTTTTGTCTTAGTTAAAGGACATATCTAAAAAAAAATATTTCTAATGTTTTTCAGAAATGCCTTTATAGTTTTAATTTGTTGTAAAACATCGCGTTTTTAAACTTACTTCTAAGTATTCTATCACAAATTTACTAAAATAACATCGAACGCGACAACTTAATTGACGCTTTGGACTGAGTTTTTTTTTGAGAAAAAAGGTATGACCCTGCAAATTAGTACGGCTGCAAGTCTTTTAATTCCTGAATATTTTTTTCTACACGGGAAATTTCACGATTCAGCATTTTTTCATAATCAAGTTCACCACTGAAAATTCTTTCTCGTTCATCTTCCCATTTTTGACGGGCCGTTATAAAAATAAAATTAAAAGAACTTGCATTTGCTTTTTCGAACCAGACTTTAGCTTCCTGCCAATAGTATAAACCGGCTTTATAGCAGTTGAGTGCTTTTTCAAGATTTCTCTGATATTCTTCTTTCCAGGGGGAATCGTAAAAGCAGATAGTTTTTTTGTCATAAATGCGGCCAAGTCGTAAATGCTGTTCTATGAGTTTTAAATTTATATGCATTTGAAAAAGATTCCGGTATTTTTCCCATTGTTTTTCGTTTTCAATTTTAAAATCTACAAACTGAGGATTACAGAAATCTGCCTGAGCGGCCTTTTCTAGCCAGTAAATGTTTTCTATGCAGTCGTCGCTTGTCTGCTGATAATGAACGTGGTAAAGGTTGTACCAGTCTTCCTTGTATTTGACCATGTAGGCACTGGCATTTGAAAGTGGAAGTGTAAAAATAAAAACCGAAAATATTATTTTTAATAAAAATGATTTCTTCACAAAAGGATTATCGGAAAAATATTTTTGATTTTTTAGGAAAAATTTGAACCTGACGATTTTGCGTTAGGGATAGTAGCAGCCGCGAAGCGGGCCACGGCCTATGGAGCGTCATTGTTCTGACGCGGAATGCCGGGGCTGGAGGCGAAAGCCGGAACTGCGGAAAGCCCGGCACCACAAAACGAAGTTTTGCGGTGAACGCCCGTATTTTGAAATTCTAAGACACCGTGTAAAGAAAAATTTTTGCCCGGATTTGCTTTGTAATTTCTTCAATTGGGAGTGTTGCATCAATGTGGATAATGTGCATTCCGGAATCTTTTTTTTCGTATTCTTTGATTATTTTGTCGTACTGGACTGCGATTTTTTTCTGAAGTTCAAGTTTTTCGTAAATTTCTTTTTTTTCATTGCGTTGTTCAACTCTTTTTAAAGCTTCTTCCGCCGGAATGTTAAAATAAAAAAGAATTTTGGGCAGCGGAAACGGAGAATTTACGAGTTCAGGAAGCTCTTTTCCACAAAAAATTGACTGATAGGCAAGACTTGAAAAAATATAGCGGTCAGAAATCACTATTTTACCTTTGTTCAGCATTTCTATAACACCGTTTTTGCCAAAAATATGTTCACATCGGTCGGCTGCAAAAAGGTATGCGGAAGTTTTTTCGTCAACAGAAAATTCGCCACTAAGCATACGTCTTAAAAATTTTCCGGTTTCATTATTTGTAGGTTCAGCAGTGGCCTGGTAAGTTTTTTCGTCACTCTGCACAATTCGCTTGATTTGAGTAGTAGTGCCGGCACCGTCAATGCCTTCAAAGACAATAAAATTTTCCAATACTATAAATTTTTTTTCCAAATCCATATTCCCGATTATATATAAAAATCAGAAAAATTGGTATAATTTCAGGACTAAAATGATTTTGTTTTAGCTTTTCAGCTCAATGAAAAAGGGCATTTTTTCTTCTGTCAGACGGATAATTCTCACTTTGCTTGTTGTTGTGGCATTTGTAATGGTGATTCCTTTTCATCGTTACCTTTCTACACGGGTTGATAGTGCTGCAGAAATTTTAAAAACTGTTCTTGAAGAAAATCTGGGGCTTGAAATTACTTACGATTCACTGTCGCCGTCTATTTTGTCCACAATTGTTATACGCGGAATTACCGTCAGTGCAAAAAAGCCAGAAAAGGAAAATAATGACGTTGTGGACAAAAATCAGCCGTATTTTGTGCGAATTGAAAAAACTAAAGTAAATTTTAAACTTTCTGCGCTTTTGAAAGGAGATATTTCTGCCGGTGTGCCTTCAATTTTGATTGACGGAATCGATATTGATATATACGAATTGGTTGATTTTATACAGTATATTTCAGAAAAAATGAGTGATGTTCAGCCGATTACTGAAAATCAGGGGCAGACAGACCAGCATTTTGATTTTAGGGAAATAAAATCTTATATTCCGGAAAATGTAAAACTTAAAAATCTGAATTTTACTTATAAAAACAAAAGTCTTGATGCTTTTGCCTACATGAAAGAAATCAGTTTTGCAAATAATTCTTCAAACTGCATGAATGTTGATTTAAATGCTTCTGCCGGCTGCAATATTTACGGAATAAAGGAATCTATTACCTGCAGCGTGAATGTTTCCGGTACAATTTTTGATAATCTTGATAATTCAAATCTTGTGCTGAAAATTCAAAATCTTACGGACGGTGACTTTTTACTAAAACAGATTGCAGTTCTTGCAAAACTTGACGTTAGCGATAATGATACGCGGCATAAAATTTCAGTTCAGACAATTCAAAGTTTAAATCCTATTTCAATTAATGCTGAATATGATTTTGAAAATCAGTTTTTGCACGCAAGACTCAGAACTGAAGAATTTAGCCCAGTGCGCATTGTTTCTTCAAAACAAAAGCATGATGAACTTAGTCCTTTAAAAAAAATTCTGATTGATACGGATACTGAGGCGGATTTTTATGTTGCGACGCAGAATTTTGATTATAAGTCAAAAGGTTCTCTGTTTATTCCTGATGATTTTTTTCCGGACGGGCTTAAAGTTGATTACAATCTTAAAGGAAATCAAAATGAAATTGACATTCATAAACTGGTTTTGCAAGGACCTTCCTGTCAGGCTGACGGTGATTTGTCTCTGATTTTTAAAAATCTGCAGGCAAGCGGTACTGTAAATATTGAACAGTTTAAACTCTATAACGGGACTGAACTTTCTGCCGAGATTTTTCTTGATCCTCTGGACAGCGGTTTTATGGCATTTGCACCTCAGATTGTTGCCGGTGACAGAAGTCTCACCGCTGTTCAGTTTAATTTTATGCCTCAGAAAGATTCTTATGATTTTTTTCTAGAAGGCTATGATTATTCTCACTTTGATTATGATTCGCATGGTATTATCCGCCTGGACGGAAGTTATCTGACAAAATCAAATTATCTTCAGGTATCTGTCAGTCTTACGGAACTTTTTGTTGATTCGGTCGTGGCACTTGCGCGTCAGTTTGTTCCGGAAGATGTTAATGTTTCTCTTGCAGGTATTCAGACAATGACGCAGCCGTTTCTTGTTTCTGCAGATGGCTATATTTCTACGGATTTTGAAACTTTTTCTTTTAATTTGCCTTACATCATGGCGGTAAACAGTCAGCAGGCTAATCAGGCATTTATGATTAGTGCCGGTGGAACTCAGCAGTCAATTTCGCTTAATCACTTGAATTTTGTTTTTGGTAATAATTCGCTTACGGCCTCTGGCAGTGTTGATATAAATCCTGATACAAATGATATTTTTTATCTTGCAGATTTGAATTTTGAGTCTGTGCCTTATCATTTGTCGGGTTCTGTAATTAAGAATGTTGTAACTTTTTCCGGAGATTATTCAACGCTCGGTGAAATTGTCCTTGGAGAAAAAATTTCTGGATTTGCCGGTTTTGAAAATTTGCCGCTGAATATTGATTTGGGAGCTTCCGTCCAGTCGCTGGTTTTGTCTCTTGCATCAGAATTTTCTTATGATGCTGATAACGGTCCGGAAATTTCGTTCAGTCGTCTTGAAGTTGAAGATTTAAGCACGGACATTCTTCCAAATCCAAAAATCACTGCAAAGGGAATTATTAATAAGTACGGGGCACAATTATCAACTTTAACTTACCGTGATGATTATTATCTTTTTGAAGGTGAGGGAGATTTTGTTCTAAATCTTGATGAGGACATTCTTGATTCTGCACGGTTAAAAATCAAACTTTCAGATCCTTTGGCCTCGCAGTCCATAATGATTGACGGGGGAATTTCTAATCCTGACAGAAAGAATTTTGCTGATTCTGATATTATGGATTCACTTTATTTAAATGCAGAAGTTGACGTTCAGAATTTCAGTTTGAATCGTTTTGCAGGAAATTCAAATAAAGGAAATATTTTAAATGCAACGGCTTATGCTACGGGAACTATAGCTCATCCTTTTGTGTCTTTGAACTTAAAAAAAGCGGCAATTTTGATGGGAACTTCCTTTATGGAAATTAACGGAAATGCAGTGCTTGAAGATCGTGACATTGCGGTAAATGAATTAAATTTTTCCTTTGCAGGAATGACTCTTGGCGAAACTAGTTTAAAATTTTCTCTTGATAGTATGGAAGGCCTTGGAACTACGCTTTTTTCTGCCGGTTCTGAAGATAAAAATATAAAAGTCCCGCTTGATATTTCTGTTTCTAACATTGTTACTTCTAAAAACGGTCTTGAGTCTATGGCAGTCAGCGTTGCATCTAACAATATACACGGAAGTCTTTTACGAAAAAAACTTGACTTTCTGCTGATGGCCGTTTATTCAAATAAATCCATGGCTTTTTATTCGTCAAAAAATTTGGGATTAAGCGGTTATTTTGATACTCAAAAAGGAAAACTTAAGGCAGATATTGATAATGGTTCTTCTGTAAAAGGGGTAGTTGATTGTGTTTTTGATAATTTAAATACTTCCGTCAGTTTAAATAATCTTTATATTGACCTTGCAGAGGTTATGGCTGTTGTGGATTTTGATGAACTTTTTAAAATCCGTTCAGGCGTTATTACCGGAAGTTTTGGAATGAAAGGTAATATGACTGATCCTGATTTTGAAGGAAGGTTAAAGCTCAAAAATGCAGTTATAAATGTGCCAATTGCATTTGCAAGTGATATTATTTGCGACGAACTTGAAATTACCGGTAACGAAAATGAAATTCATCTGCAAGAAGGAAAAATTAAACTTGAAGGAAAAGACAAACTCATTATTGCTGCGGATATGATTTTTAACAACGGAGCGGTAAATGATATAAATGCTTCTCTAAAAACTGTGCGCCGAGAGCGACTTCCTTTAAAACTTAACACAGAGCTTTTTGAACTTGACGGAGATTTTGCAGCAGATGTTGATGCTCAAATTAGTCTTGGTGAAAATGAAATGATTTTGACAGGTTCCATTAACGGCGAAAATGTTGAACTTTCTTCCGGAATTTTTAGCATAACACGAGGTGTTTCTTCTTCAAAGTCTTCTCAAAAATCAGAAAATAAAGCGGCTGTTCTTGATAATCTTATGAAAGTTTCTCTTGATTTAACGGTTTCACTGGGGGCACATTCGTCTTTGAATTTTGATCCTTTCTTACGCTGTGTTTTTGTGCCTAACACAAAGGTTACACTCCGCATGGATTCATCTTCAGATGTTTTTACAATTGACGGTTTGCTTGGAATAAAGTCCGGGGATATTTCATATTTGAACCGAAACTTCTACATAAAAGAGGGTAGTATTGCATTTAATCCGTCAAATATTGTTAATTCGCGTGTTACTCTGAGTGCAGAAGCAAGGGAACGTGATGATAAAGGGCAGAACATAAAACTTATGCT
Organism: bacterium; assembly: GCA_963648145.1. GTDB lineage: Bacteria > Spirochaetota > Spirochaetia > Treponematales > Treponemataceae > Treponema_D. The sequence continues at coordinate 61,882 of CAVJCY010000003.1, read as the reverse complement.
TAGGGCGGAAGATCAGCTTTTGTCAAATTTTAACCCAAAAATTACATCGGATCCGCCAAAATCAGAAAAAGAACTCAGAACAATTATGGGACAGCTTGTAACCGGCGATATGGACACGGAAAATCCTGTAAATATTTTATATTCTGCCGGTGATTATGCCGTACAGTCCCTGTTTTTCCGTCAGGCTGAGAATAAGTTGCGGGATTTACTGAATTTTGATATATTTTCTGTGCGAACCAACGTAATCCAGAATTCCCTGGCACAATCGTTTGCTAATAATCCAGATCAGAAGCTTACTTTTAGTAACCTTATGGATAATTCGACTGTTTACATTGGTAAGTACCTTGGAAAATCCATTTATTTTGATGCAGTATTTCAAGCGACCTTTGAAGAAGGAACTAATTTTAGTATAAGTGCTCCTACGGGGCTTTTGTTTCCTCTTGAGTTAGGTTTGGAAATTGAAGCTCCGTTTGGAAATATCAGATGGAACATTTCTCAGGATCTTTATGGTTTATTTGATAAAAGTAAAGGCTTTTCTCCAACGGCTTCTGTAAGTTTGTCGTGGAAGTGGCGCTTTTAAAAACTATAAAGGGTATCTCTAAAAAATCATTTTCAATGCTTTTTTTAGAGAACCTTTAAAAATTCCAATTTTTAAAGATAACTTTGCACTAAATCGTGTTGAATCTTTTATATAGAGGGAAAAATTATGCAGGTCTTGCAAAAAAAATTGTTTTCTATTCTTTTTGTTCTTTTAATTCCATTTACCTTTTTGACAGCTCAAGAAGATGAAGATTGGTATTGGAATCAGAATATTGCAAAAATAGAATTTGACGGTTTAAAAAATGTAAAAAAGTCAGATCTTGCCGGAATTACAGCAAGTTATATTGGTGAACCTTTTACAGAAGATAATTATTCAGAACTCATAGATCGTCTTTATGCAATGGAATATTTTGAAAACATTGATATTTTCGTAAAGCATGACAGCAAAAATTATGATGATGTTTTGATTGTTTTCAGTGTAGAAGAAAGACCTGTGATTAAAAATGTTTCTTTTGTAGGAAACAGAAAAATCAGAAACGGTGAATTAAGGGAAGAAATCAAAATAAAGGCTTCTGATGTTTATGTTGAAAGCAAAGTTCTTCTTGATGAAAGAAATTTAAGAAATTTTTATCTCAAAAAAGGATACACTTCGTCAAAAGTAAGTCACAAAACAGAAACTGTTGACGGTGGTGTAAATATTATTTTTCAGATTTCTGAAGGTTCAAGCACTGTAATTAAAGAAATCAATTTTGAAGGAAATACAATCGTTTCTGACAGGACATTAAAAAATAAACTTACACTTAAGGCGGTAGGTTTTATGAAAGACGGTGCATATCAGGCAGAAACTCTTGAGCAGGATAAAATTACACTTTCAAATTATTATCTTGAACGCGGTTATGTTGATATGAATATTCAGAATGTTGATATTCAGCGCACTGCAAATGAAGAAAAACATCGCGATGAGCTTACAATCACATTTATAATTCAGGAAGGCGCACCTTATATTTACAAAGGTATGGAAATAAAAGGCAATGAAGTTTTTTCTGTATCAGAATTGATGGCAGTTACAAAATTAAAGCCTGAAACAACATTCAATTACACAAAATTTCAGGAAGATCTTTCAAATATTGCAAGTAAGTATTATGAAAACGGTTATATGTCAAATGATTTTCAGCCGATTCCTTCAAAAGATTCTTCAAAACACGAAATTTCTTATGTCCTGAATATTCGAGAAGCACAGCGAAGTCATATTGAAAACGTTATAATCAAAGGAAATACAAAAACAAAAGATTATGTAATTACTCGTGAAATTCCTGTAAAACCTGGTGATATTTTTTCTAGGGATAAAATTTTGAACGGTTACAGAAATCTTATGAATCTTCAGTATTTTTCAAATGTAATTCCGGAACCCCAGGCCGGCTCTGAAGATAATCTTGTAAATCTTGTATACACGGTTGAAGAGCAATCGACTACAAGTTTTAACTTTGGTGCGACTTTTTCTGCTATGACGGATCCTGATACTTTGCCGGTTTCTTTGTATTTAAAACTTGAAAATTCAAACTTCCTTGGAGAAGGAAAATCAATTTCTGCTTCAACTACAATTTCTAATACAGAACAATCTGTTGATTTAACTTACGCTCAAAGTTGGCTCTGGAATCTTCCTATTGCTTTTTCTGAAAGTCTTTCGTTTTCGCACGCAACTTCAACAACGGCGGTTAATGTGTGGGCTCCTAGTGGTGACCTGTATCAAAATTATAGTTACATGAGTTATAACGGTTGGTCTGTTTCGTTAAACACAGGATTTTCGCATCGTTGGACACCGAATTTCGCTGTAATTACTGCCGGTGCCGGAATTTCTAATACTTTTAAAAATTATATTTTTGATGAAACATCTTTTGTTCCGGTTGATCCGGGAGTTTCGGCTTATGCAAACCGTTTTGGTTTAATGAACGGAATTTACACGAGCCTTTCTCTTGATGGTCGTGACATAAATTATGATCCGTCAAAAGGTTGGTTTGTAAGTGAAAGACTTGCGTGGTACGGTTTTATTCCTGGTCTTGAAAAGGAATTCTTCCTTCGTTCTGATACAAAACTGGAAGGTTATCTTACATTGTTAAACAAACCGATTACAGAAAACTGGAATTTGAAATTAGTTTTGGCTGAATATTTTGGTTTTTCAGCACTTTTCCCTGCATCAGGTACTGTGGTTACAGATTCAAACAGACTTTATGTTGACGGTGTCTTGAACGGCCGAGGCTGGACAGATGCTTATAAAACAAATCGAGGACGGGTTTTGTTCAGTAATAAACTTGAATTACGAATGCCGATTATGCCAGGTATGATTGGCGTTGATTTGTTCTATGATGCAGCTGCGGTTGCCGGCAGTGTTTCGAAAATTTCATCAATGACGCCTCACAGCTGGATGTACAGTTTTGGACCTGCAATCAGAATTTTGATGCCACAGTTCCCATTACATTTAATGTTTACTTGGAAATATAGTTATGACGAAAATAATCAGTTCTATTGGTATAACGGTTCATTTACAACTGCATTCCAGTTTATTTTGTCATTCAATCTTGTAAATAGATAAGGGAACCTCTAAAAATTGCAATTTTTAGAGGTATCTTTGAAAACGCGATGTTTTAATTCGTGCTATATCAACGAATTAAAACTCGAAAGTTTCTCTAAATAAAGCATTGTAAATGTTTTTTTTAGAGATACCCATATTTTTTTTTGAGGAAAAAAAATGAAAAGAAATTTTAAATTTATTATAAGTCTTTGCTTTGCATTTTCAGCTTTTGTACCTGTATTTTCTCAGCAGATTACAAAATTTGGTCTTGTTGATACATCAAGAATCTATCAGCTTTATTTTAGAAATTCCGCACCTGTAAGAAATTATGAAGAAAAAAAACAGAAATATCAGGACGAAATTAATCAAAAAACAGAAGAATTAAAGGCTTTGCAGCAGAAAAAGGCTGATTATCAGAATGCCGGAAATGAAACTGCCGCATTAAGAACTGAAGCAGAAATAATAAAGCAGAAAGATTATCTTACAGAATATACAAATGCAAAAAATATTGAACTTGAAAGCTTGAAAAAATCTTTGCAGAATTCTGATGAATTTTATACAAAATTGCAGACAACCTTAAAAAAAGTTGCAGAAAGTGGCGGTTACAGTATGATTTTAAGCCTTCAAGACGATTTATCTATTTTGTGGTACAGTTCTTCAATTGATATTACAAATCAGGTTATAAATGAACTTGGATTAAATTAATTTAAAATGTCAGCTTTGGATTCTACAGAAAATAACGCTCAAAACGAAAATTTAACTCCGATGATGATTCAATACCGTAAGGTAAAAGATCAGTATAAATCGGAGGTTTTGTTTTTTAGGCTTGGTGACTTTTACGAGATGTTTAATGAAGACGCGGTAGAGGTTTCCAGGCTTTTGAATTTAACCTTAACTCACCGTGCCGGGCAACCGATGTGCGGAATTCCTTGTCATGCTGCAAAAATTTATATTGCGCGTCTTTTGCGTTGTGGTAAAAAAATTGTAATTTGTGAACAGGTCGGAGAAATTCCAAAAGGTGGCAAGGGAATTACAGAGCGTAAAGTTGTAGAAATTATCACACCAGGAACTGCTGTTGAAGCTGAATATCTAGACGGTTATAAAGCAAATTATCTTGCTGCCCTTTCTGTTTTTAAAGGAAGATGCGGTTTTTCCTTTATTGATGTAACGACGTCTTCCTTTAAGGCAACTTCGTGGTCAGCTGTTAAAATGTGTGAATATTTTGCAAAAGAGTTGAACCGTGCTAGTCCTAGAGAACTTTTACTGCCTCTTTCTTTAAAAAAGAATGAAGATGTGCAGAGTGTAATCCGTTCCTATGCAAATATTTCTGTGTCTTATTATCCTGATTGGGATTTTAATTATGAGTTTTCTTATAAAAAACTTTTAAATCAGTTTAAAACTGTAACTTTAAAATCCTTTGGGCTTGAAGAATTTTCTGCAGAAATTGTCCCTGCCGGATTTTTACTTGATTATCTTGAAAAAACTACAAATACAAAAATTCCTCATATAAAGTCAATTCAGATTTATTCTGATTCGGAATTTCTTATGATGGACGATTCCAGCCGCAGAAATCTTGAAATTACTGAAAATATCCATGATGGAACGGCTAAGTTTTCGTTGATGGAATGTGTAAATTTCACAAAAACTGCAATGGGTGGGCGGCTTTTGAAAAACTGGCTACTTTTTCCGCTCACAAATATCAATCAGATTGAATTAAGGCAAAACCGCATTTCTACTTTTTTTGATAACCGTCAGTTAATGGAAAAAGTAAAAAATGATTTGTCTCAAATTCTTGATGTAGAAAGACTTGCCGGTAGAATTGCAATGGACAAGGCCCACGCAAAAGATTTGCAGGCATTGAAGGCGAGTCTTGAAAGTTGGACTAAAATTAAATCTTACCTGAATGTTTATGATTTTTCTTTTATTTCTTCTAAAGATGCGGAAGATATTTGTACTCTCATAAATAACTCAATTCTTGATGACCCGTCAACATCACTGACGGACGGAAGAATTATAAAACCTCTGTGGTCAGAAGAATTGGATCACTGGCGTTCCATTCATGATAATTTTAATCAGGTTTTAACAGAATATGAGGCGGAAGAAAGGCAAAAAACTGGAATTTCAACGTTAAAAATCAAATATAACAATGCTGCCGGTTATTTTATTGAAGTGAGTAAAGGTAAACTTTCTTCTGTTCCGCCACATTTTATTATGAGGCGAGCTCTTGTAAACGGTGACCGCTATACAACCGAAAGATTGCAGGAACTTGAACAGCAATTAAATGAATCTTCTACAAAAATTCTTGAACTTGAACGGGATTTATTTCTTGAAGTGCGTTCGAGTTTGCAAAAATATGTTCCGTATCTTTTACAAATTTCAGATGAAATTGCAAATACTGATGTATCTTCTTCTTTAGCTTACGCGGCTGTTCAAAATGACTGGGTAAGACCGGAAATTGAAGAATCTACTCTTTTTGAAATAAAGGATGGACGACATCCGGTTGTGGAAAAGCATTTACCGGTCGGAGAATTTGTTCCAAATGATTCACTTTTAAGTTCTGATGATGACGAAAAACCTTCTTTTTCATTGATAACGGGACCAAATATGGCCGGAAAATCAACTTATTTGCGGCAAAATGCTTTGATTGTGCTTCTTGCCCAAACAGGTTCTTATGTTCCGGCGTCAAGAGCAAAAATCGGGATTGTTGACCGCATTTTCTGCAGAGTAGGGGCTTCTGATAATCTTGCAAAAGGTGAGTCAACATTTCTTGTGGAAATGACCGAAACTGCGAATATTTTGCGTCTTGCAACTGAAAAATCCCTTGTAATTATGGATGAGGTTGGTCGTGGAACTTCCACAGAGGACGGACTTGCAATTGCATGGGCTGTCAGCGAATATCTTTTGAATAATATAAAATGCAAGACTTTTTTTGCGACACATTACCACGAACTTACGCGAATGGAGCATAAAAATTTAAAAATGCTTTGCATGCAGATTAGAGAAGAAGGTAATCAAGTTGTCTTTTTAAGAAAAGTAAAGGAAGGTATAACTCAGAATTCTTACGGAATTCACGTTGCATCTCTTGCGGGAATTCCTGTTTCTGTGATTGAGCGGGCAAAACAAATTCTTTCCAAAATTCAAGAAGACTCAAAAGCTAATTGCCTTGATTTTAATTCCCTAAAAACTGAGCAAATGTCACTGAAAGAAAATAAAATGACGGATGAATATGGAACTCCGGGGCTTTTTAGTGATGAAGAAATTATAATTTCAGAAATTCTTTCTACTGATTTAGACAATATGACGCCGATTTCTGCCTTACAGACAATTTCAAGGTGGAAAAAGACACTTTCGGGCAGATAAAATTTTCCTGTTTTAATTCGTTAAAATACAACGAATTAAAACGTCACGTTTTTTTTAGTTGCCTCTAAAAATTGCGTAAAGGATTGTAGCACCTGCGAAGCAGTCCCAAGCGCGACTGTCACTGTTCTTTCCGACGCTCGTCACGGCATTACCACAAATGTCCGCCCACGTAAACCAACAATACCGTGTCATAAACGTCAATAAGGTGTCACGGCGTCGGATTTTTCTGTGCATAAAAGTCGCGCGAAGTGGATGAGCTGCGGTTAGTCAGCGAAGTGCGAAAAGCCTGACCTGCCTGTTTTCAGGCAGGATACGCCCTAATTCTAAAAAAAATCAAAAAATTTTTATTTTTGTTTCCGAAATTTAACTTTTAAATCAATTATTTATGTATGGAGTTTTTGATTTTTAGAGTGCAGCATTTTTTTGTGAGTTTTGCGCGCTTTTTTATCAATTTTATTAACGGTTTTGAACGCTGTGCGGTTTGTGGGAGTGCGACTTTTATTACTCCGATTTGCCGTAAGTGTAAAAAAAATGAATTTTCGGTTGAAAAATCGCTTGTTGTTCCGCGTTGTAATTACTGCGGGCGTTTTTTGATTTCTACGGAAAATGAATGTTTTACCTGCCGTGAAAATACATTGCTGAAAAGTACGGATAGAGTTATTCCTATGTTTTCTTACCGCTTATGGAATAAAGATTTAATGTTCAGATGGAAAATTGAAGGAATCAGGGCACTGTCTGTGTTTTTTGCACTTGAAATTTCAAAACTCCTTAAAATGCAAAATATTGATATTGTTGTTCCGGTTCCACCACGAAAAGGAAAAATTAGAAAAAACGGCTGGGATCAGATTGACGAATTATGCAAATATCTGAAATTTTTTCATAAAATCAAAATTTTAAATCTTTTGGAAAGGAAAAGTACAATTCAACAAAAAAAACTGCATCGTGACGAAAGGCTAAAAACAATTACAAGTGCATACCGACTATTGGATGAAAACAAAATTAAAAAAAATCTGGAGAGTTTTGATTTTGTTTTGCCAGAAAAATTGTGTCTTTTGGACGATGTGTGTACAACAGGAGCAACAATTGAATGTTGCGCCTCTTTATTAAAAAAAGCGGGCGTACGGGAGGTTGTCGCAATTACTTTATTTACAGTTGATTAAGGAGGGGAGAAGGTAAGAGGAAGCAGGCGTTGTGTTCTAACGTCTAATTGCAAATTCAAGAATTTCAGAGTAAAATATCTTGAAAATTCAAAATGAATCGGGAGTTAATATGGCAGAAGATACACAATTTCAGTTAGTAACATTTCATCTTGGAGAAGAGTTGTATGGAGTGAGCATTATGGACGTAAAGGAAATTGTGCGGCTTCAGGATGTTCGTGTTATTCCAAACGCGCCATACTATGTAGAAGGAATTATTAATCTTCGTGGTGAAATTATTCCTATCATTGATTTGCATAAACGCTTTAATATTCAGTCCGTTGCAAACGCAGAAGATATTGAAATGGACGGTGGATTTATTATTCTTAATATTGATAACAACAAAATCGGAATTATCATTGATAAAGTTGAAAGAGTTGTTACCGTAAAAACAGAAGATGTTAAAGAACCTCCACAGATGCTTACAGGAATTGGAACTGAGTATATTGAAGGCGTAATTCGTGAGGAAAAAGGATATTTGATTATGCTGAATACCAGAAAGTTGTTTAATGCTCACGAATTACAGAAAATTATTGACGGTCAGTAATACTAAATGATACAGACATACAGTACAACAATCAGACGAAAAGAAATGGATGCAGTTTTAACCTGCATGGTAGATGAAAAAATAGGACCGGGTGAATTAAATTCAAAATTGATTCAACTGGTAAAAGAATTTACAAAATGTGATGGGGCTGCGGCTTTAAGAAGTCCAGCAATTGCTTTGAAATATGCCCTGCGGGCACTTGATTTGCAAAGTGGCACTAAAGTTATAATTTCTGCACTTGCTCCAGCTTGGCAATATCAGACTTTAACGGAACTTGGTTTTGAACCTCTTGTGGTTGATGTTGAAGAAACTACAGGTCTTGCTTCCGTTGAAAAAATAAAATTGGCGGTGGAAAACGGCGGAAAACTACTCTTATTTCATGAAACTGAAGGAATTTTGCCGGATTTTGAAGCACTCGCTGAATTGGGAATTCCTCTTATTGAAGATATTTCGCATAGTGCAGGTGCCTCTGTTCCATTAAAAGACGAAAACGGAAATCTTACAGAAAAAAGAAATCCTGCCGGTTCCTTTGGTGTTTTTACAATCATGGGACTTGAAGAACACGATGTAATTACCGCTGGTGGGGGATCTATTCTTTATGCTTCTGGGCGTCGGGAATGGACTGTTTTAAAAAAATATCTGGATGAAGCACCTCTTACCGATTTATTGCCTGATATAAATTGTGCTTTGGCTTGGGTTCAGATAAAAGAATTTGGTCGTAATGAAAAAACTCGTAAAGAATTGTTTGCTTTGTTTCAAAAAGCCTGCTTGATAGGTCATCATAAACTTTATGCACGGGAAATGGAGGAAGGTTCTACAATGTGTTCATTTCCTCTGATTCTTGCAGGTTCGTATAAAGATGTAAAAATGTATACTTCTAAAAAGGATGTAGAAATTGAAATGGCTTATAAAGATTCTGTAATTCATCTTTTACTTGATAAGGAAGATGATTCTGCGGATCCTTATACTCATGCAAAGTCTTTGTATCTGAGATGTGTTCATATACCGCTTTATCCGCGATTAACTCATGCAGAAAGTGCTAAAATTGTGAAAGTTTTAAGCTCTTTACCTTAAAATTGAAGTCAAATGAAAAAAGTTCTTATTATTATAAATGTCAGTAAAGATGAATCTGTAAAAATTGCGGAAGAAATTTCTTCTTTTTTAAAAGAAAAACAATATGAAACGGTCTTTTATAGTTTTGCTGGTTTTTGTAACAGGGCACCTTTTTCGGAATTTGATTTTGTAATCAGTCTTGGGGGTGACGGCACTGTACTTTTTGCTGCGAGAAACAGTGTTGAGTACGGAATTCCAATTTTTCCGGTAAATCTTGGGCAGTTTGGTTTTATTGCTGCAATTCAGCCTGATGAATGGAAAACTGAACTTGAAAAATTTCTTGACGGAAAATCACAAATCAAAGAGCGGATGATGGTAACCGTGGAAATCAACAGAAAGGGAACTGTCGTTTTTAGTCAACTTGGGTTAAATGATGTTGTGGTCAGTTCTGCAAAGGGGGCTACGACTGTGAATCTTAATGCAATGTACGATGAGCTTCCACTGTGTCGTTTGATTTCTGACGGAGTTATTATCAGTACGCCGACGGGGTCTACCGCCTATTCTGCTGCGGCCGGTGGACCGATTATTGACCCAGAACTTGATGCCATGATTTTGACTCCTGTGAATTCTTTTTCACTTTCATCAAGACCGTTAGTTTTAAGCACGGAAGGAAAATTGAAAATATCTGTGGAAAAAAGCAGAAACCGGGATGTTTTTTTGCGGGTTGACGGTCAGGAACCAGAAGAATTGCTTTTTGGAGACGAAATTATTATCAGAAAATATGAAAAAAAAGTCCGCCTGGTTTCTTGTACAAGAGAAAATTTTTACAATGCGCTTCGTTCAAAATTAAACTGGACGGGAGGTCCTTATGCTTGAAGATTTAACAATCAAAGATTTTGCTTTAATTGATTCTGATTATCTTGAATTTAAAAAAGGTCTTACGGTTTTGTCCGGTGAAACTGGTGCTGGAAAATCAATTATAATTGGTGCGCTTTCATTTTTGCTTGGCGGAAAAGCAGACGTAAATCAGATTCGCTACGGAAAATCTGAAGCCTCTGTCAGTGGGACTTTTCTTCTGCCGCCAATAAATATTGGCACGGATCTTTCTTTTTCAAAGGAAAATGTTGATTCTTTACCGGAAGATTATGAACCAAAATCTGCACATGAATGGTTGTTGATTCATGGTATTGAAGTCGAGAACGGTCGTGTACTTTTGCGGCGTTTTATCAGAAATTCTGGAAAAACAGGTGCGTGGATTAACGATACTCAGGTTACAAGAACTGAATTATCGCAATTTTCGTCATTTCTTGTGGATATTCATGGCCAACATGAACATCAGTCGCTTATGAAAGTAAGTGAACACAGAAAATTTCTTGATGCACGAGCAGGAATTACCTCCGAAGTTGAAGTTTTTAAAAATCTTTATTCTGAACTTGTTGAAAAACGCAAACAGTTGCAGGCATTTAATTTATCTGAAGGGGAACGTCAGCATAAACTGGAAATGTTGACTTTTGCTGTACAAGAAATTTCTGATGCGAAATTAAAAAATGATGAAGATACCTTGCTTGAAGAAGAAGAAAGTCGTCTCTTGTCTTTTGAAAAGATTTATACTGATGTTGATTCTATTACAGAAACTTTGACTTCTTCGGACGGTGGATTAATTGATGTTTTGAAAAAAATCCGCCGCGATTCTTCTCATGTTGCTGAACTTGATAAGTCTATAAAAAATCTTGATGAACGAATTGAAGCAGCTTTTTATGAACTTTCTGATATTGCGGATGAATTTTTATCTTATAAACAGAAACTAGTTTTTGATCCGGAGCGTTTGCTACAGGTGCAGGAGAGGCTCTCTCTGATTTATAATCTTAAGAAAAAATATTGTTCTTCTGTGAATGTCAAACTTTCCGAATTGATGGATTTTTACGAAAAAGCAAAAGTGTTCGTTGAAGAAAATTCCGATGGTAATAATTCAAAAAAGGCTCTTGAATCAGAAATAAAAAAACTTGAAGTTGAAGTCTTAAAAAAGGCTGATTTTCTTTCAGAAAAGCGAAAAAACTGTGCTTCAGTTTTGTCAAAAGAAGTCGATGAAATTCTTGCAAATCTTGGAATGAGCGGTACGAAATTCACTGTATTTATTGGTCAAAAGGCTGGTTCAGAAGTTGAACAAAAGTGCGGTCTTTATGGTAAGGATGACATTGAATTTCTGATTTCTGCAAATCCAGGGAATCCTCCTCTACCACTTGCAAAAATTGCTTCTGGCGGTGAACTTTCGCGCGTAATGCTTGCTCTCAAGACTATTTTTGCTCAAGCTGATAGAGTTGAAACTCTTATTTTTGATGAAATTGACACTGGAATTGGCGGCGAAGTCGCCGTTGCTGTCGGAAAACATTTGAAAAAACTTGCCGTAAATCGTCAAATTTTCTGTATTACGCATCTCGCAAGTATTGCAGTTTATGCCGATAATCAAATAAAAATTGAAAAGAGTATTTCTGGGGAAATTACTTCATCGAATGTTCATGAAATCACAGGCGAAGAAAGGGTTGCTGAAATTGCACGAATGCTTTCCGGTGATTCTGACACTGGCGAATCTCTCGAACATGCCCGCTCTTTATTGAATAAATATTGTGGAGGATTTTAATGGCAAAAGTTTCAGCAGAAGCAAGACTTCATTTTACAGAAATTATAACTCCTTACAAGAAAAAAATAGACGCCATTATTGCAAAAGAAAAAACGATGGTAAACGGAATGCATACTGGTGATATAGACCTTGAAGTAAAAAAACTTGTTTTGTGTGAGGATATGATTTATGTTTCGTCACTTTATATGGCTTTGAACAGTCTTTCTCTAAAAATTATGGAAGTAAAAAATAATGATGCCTTGAACGATGCAAGAAAACTTTTATACAAGGCAATTATTTATCTTGAAGATATTGTGACAAATAAAATTGACGTTCCGTATGCAGATCTTGCACCGTTTCTTGACAAAATTGAAAATGTTAACATTCGTCGCCGTTTTGCACTTATTTCAAAACTTGGACTTGCAATCACGATGTTAAAAAATGCTTTTGGAGATAACAGCAAATGGAAATGGTCGTTTGTTGAACTTGAGGGACGTTTTACTTCTGTTTCCAAAAATCTTCTTGATATGCGGACGGCTTATAATAATTATTACAATCCAGGATGCGAAGATTATGAAATCACTCTTACATTTGTAAAAACACTTTCAGAACTTTTGAATGGTTCTGCAAATGCTTATCGCGATAAATATGAACTTTCAACTAGACGAATTGATGATATGCGCAATGCTATAAAATATCTTTTGGCATTACGAAGATTGTATATCACTCTTGGAAAATCTGAAAATGCGGAAGAAACAAAAAAGAAAGCACTTGTTTGGAAAGATAAAATGGATTCTGATGCAAAAAAAGGCTTGAACAATTAGTTTTATGGAAAAGAATTTTGCACTAAAAATATTTGAAGGATTTTCTATTCAGCGCTGGAATGACCTTATTCGGCCGTTTGATATGGTTGAAATGGACAAAGCCGGCGAAAAAATGTTTCTTGCTTACATAATCGGGAAATATGAAGAACAAAAAGGGGTTCATATTGACTGGCAGTGGATGATTTACGCCTCTCTCTTTGATTTACTCACAAAAATCAGTTTGTGTGATATTAAGGCACCGGTTCAAAAAATGCTGCGTCTTCAGTTCCCTGATGAATATATGCGTCTGAACGAGTGGGTGTTAAATCAATACCGAAAACTTATAAAGGACGACGGGCTCTTTTCTCAATTTACGATTTATACGGGACAGAAGGGGGGCTCATTTCATATTTCGGCAAACCTTTCAAAAACAGTGCATGTTTATAATGCTGCCCACAAATATTCAACAATCCGTGAACTTGAAATGCTCAGTATGGTAAATGAAAAAGAGAGAATTGTAGAAATCGAAAAATCTTTAAAAGCGGAATTGATTGATTATTTTGATTTAGAGGGGCTTCAAAAATTGATGATGCATCAAAAAGAGTATGATTTCCTGTTAAAAATTGAACAGCTCCGTTTTCAGACCAGATGGAATCAAACTCCGCGTGTCCCGGCTACTTCTGTGCTGGGACACTGTTTTTTTGTTGCTATTATGACTCTTTTGCTTGGTCGAGAATCTATGACTAATATGTGTGAACGACGAATCGTGAATAATTTTTTTAGTGCGTTATTTCATGATTTGCCGGAAAGTGTAACACGTGACATTATTTCGCCGGTAAAGCGGGCAACTGACGATTTACCGAATATTGTTAAAAAAATCGAAGATGAAATTGTAAATCAGGAACTTGTGCCTTTAATGGCGGATTTTTATCGTGATGAAATGCTTTATTACACAAGTGATGAATTTTCGAATCGTATTATAAAAGATGGTAGAGTTATAAAAGTTTCTTGGGAAGATTTAAATTCAAAGTACAATACGGCGGCATTTAATCCTGTTGACGGGCAGCTGGTCAGAATTTGTGATCATTTTAGTGCGCTTATGGAAGCGGATATTTCAATAAAACATGGAATTACGTCAACGCATTTACAAACTGGACGTGACAGTATGCTCAATCATTACAAAGAAAATGAAATTATCAGTGGAATAAATGTTAATAAATTCTTTAACAGTATTATATAATTTTGCCGATACTAAAATTATGAAGAAGTTTATATTTTTACTTTCTGCAGTTTTAGCTTTGAGTCTTTCGTTTATTTTTGCCGATACAAAATATCAGGTTGTAAAAGGGGATACCTTATATTCAATCAGTAAAAAATATCAACTGACGGTAGCTGAGTTGCGTTCTGCAAATAATTTATCGGAAAGTGATGTTTTAAAAGCCGGTCAAATCCTTATTATTCCAGAGGCTGATATTGGCACTGCGGCAGCACTTTCTTCTTCGAATTCTAAAACTACAGCAAATTCTTCTTCATCAATAAGAACAAAAGCCTATACCGTCGAAAAAGGCGATACCCTTTACGGAATTGCAAAAAAATTTAATACAACAGTTGCAATTCTTTATGATTTAAATAAGTTAAACTCTAATTCCGTTATAAAAACTGGTCAAAATTTAAAAATTCCTGAAAAAACTGAAACTGTTTCTTCAACAAATGCTAATTCTACTAAAAAAGCTGAAGTTGCGATTTCGGAACCAGCCCCTGATACTAGAACTTATGGAAAAACGGTAACTGCAGATTCAACAACAAAATGGCCTGTTCAAAATCCGACTGTGACACAGGTAAAAGGTAAGGTTTCTGGAGTTCAGCTTAGCGCAATGAATAATGAAGCTGTAAAGTGCATTCTTGAAGGAACCGTAATGTATGTTGGAACTTATCGTGGTTTTGGTCAGGTTGTTTTTGTTCAGTCAAGGACGGGGCTTATTTATTCTTATACAGGACTTGGTTCTGTGAAAGTACGAAAAGGCGATTATGCCGTGAGCGGAACAGAATTGGGAACGGCAGGTCTTGATTCAATTACTGGAAAAGCACAGATTACTCTTATGGTTTTTCAAAACGGTCAGCCTATTGACCCTAGAACTGCACCAAGAAGTTAAAAAAAATCCGGTTCCTTTTAAAGAAGAACCAGATTTTTTTTTGCTATTTTGCAGCGTCTATGCGTTTCTGAATATCTTTTGAAATATTATCACAAAGTACTGCTGCTTTTTGTTTTGCTTCAGAAAGCCATGTATCAGTTCCGTTTCCAGCAGGAATCATAGAATTGATGTAGAATTTGATTTTTGGTTCTGTTCCTGAAGGGCGTGCAGAAACAATTGTTCCGCTTTCAAGATAGAACTGAAGAACATTGCTCTTTGGTAATGACGAATCGTTCATGCAATCACGAACTTTTACAACTTTTTCGTTGCCCAAAGTTGCAGGAACATTCTTTCTCAAATCAGCCATAATTCCAGCCATTATTTCTACACCTGACTGTCCCGGGAAATTCTGAGAAATTGCGCGGTCTTCAAAATATCCGAATTCTTTGTAAAGTTCATCAAGATGCTCAAGAAGACTCTTGCCCTGTGAACGCCAATAGAGAATCATTTCTGCACACATAGCGGCAGCTGAAACCCCGTCTTTATCCATAACTTCACGTTCAACTTTATAACCGTAAGATTCTTCAAGGCCAAATACATAATCAGCTGTGTCCTTTGTTTCAAAATCCTGTTCAATTGCAGCAATCCACTTAAAACCTGTAAGACATTCCATCATTTTTGCACCATATTTTTTGCAAATGTAATCTCCGAATGGTGAAGTTACAATTGATCTGATTACAGTTGGTCGGGCTGGCATTTTGTTAAATTCTTTTCTTGAAAGGAGAACATAGTCCATCAAGAGTGCACCCATTTGATTTCCACTGAGTAAAACCCAATTTCCGTCTTTGTCAGGGAAAGCTGTTCCAAAACGGTCTGCATCAGGATCAGTTGCCATTACACCGTCGGCATTTTCTCTTTTAGCAAGTTCAACTGCCATTTTGAGTGCTGGTTTTTCTTCAGGATTTGGTTTTTCCACAGTCGGGAAATTTCCGTCCGGTTTCTGCTGTTCTGGAACTGTAATAACTTTAAGTCCTAAATCTCCAAGTACTTTTTCAACATGCATTGCACCAGTTCCGTGAAGCGGAGTGTAAACAATTTTTACGTCTTTTGCCTTTGCTTTAATCAATTCCGGGCGGAACAATTGTGCTTTACACATTTCCCAGAATTTTTCATCAATTTCTTTATCAATGATTACTAATTTTTCTGTTGCAATAGCTTCTACACGAGTCATTGTTTTTACCGAAGTTACTTTGTTTACTTCTTCAATAATTCCAACATCGTGAGGTTCAATAACCTGTGCACCGTCATTCCAGTATGCTTTGTATCCATTGTACATTCTAGGATTATGAGATGCTGTAACTACAACTCCAGTTTGAGCACCAAGCTGCCGGATTGCATAAGATAATTCTGGAGTAGGTCTCAATCCGCTGAAAAGATATGCTTTAATGCCGTTTGCAGCAAAAATCAAGGCAGTAGCTTCTGCAAAAACATCAGAATTAAGACGACTGTCATAAGCAACAACTGCTTTTAAAGAGCCTTCTTTTGCTTCTTTTGGAAATGCTTTGATAACATAGTTTGCAAGACCTTGTGTAGCCTTATTAATTTCCAGCGTGTTCATGCGGTTTGTGCCACCACCCATAATTCCTCGTAAACCGCCAGTTCCAAATTCCAAAGTGCGATAAAAACGATCTTCAAGTTCTGTGAAATCTTCTTTTGCAATCAAATCTTCAACTTCTTTTTTAAATCGTTCATCCTGCTCTTCTTCGATATATGCTTTTGCTCTCTTTAGGATTTCTGCCTTATCCATTTTAGCCTCCGTTTGTTAGTTTTGCTTTACAGCAAAATTTGCGTAAATTATATAAAATTTACAGTTTTTAATAAAGCAATTATTATTTTGGCTTCTCGAAAGTTGCAGTTTTTAGAAATTTTCATTATCAGCTTTTAAAAGCATTTGAGTTTCCCATTCAAGAAGTTTTCTTTCCATTTCTGGATTGTCGCCTTTTACGTCGCACATAATTCTGAAAACCGGCTCCGTGCCACTGCCTCGCATCCAGATGAATGCAAGATTATTTTCCTTTTTATCTTTGAATAGAATTTTTAATCCACCTTTTCCTGAAAGTGAAAAATCTTTTATATTCCGGGTTTCCTTAGTTCCGTTTGTAATGATTGCTTCGTAAGAATAAAAATTATACTTTGTTTCAAAGATTGCTGAAAATTTTAGCCATTCATCTTCTAAAACTTTTTGAAAATTTGCTTTTAGTAGGGCATGATTCTTTGTTTTTATATGAAGAACGGCCCGCTTTTCGCTTACGCCAGTAGTTGTATACACAGGAAGCGTATTTAAGACGTCCGTAAGACTAAAATCAGGATTATATTTTACGCCGCGTTTCTGGCACCATAATTCAAAAAGACCGTCTTCACGAATTGTAAGCAGTTTTATAATTGCAAAAATCGTATTCAGAGGATCGCGTACCGCAGAAGGATAGGTAATTGTTCCACCGTTTGAACCTTCTCCCAAAATTCTGACTGTAAATCCTTTTTCTCTTGCCTCACGCGCGCAGTTTACAACATTTGCTTCTCCAACTTCTGCCCTGAAAACTTTTACGCCAAGAGTTTCTGCAATTTCTTCAATTCTCATTGAAGTAGGGCAGTTAACACACACTGCGAGTTTTTCGTCCAAGTCTATTAATTTTTGATTTTTCTGATTTTTAGAAAAATTTTGTAAATTTTTATTTTTCCAGAGGGAATAAGTGAGTTCCGCTAAAACCGAAAGACTAAAAACTTCCTGAGCTTTTAAAATCTGAGCCTGCTGCAATTTTTCGTTCCAGAAAACAATATTTCCGCGGTCACCGTCACAGTCTGGCATATAACCTAAAATTACCTCTTTATGACCTTCTTTCTGGAGGCTTTCCATTTCCTGTGCGACATAAATCAAATTTTCAGCTTCTGGAATAATTTCGTGAACAATTTGTCCTGGTTTATCATTTATTGAATAAAAAGTTATGGACTTAGATGTAAAATATCCTTTATCAATGGAAATTGTGCGTGCAGAACCGTTAAAATCACAGACAATTCCAAGCGGTTTTTCCTGAACTGATTTTTGAATTAACGAAAAAATATAATTTTGTTGAGATTCATTTTCTTCGGTAAAATCTGTGATTGTCGTGTTTACAAAATTGTAATAAGCTTTCAAAGCATTTAGTTTTGGAGATTTCGTTTCAGTTTCAATTTGTACAATGCGACTGTTTTTGCAATTATCAACAAGATATTTTATGCCGGAAAGATAATCTTCGTTATTTAGTTTTTTTAGAAAATCCTTGCAGACAATAGCATTTTCTGTCGCATTTAAAACCCCCCCGTCATTTGTTCCAAATTTTATTCCGTTGTGTCCAATAGGGTTATGACTGGCTGAAATATAAATAAAACCGTCCAATTTTCGTGCATAAGCCATAATTTCCGGAGCGGCGGTAATTCCAATAAATTGAATTACGGCGTTTCTGGAATTTAACAATCTGATAATAGCATCTGCAATTTTTGGACCTGTAGGCCGTGCATCCATTCCAACTGCAATTACTGGAGTTTGCCCGTTAGTTTTATTGCTGATATATTCAAAAAAAGCGTCTGCGGCGGCAATTGCAATATTAAAATCTTTGTCAGAAATTTCTGGCGAGGTATCCTGTTCCTTGCCACTTAATACAAAAACTTTTCTCCATCCGGATGCTGAAAGAATCATATTGTGTTCAAATTCTTTTTTGTTTTCTTCCATTTTTTTTACCTGATTTTTTTAATTTATCGTTATGTTAAATGTGTTTTGAGTTTTATTATTTTGAATGTCGAAAAGTTCTATTCTGATTGTCAATTTTCCGGGAGTAAACGCTGATTCGCCTGTCAGCTGAAGTAATTTGTCTGGATAAATGTCAGCACTAGAATATTTATTGTTTTCTCCGCAGGAAATTTTTGAATCCCAAAGCGAAAGATAATTGTACGTAATTGTGTCAGACTGAACTCCGTTTATGTAAAGGCAGGATTTATATGGAGCAGAAAGTAAATCTCTTTCACGGTAAACTTTATAATTTCCGGCCGGTAAAGTATTTGTGTCACTTAATTTATAAAAAGTTCCGTTTTTTGATTTTAAAGTGATATTTTTTATAGAAAGCGGGATTTCTTCTGTTTCTGAAAGTAAAAGCAGACGGGGATTTATAGAAGTTGAATTATTCAAATCAAGAATCTGAAATTCAAGTGAATTTTTGTTTTTTTGCCATGCAGAATTTCCCGAAGTCGCGAAAATTTCACCTTTTTCTATTTTATTTGAGATTTTAGTTTCATCAAAATTATATTCGATGATTTTTTTTATTTCTTTTGCCTGATTTTTTTCCGGAGTTGAAGCTTCTATTTCTTTTTCGGTGGTTGAAATCAGTTTTCCAAAATTATTTTTGTCCAAATTTGCATAAACCGTTGCCATATTGTCATCGTGGGCGAGAATGACGCTGTTACCGAGTGTGCAGGGAAAAAAATCAGAATCATTGTTTTGTTCATGAAATAAAATTAAAACACGACCGTCTTCACTTGCTTTTACGGTTGTTTTTTCCTGATAAATATAAGACGAACTCACCAGTCCGCCGAGATTCTGTCCAAAATAAGAATTCACAGAATTTGTTTCAGGATTTTCAATCGGAGAATCAAAAGCAAAAATCGGAACTGAAAAAAAAGTCAAAGAAAACAGTGTAATGCAGGTTTTAAAAAATATTTTTTTCATTTTTTACTCTTTGGAAATATTGATTTTTGAAATTGTATCGTCTTTTCCGACAAAAAGACTATTGTCACTTACCTGAATAAACGCCGAAGAAGCCTTAAAACAGAAAGAGCCTTCAAGAGAATTGCTTTTTTCCACAAAATAAACGGTGTAAATTGACTTATTCCTTTCATAGCCCAAAAGAATTACCAGTTCATCATTTTCTTTTATTGATAAAATCTGACCTTTTACCGGAATTGAATAATTTTGATTTTTTTCATAATCATAAATGCCAAGATTTTCTTTGTATGAATAAAAAACTTTTTTCTGATTTTCGCAAAAGTGAACAAGAGTACGGTAATTTGTGTCTGTTTCAAGAAATTTATGATAAAGAATTTTTGTTTGAGTTTCTTGTTTCTGAGCAAGTACAAAACGCTGTCTTTCGTGACCGGAAACCGATGCAATAAAATTTCCGTCATCAGAAATTCCAACACCCATAATTACAGGATAGTCACTGCCACCGGGTGCATAGGTTAAAATATTATTTCCGGCTGAATTTTCAAAAATCTTGATATTTCCGTCCGCATAACCGGTAGCGGTAAACATTTTATTTGAAGTAAATGCCGTGATTGGAATTACATTTTCGCCAGTCCATTTTGTTTTTCCGTCCGGATTACAAAATGCAAAAGAAGAACCGCCCGGCAAAAAAAGAAAAATCCGGTTTTCATCAAAAAAAGGAAAGCCTTCTGCTTCAAGAGTGCCACAAAGATTTCCGCGGTTATCAAAAAAATCAAGATTGCGTGCATTTATATTATAAGTTGCGTAATAATAATCCGAAATTGCTGCATAATCAGAGTAAGTTTTGCTCAGTATGATATTTTTATTTTCTGTAAAATATCCGATTTTATTGCCAATTTTAAAATAAAATTTTTGAGAAGTGTCATCGCTGATGATTTGATTTGATGTATAAATCTTCCAAACTGGATTGTAATGATATTCTTTTGCAAGAGGTTTAACTGCAAATAAAAGGTATAAAACAACAAAAACGATTGCAATAACGATATATATAGAAGTATTTTTTTTCGTTTTCATAAATCAATGTTATAATAATAAGTGACAAAAATCAATTAAAGGGCATTTCTAAAAATTGCAATTTTTAGAGGTTCTACTAAACACTTAGGTCACTTATTCTGACTAGGTTTTATAAGGCAACATATGTGTGAAAATTCAAAAAAAATTCCTGAAAATGAACTGAAAAATCTTTTTGAAAAGGCTTTAGTGGCATCAAAAGATTCTTACTGTGCCTATTCTTTGTTTCCTGTTGGCGCAGCACTTTTAACTTCGGACGGTCAGATTTTTACCGGCTGTAATGTTGAAAATCGTTCATATGGCCTTACAAATTGTGCCGAGCGGACTGCAGTTTTTAAGGCGGTTTCTGAAGGCAAAAGAAATTTCATTGCAATTGCAATTGCTGCTCCAAAAGCTGATTATTCTGTGGGGCCGTGTGGAGCCTGCCGTCAGGTTTTGAGTGAATTTATGGCTCCAGATTCTGTTGTCATTTTTGGAAACGAATGGGAAAAAGTCCAGAAATCTACAATCGGTGAACTTTATCCTTTTGACAGCCTGCATGAACTTGCAAAATAATGCGGGGCATAAAAAATCGCGTTTTCAAAGATACCTCTAAAAATTGCAATTTTTAGAGGTTCCCATTACAAAAAATTGTAAAATTGCGGTATTTTCAATTAAAAAGTAATGTTTGACAAAATAGCGTAAAGGGTAGAAAATATAATTGCTAGGCTCTCTCTAAAAAAAAACAATACTTTTCAGAGAGGTCTTTCGAGTTTTAATTCGTTGATATAGCACGAATTAAAACGTCGCATTTTCTTTTATTGTCTCTAAAAATTGAAATTTTTAGAGACAACCATTAATAAAAAATAGAACGAGGAAAAAATGGCTGACGAAATTCTAACAATTGAAGAAGTTGCAAAATATCTGAGGGTTTCAGATAGAACTGTTTATGACTGGGCACAGAAAGGTGAAATTCCTGCCGGAAAAATTGGTACTGTATGGCGTTTCAAAAAATCCGAAATAGAAAACTGGGTAAATCAAAAACTTTCTTCAACTTCGTCAATGAATCAGCAGAATCAGGAAGTTCAGGTAAAAAATCTTATTTCTCCGGACAGAATTGTTTTTGTTAATCACAGTACAAAGCGTGATGCTCTTGTTCAACTTGCGGAAGTTCTTGCTACTGCACCGCAGGTAAAAAATGCTTCTGAATTAACTCAGGAAATTTTAAAGCGTGAAGAACTGATGTCTACCGCAATTGGTCGTGGCATTGCAATTCCGCATGTAAGGCTTTCTTCTGTAACGGATCTTGTAATTGCAGTTGGAATTTGTAAAAAGCCGATTGAAGACTTCCAGACGATTGATGATCAGAAAATTAATCTTTTGTTTATGATTGCGGCTGCATATAATCAACATTCTTATTATTTAAAGACAATATCTCATTTCAGTGCAAAACTTAAACGTGATGATTTGAGGTCTTCGTTAGTAAATTCATCTTCTGAAATCGAAGCGTATAATCTTTTGATTCATTCTTAAAATCTAGATTTTTGGGAATGGAAAGTAAGTGGTTGTTTTGTAATTTTTATGCAAATCGTCATTCTGAGTTTGTCCAGAATCTGCCCGTAAAAACAGTGTAGATGGTGAAATGAATTCGGCATGGTGCTTTTTTTTTCTTGGAGGTAAAACACTTTCAAGAAAGCGATGACAAAGTCTTGTGTGAAAGTATGCCTTGACGCGACGTATTTTTAACTTCAATTTTATGGCAAAATCACAGGAATCCATTTTGACTGGTCTGCAAAATCCTGGAAAATCATTCCCCATGTGATTTTTGCTGTGGTTTCGCCGAACAAAAAATATCTATCTGTGCCGTCAAGATAGTAAACCTGTCCTGGTGCTTCAATTGCGGAGGCGACCATGGCATGGCTGTATTCACTGCTGATTAACAAAATACTTTCAATTCCGCAGGAGTTTAAAAGTGTCGCAATGAGCATGCTACGGCTGTCGCAATCATTTCCTTTGCCGCAAATTGCTGCCGGCAAGGAAGTAAAATCAGATTCTTCAATACTTTTGGCATTTTCATATTTAAAATTCTGTACCCACGACAGAAGTGCCTGGGCATAATAAAGAGAAGGAGATTTTTGATTTTTTTGTTTTGCAACCGGCCATAATGTTTTATAAACATCACTAGAAACTTGTGCTATCCTTGAATATCCGTCGCGGTAAATCATTCTATAAAAACGCTGCCAAGCTTCATTTTTTAAATTATGGCGTGAATATAAACACAAAACAGAATATTCCAGATCAACAAGAAAAGTTGACGCTTCAATATCGCAATTGTCAATGCTGGTGTTAATTTCAAGGCTATCAATATTTAATGTAACGAGTTTTTCTCCTTCTTTTGGAAAAGCGTATGAAACAACAGGACCGCTCGTATTATATTTTTCAAAATCCACGCAAAGAGAATTTAGGGTAGACATAATGAACTGGAAATTTGAATCAAAAAGTTTTGAATCACAGTAACAAATTAAGGCAATGTAGGAATTTTTATAAAGTTTTGGATTTGTCTGAACACACAATGCCCATCCCTTGTAATTTTTATCAAGATTCATAGAAAAACAGGAAATTGCAGTTTTCGTTTCATTCCAGAAAAAAGAATCAATGTCTTTGTCTGCATTTAATTTTGAAAGTGCGGTATTTAAAACTGACGAAGAATCCTGATTTTCCTGATTAACGTAAATTTTTACGGCAAGATTTACAGAATTGTTCGGGTGACTAAAAAGAAGCGAAAGACCGTCTTCAGTATAATCATCAAGGTTAAATCCTTCTGGAATATCAACTGAAAATCCAAAATCATTGTCCGTAATGTTCTCGGCATTAATAAAATTTAAAAAAATAAACGAAATTACAAGAAAAATAAAAACTTTCTTACAGATTCTTGTCATTTGTAAACCTCTCTATTATTATTTTTCGGATGAATGAGATTCCTGTTTTATACGAAAACGATGAAATATTTGTAATTAACAAACCGGCCGGCCTTGCAGTACAGGGCGGAGTGCATATCGCACATCCTCTTGATGAAACTTTTTCAAAACAGGTTGGTTACAAAATTTATTTAGTTCATCGCCTTGATAAAGAAACAAACGGCTTAATGATTGTCGCAAAAAATCCGGTAAGTGCTGCAAAATGGACAAAACTGATTTCTTCAAAAATTGTCAGAAAGGAATATAGTGCAATTTGTACGGGCTGTATGTCCAAAAAAGACGGCATTATTTGTGAAAGTCTTGAACAGCACGGTCAGATAAAATCTGCGTATACAGAATATCATGTGGAAGACACTTGGACTGTAAAAACCGAAAATACTGATTATCCTGAAATAAAAATGTGCCGTCTCCGTTTAATTCTTGAAACAGGCAGAATGCATCAGATTCGTATTCACCTTGCAAAGCAGAATTGCCCGATTGCAGGAGATGATCAGCACGGAAATTTTAAACTCAATAAAGTTTTAAAAAAGGCGTGTGGCATAAAAACTTTACAGTTGACTTCTTCTAAACTTACTATTCCCGTTGACGGAAAAAAAATGGTTTTTGAAATTTAATTTTTTTTTAGTTTAGGGTATCTCTAAAAAATCATTTTTTATGTTTTCTTAGAGGTTCCTTTATGAGTTCTATTTCTCTAGATTTTTGTCGTATTTGTTTAATCTTTTGTAAAATTTTATTCTGTAACAGATTTTTCTTCAGTTTCAGGGGAAAATTCTGCTTTCGGTTTTACTTCTTCAATTTTGACAGTATTTTTTCTGAAATGGGAATAATAAAAATAACAGGCAATTGACGTTATTGTTGCAATTACAAGAAGTAGATAGAAATTCACTCCGCGGGTTACATACATTGACGACATTATTTTTGTTTGCCCGATTAGACTCTGAAAAATATTCAGATACATAATTTCTGTAATTCCTTGAGCACCAGGAATTGGAAGCATATCAACTGTAACATAAATTGAAGCCTGTAGCATAAGAATATCAGTTGCCGGAATTGCCTTTATGCCAAGTCCGCGGTAAACAAAAAGTGTAATCAAAATTGGGCAGATTCGCTGAATTATTGAAAGAACAGTTGTCACAAAGATTTTTTTTGTGTTTTTTGTAATAAAAGAAATTGAATCTCTGTAACCGCTGAAAAAATCATTTACACTAATTTCGGATTTTTGTAACTTTGCAGGATGCCGTTTAAAGATTAAATGAATAATCCAAAGGCAGAATTTCCGGATTTTGTCGCTGAAACACATCAGGGCAACAAGAATCAAAACCCAGCAGAAATCTATAAAAAGCCCGATGTAAAACCACATGCCGAATTTTATGTTCAGCATGGAACCGGTCATATTCAGAAAATTCATTAATTCCGGACGTTTAAAAATCAAAAGGAAAAGTCCAACAAGCACCAGAACAATTTTGTTCATCGTTGCAACAATCATCAAAACTACAAAACTTTTATTAAATTGATGACCGTCCTTTGCCATATAGTAAAGCTGCATTGGCTGTCCACCAGAAGCTGACGGTGTTATGGCACTGTAAAAAAATCCTACAAACGAATATTTCAGACAGTTTAAAATTTTAGATTTTTTATCAATGGAATGAAGCAGATAGCAAATCATTACACCTTCAAGGCTAACGTAAGAAATTGACATAAAAATTGCAAAAAGCAGATAAGGAACGGACATAGTTTTAATTTCAGTCCAGATTTTTGTTAAATCCTGACCTTTAAAAATCGTATAAAAGGAAAGCAGCATTACCACAATAAAAAATGCAAATTCAAAAACACGTTTTAATATCTTGTTAGTCTTGGGTTTCATAAAGTCCTTAAAGTTTACGAAAAAAGGGAAATTAGGGCAAGGGGAGTATTTTTTTAGAATTTGGGGCCAGTGCATCGTTCCAACTCGCCTTACGCAGTTCGCTACCTCTCAAACAAAAAAGACGCGCAAACAGCACGTCTTTTTTGTTCCGCTCGGTTGTTCAAACAACCTTCGCGTCTGCTCCAGCCTCGGGCCGGGTTTTTAGTAAAAAAAAATTATTTTTTAGAAGTTCCTGTTATAAGCTCCAAATCCCGGATAACATGCAGCCTCCCCAAGTTCTTCTTCAATGCGGAGCAGCTGGTTGTATTTTGCAACTCGTTCTGAACGGCTTGGAGCACCAGTCTTAATCTGGCATGTATTCAAAGCTACTGCCAAATCTGCGATTGTTGTGTCGGCTGTTTCGCCTGAACGGTGTGATGAAATTGCGGTATAGCCTGCCTTGTGTGCCATTTTGATTGCTTCCAGGGTTTCAGAAACAGAACCAATCTGATTGAGTTTAATCAAAATTGAGTTTGCAGCACCCATCTTAATTCCTTTTGAAAGGCGTTCAACGTTTGTAACGAATAAATCATCCCCAACAAGCTGAACTTTGTGGCCGATTTTCTGAGTCATCTTTACCCAGCCTTCCCAGTCTTCTTCATCAAGACCATCTTCAATAGAAACAATCGGATATTTATCAACCAAAGATTCCCAGTGAGCAATCAGTTCATCAGTTGTAAAATCTTTTCCAGATTTTGGCTGATGATAAAAGCCCTTGCCTTTTGGAGATTTCCATTCAGAAGATGCAGCATCCATAGCAATCATAAAATCTTTGCCAGGTTCGTAGCCGGCAGCTTTAATTGCTTCAAGAATTTTTTCGATAGCAGCTTCATCAGAAGCAAGTTTATTTGGTGCAAAACCGCCTTCGTCCCCAACCGCAGTAATATCATTATCTGTTTTAAGCAATTTTTGAAGAGAATGGAAAACTTCTGTACACCATCTCAAACCTTCTCTAAAAGATGGGGCCCCGGCTGGCATAATCATAAATTCCTGTGTATCAACAGCAGAATCTGCATGGGCACCGCCGTTCAGAATATTCATCATTGGAACCGGAAGTTTTGTTCCCTGAACTCCGCCAAGGAAGCGGTAAAGAGGAATCTGAAAGGAATTTGCGGCTGCCCTGGCACAGGCGATTGAAACGGCCAGAATTGCGTTTGCTCCAAGTTTTGATTTATCTTTTGTACCGTCAGCCTTGAGCATTGCGCCATCAACCTTGTAGGTGTCCGCAGCGTCAAGTCCTTTTACTGCATCAGCGATAATTGTATTTACGTTGTCTACAGCCTTTGAAACGCCTTTTCCGCCAAAACGGTTTTTGTCGCCGTCCCGGAGTTCTAGAGCTTCAAATTCTCCTGTAGAAGCACCTGAAGGAGCAGTTCCAAATGCTACAGTTCCATCTTCAAGATGAACTTCAGCTTCAACTGTTGGGTTTCCTCGTGAATCAATAATTTCACGGCCAATCACTTTTACGATTTTTGTAGATTTCATGATATTTAGAATCTCCTGTAAAAAGATTTTTGTTAGATTTTATCTAACTTAATTGTTAGTCTATACTAACTGTGAGTTTTATTCAATTATTTTCAGGATTTTCGGAAAGGTTAAGGGCATCTCTAAAAAATCATCAGAATTATCAGTTCGATTTTATTTGATTTCCGGTGCTTTTTGTTTACGCAGAATAAAAATTCCAACAATCAGAAGAATCGGGAAGATTATTGCTACCAAAAGTCCTTTGTGCAAGTCATCACCAAAGTGCGAAGAAACAAAACCTGTAATTGTAGGCCCTGCCGAACAGCCTAAATCTCCGGCCAGTGCTAAAAATGCGAAGAGGGCAGTGCCACCTTTCGGGCAGGCTTTCGACGCAATACTGAATGTTCCCGGCCACATTGCACCAACAGAAAGTCCGCACAAAGCACAGCCGGCAAGAGAAATCAGCGGTAAAGGAGAGAAAACTGCAATCAGATAACTAAAAATGCACAGAATAGCGCAAACGGTAAGATATTTATTTATGTCAACTTTTCCGGCAACTTTGGCATGAATGATTCTTGAACTTCCCATCAAAACTGCAAAAAGACATGAACCTAAAAGGTCGCCGGTGGTTTTATCAACTTTAAGACCGGCTTCTGCAAATGCACTGACCCACTGGCTCATACTCAGTTCACTTGCTCCGGCTGCCAGCATCATAATAATCAGAATATAAAAAATCGGAGTGGTAAAAAGTGTTTTGAAAGACATTTTTTCGTCATTGCTGACAAGAGTATTAATCGGAACCATTGCAAAATTCATAATATTTGCAAGTGGGATAATTGCCCAGAACATTGAAATATAGCGCCAGTTTTGAATTCCAAAAATTTTAAACGCAATGGTAGAAACAAGAACTACCAGAACGCAGCCCCAGCAGTAAAATGAATGAAGCAGACTCATAGCCGCTTCTTTTTCGTCACCAGGACAAGCTTCTACAATAGGACTGATGATGACTTCCGCAAGCCCGCCGCCCACGGCATAAATTACAACAGAAATCACAATTCCGCAAAATGAATCCATCACATAAGGTAAATTTCCCAGTAAAATCAATCCTACTGCGGAAAAAACGTGCGCAAGAATGGCAGACGTTCTGTAACCGATTTTGTCAACCAGTTTTGTACTTGCCAGGTCAACAAGAATCTGAATACAAAAGTTGATTGTAATCAACAGACTGATTTTTGAAAGCGGAATGTTAAAACTTGTGTTAAAAGTCACAAACAAAAGCGGCGCAAAAATGTTAACGATTGCCTGCGTAATGTAGGCAATGTAGCAGGCAATTACGGTGTGCTTAAAACTCTTCATAAGATGTCCTTTGTTGTCTTTTTTTACTGTTAAGGGAACCTCTAAAAATTGCAATTTTTAGAGGCGGCTTTGAAAAACTTTAGAGATTTCGTTTGATATTTTTTTCAATAAAGTCTTTCTTAAGTTTCATAAGATTTTCTGTAAGAGAAACTTTATAAATATGCGGATTTAAAATTCGCTTATAAGACGGATCTAAAGTTTCCAGCTGACTTTCCATTGTCTGACGACTGAGACGTAATTGCTGTTCATCAGGAACGCGCGGAGAAACTCTGCTGCCTTTTTCTATACGTTTTTTCAACAACGGTTGAATTGAAGAAGGTTTTATTGCAAACTGTCTGTAATCAACCATTGTGTGATAGAAAGTATATTCTTTATCTGTTTCAAGTTTTTCGTCATCAAGGCTTAAAATGTCAGCACAGGCATTGCCGTTTTCATCAAAAAGACGGTAAACATTTTTAATTCCAGGATTTGTAGTTTTTGCAGGATTATCAGAAAATTTCATTGCCGGCATCATTTTGTCCGTTGCCTTGTCGTGCCGTGCCGCCAGTTTGTAAACTCCTGTAAACGAAGATTCATCGCCACCGGTAACCATGTGAGTTCCAACACCCCACGAATCAATTGGTGCCCCGCCGGCAACTAGAGTTGAAATAATTTCTTCCGTAAGTTCGTTAGAAACAGAAATTTTTGCCTGAGGAAATCCAGCTCTGTCTAGTTCTTTACGAACTTCGCGCGTAAGATAAGAAATATCACCGGAATCAAGGCGAACGCCAAAATTGTACCCCTGTTTTACAAGTTCACCGCCAGCAATAATCGCATTTTTTACCCCGGATTTTAAAGTATCATAAGTATCAATCAAAAAAGTAGAATTCTGTGGATAGATTTTTGCATACTCGCGGAAAGCTTCTAGTTCAGAATTATGACTCATAATCCACGAATGAGCCATTGTTCCCATTACAGGAATGTTAAAATATTTTCCGGCAAGAGTATTTGAAGTTCCAGCTGCACCACCAATGTAGGCAGCTCTTGTTGCGCTCATTGCACCGTCTGGTCCCTGCGCTCGTCTTAAACCAAATTCCATAATTGGTGCTTTTTTAGAAGCCAGCCAGATTCTCGCCGTTTTTGTGGCAATAAGGCTCTGAAAATTTATAATATTCAGCACAAGTCCTTCAATAATCTGTGCTTCAATAAGATTTGCGTGAATCCTTACCAGCGGTTCCTGAGGAAAAATTACAGTTCCTTCGTCCATCGTATAAAGGTCGCCGCTGAATTTAAAATCTTTCAGATAATCAAGAAATCCTTTTTCAAAAATTTTCTGTTCCGCAAGATACGCAATGTCATCATCACTAAAATGAAAATTCGTGAGCGCATCCATTAACGTTTCATTGCCGGCAAGAACCGAAAATCCGCCGTTAAAAGGGTTTTTACGGAAAAACATATCAAAAACAACTTCCTGATTCATATTGTTTTTCCAGTAGCCCTGTGCCATTGTCAATTCATAAAAATCCGTAAACAGAGCGTTCTGAGTAATATTGTTATCCATAAATTAATCTCCTTTTCTTTCTGACATTCCGGCAGTTGAAAAATTATTTTAGGGATATTCTAGTGATTAATCTGAAAAAATCAAATAAGGATTTACTTTGTATTTATGGGCCAATGCCACTTCCAACTCGCCTTGCGCAAGTTCGCTAAGCGCTCAAAGTCCTCGGCGCCCAAATAGTGCGCCTGCGGGCTTTCGTTTCGTTTGTTGAAACAAACTTCACGCCTGCTCCAGCCTCGGGCCTGCTGTTTGGTAAAAAAAAATTACAAATCTATGCTTTCTTCCGACTTTCTAGGTCGCGGATTTGTTTTGTATGTAATGCGGGCAACAGTATAACGGCCGGTAATTCTGCTCAAAAACGCGTTGAATTTCCATTTGAATGCCCACAAAGATATTTTTTTGCCTTTGAATGCTCTTTTTAAACAGTGTGCTACAACTTTTGCCGGGTCTTTTCCGCCTTTTACAACAGGTCTTACCCCCGCAGATGCAACGTTTGCAAATTCTGTACTTACGCTTCCGGGGCAAAGTGCATGAACTTTTATTCCCTTGTCCTTTAATTCTGCTGCCAGTGCAATTGTAAAATTAAGGGCATAGGCTTTTGTTGCCGCATAAACTGCAAAATTTCCAAGAGGCATAAAGCCCGCAAGACTTGCAGTGTTTATAATCACAGAATTTTTTTCCAGATAAGGCATAACAATTCCGCAGATTCCAGTTAAAGTTGTACAGTTCAGTTCAATCATATCCATTTGGGCTGTCAAAGAAACCTGATCAAAAGGACCGTAAGTGCCGTATCCCGCATTATTTACCAAAAGCCCGACGGTAACGCTGTCTTTAGGCGCATTAAAATCAAGGTAATTTTTAAAAGCTTTAACGCCTTCTTTTCCGCTCAAATCAAGAGAAACGGGTTTTACAAGTTCTTTATGCTGTTCAGAATTGATTTTTTTTGCAAGTTCTGTAAGTTTTTCTGCCCGGCGTGCAAAAATCCAGATTTCGTCAAAATCATATTTTTGTGCAATCTGTATTGTAAATTCTCTTCCCAGGCCTGAACTGGCACCGGTAACTAAGGCAATTTTCTTTTTAATATTCATAGTGGAAAAAGTATACAAAAAAAACTAAAATATCAGAAGTAAAAAAAATATTATGGGGTTTAATTGAATAGCGAATATGTAATTGTAGTTCCAGACAACAATGTACTTTCCTGTATATGCGGAACTAATGACTCAAATTTAAAACTCATTGAAGAAAGTCTAGGCGTTCCGGTTTTTACAAAAGGCAATGAACTTTCCATAGAAGATCAGACTCCGCAGATTCGCGAAAAATTCCAGTTCATTGTAGACCGTGTTGTAGACGAAGTGTCTTCTGGAGATTTTCACGAAAATGGCAAAGATATTATCCTTTCAGTTTTAAATACTCAGAAAAAAGTAAATCTTGAAGATGTCGTAATAAATATTCCAGGCGGATTGCGTCGTGTTTATCCGCGAACTCAGCATCAGGCGGAATATATTAATCTTTTGCAGACCAAAGATATGGTTTTTTGTACGGGTAGTGCAGGCAGTGGAAAAACTTTTCTTGCAGTTGCTCAGGCACTGGAACTTCTGTTCACTCACAAAAAAAATAAACTCATAATTTCCCGTCCGGTTGTAGAAGCAGGAGAAAGTCTTGGATTTTTACCTGGAGATTTGGAACAGAAAATAGATCCTTATCTTCGGCCACTCCGTGATGCAATTGAAAACTTAATTCCATCAGAAACCGTAAAGCGTCTTTTTGAAAGTGGAATTATAGAAGTCGCTCCGCTTGCGTATATGCGCGGTCGTACTCTAAATAATTGTGTTGTAATTCTTGATGAAGCACAGAACACAACTTGTGCCCAAATGAAAATGTTTTTGACGCGAATGGGCGAAAATTCAAAAGTTTACATTACCGGCGATCCTACTCAGATTGATTTACCGCGAAAAGTTCAGTCGGGACTAAAACATTCTGTCAGTGTATTGTACAAAATAGAAGAAATTGGTTTTATGGAACTGACATCAGAAGATGTTGTCAGAAATAATCTTGTAAAGAAAATCGTAAAGGCTTACGAACAGGATAAAAATTATGAAGAATAAAAAAGACTTAAAATCGGAAAATTCTCTGAAAATCTATTTTAAGGAAACCGGAAATTACATAAAGGCAGAATATCCTTTTTTAATTTTGGCTTTAACGGCATTTATTTTTGCTTCTGCTATTAATTTTATGAAAATCAGCACTTCACAGACAGTTGCAAGTTTTAATCTTAATGATTATGAAATCGGGCAGAATGCTGATCGTACAATTATTGCTGACCGTAGCTTGCCACCGGATGTTGAAAATCCTGTGAGCGTAACAAAAGGCGAAAAAATCATCAAAAAAGGCTTTGACATTACAGAAGATGCGTACAAAAAATTGGAAAAAATGTCTGCGTCTCCGGTTTATATTGATTACCGGGCATTTTCTAACGGGGAACTTTTTCTGATTCTTCTGACGCTTGTTTGGTATATGCTTTTTTCGTTTGTGCCGTTTGGAAGAAAAATTCAGTTTAAGGAATGTCTGCTTCAGGCTATTTTATTTATGGTCATTTACGCAATCACGGCGTTGTGTAGCAAATTTTCGTTTTTTTCAGATGCATATTCAATTTGCACTATAATTCCGTCTGCGCTTTGCGTAATGCTTATCAGTATTCTTTACGGTAATCTTTCTAGCGTTTTATTTTCGTTTGTACTTTCGTTTGGCGTCCTTTTGGGAAGTAGCTGGCAGGTTCCGTCATTTATTTTTTGTCTTGGAACGTCTCTTGTGTCTGCTGCAATTGTAAGAAAAATTCAGCGCCGTCTTGACCTTGTTTTTGCGGGGCTTATTTTAGGCTTGATTGAAATGGTAGGCACAATCCTTATGCTTGTCATTTTTAACGAAACATTCAGTGATTTACCAAAACTTCTTGGCGGTGCTGCAATTAACGGTTTTATGTCCGGAATTCTCACTCTGGGATTTTTAACTCCTCTGGAAATGATTTTGAATACTGCTTCAATTTTTCGTCTTATGGATTTAAGTGACCTGAATACTCCTCTTTTTCAGAAAATGATGGTTCAAGCCGGCGGAACTTACAGTCACACCGTTATGGTTGCTCAACTTGCAGAAAATGCCTGTCGTGAAATTGGCGCTGACGCTCTTCTTGCACGTGTTGGTGCTTACTATCACGACATTGGAAAAATTGACCAGAGTGAATATTTTACGGAAAATCAGGAGGGAATTAACAAACATGATGATTTGAACCCGACACTTTCTGTCAGCGTAATCAGAAATCATGTAAAAAAAGGTGTAGAAATGGCAACTGCAATGCATCTTCCTAATGCAATCATAAATATAATTGCAGAACATCACGGAAACAGCGTAATTCAGTATTTTTATAACAAGGCAAAAGAAAAAGATCCTACCGTTGAAATCGGGGACTTTGTCTATAATGGAAATCCACCGTCAACGCGCGAATCTGCCGTAGTTATGCTTGCAGACACCGTAGAAGCAGCCTGCCGTTCTCTTGATAATCCTACTGTTCCAAAAATTGAAAAATTCATTGATATGCTTTTTAATGCCAAGCTCGAATCAAAACAGCTGGATTACTGCAATCTTACTTTTAACGATTTGTCAAAAATCAAAAACGCATTTCTTCCAATTTTGGGCGGATTTTATCACAACAGGATTAAGTATCAGAATCAAAAAGATCCTGAAGTTTCTTCTGAAAATACAGAATCAAAAACTGAGCCTAAAAATGATTTAAAATCTGAAAATTCAGAGTCAAAACCGGAAAATATCAAGGCAGACTCAGAAAAATCTGAAAATGAAAAATCAGAAAAAAAGGAAAGTCCTAAAAAATCAAAAAAGAGCGGAGAAACAGATGCCAAATAGAATTTTAATTTCTGTTCAGGAAGAAATGGAAGAACCGTCCTGGATTTCCAATGTTGAACCTTTTGTTTCTAAAGTTCTAGGCGAACTTGGATTTGACGGCCAGGAAATTTCTGTGTTTTTTTGTAACGACGTTTACATCAGAGAGTTAAATAAACAGTACCGCAACATTGATTCTGCGACGGACGTTCTTTCTTTTGAAAATGACGAAGAATACGAAGACGAGGAAGGAAAATGGAAATGTGTCGGCGACATTGCAATCAGCACGGAAACATTAACTGAAAATGCACAATATTTTGACGAAAATAAAAATGATGAATTAAAGCGTCTCTTGGTTCATGGAATTTTGCACTTAAACGGCTATGATCACGGAGAAGAACATATAGAATCTGGCAAAGAACCTGTATGTGAAATGTTGAAAATTCAGGAAAATCTGTTAAAAAAATTAAAGGATGAAAAAATCGCATAATGGGCTTGTTTGGACACAAAAAGAAAAACGAAAAAAATAATGATTCCCAGATGGAACATATTCTTGAAGAAGAAAAAGAGGATATGATTGAAGGCGTTGAGGGGCTTTCTGAAACTGCAGTCAAGGAAGTTATGATTCCCCGCATTGACGTTGATTTTATTTCCGTTGATGCAGAAAAAGACCAGCTTGTAGAAAAAATTATTGCAAGCGGTCATTCTAGATTTCCGGTATATAAAGATTCAATTGACAATGTAATTGGAGTTTTGTACGTAAAGGATTTAATCAGGATTCTTGCAAAAAATCAGGAAATTGACCTTAAAAAAATCTGTCGTAAAGCGTATTTTATTCCAGAATCAAAGCGTATAGATTCACTTTTGCGTGAATTTAAAAGGCAACATATTCATATTGCAATGGTAATTGATGAGTACGGCGGAATTTCCGGAATTATCTGCATGGAAGACATTATTGAAGAAATTGTAGGCGATATTCAGGACGAATTTGATAAAGAACCGGAAGACATTATGGCAATCAGCGAAAATATCTGGATTTGTGATGCCCGTGTTGATTTGGACGATTTGAACGAAGCACTTAATGCTAGTTTTCCGAACGAAGATTTTGATTCTCTTGGAGGTTTTGTTTTTGATTTGTTTGGAAAAGTTCCTGTAAAATATGAAAAAGTTACCTGGCACGAATATGAATTTATA
Source organism: bacterium (assembly GCA_963648145.1). Classification (GTDB taxonomy): domain Bacteria; phylum Spirochaetota; class Spirochaetia; order Treponematales; family Treponemataceae; genus Treponema_D. The sequence continues at coordinate 26,942 of CAVJCY010000003.1, read as the reverse complement.
ATTCAGGATATGGAAGGTCACCGCATAAATCAGATTAAAGTGATAAAAAATGCGGAAGAAAAAGAAGCTGATGATGAAAAATAAAAGAATCATAAAAAATTTTATTATTGTTTCCCTTCTGATGTTTTTTGGAATCTGTTTTGCAAAATCAAAAACGGCACTTTCACTTTATTCGCTTGGAATTGAAAAGGAAGAGATGGGCGATTGGTATTCTGCGAGTCAGTATTTTATTGAAGTCACGGACAAAAATCCTGCGTTCAGTCAGGCTTGGTTTCATCTTGCTGAATGTTCTTATCGTCTTGGCGAATATAATCTTGCGATGCAATATTTGACCGAAGCAGAAAAATTTGAAAAAAATAACCCTTCTTTGCAAAATTTAAAGGGAATGGTAAATCTTTCTTTGGGAAAAATTGAAGACGCAAAACAAATTTTCAATGAAGTTTTAAAAAAATATCCAAATGACGTGGACTCTCATTTTGGACTTGCAGAAATTGAACTTTATGACGGTAAATTTTCCGGGGCAGAACAGCAATATGCGGAAGCATTAAAGAGGCAGAGTACAAATCGCCGTGCAATTTTATCTTTGGCACTTATTTGTGCTCAAACAGGCAAATTTGCGCAGGCAGAAGCTTTTTTGTCTCAGGCAATGCAATATTATTCTGGAGAAACTGAAGTTCATTATCTTTCTTCCGTTATTTATCTGATGGAAGGTAATTATCCTTTATCAGAACAGCAGGCCCGGATTGCCATAGAAATTGACGGTAAAAACGAAAAAGCCTATCAGCTTTTGACTACAACACTTTACTATCAAGGGCGTTACCGAGAAGTTATTGATTTATCTGATTTTTTAATCAGCCGGAACAGAAGTAATACTGCGGCATGGTATATAAAAGGCATTGCACTTTTAAAACTTGGCGACACAGAAGAAGCACTTGATACTTTAGAAACTGGACTTTCAATTGACCCTCAGGATGAACTTATGCGCTTTCAGCTTGAACTGACGGCACGAAATAATCTTTCGCTGAACGATAAAAGGCGTGAAAACTGGGCACAGTATCATCTTGAAAATGCAGTGCAGTACGAAAGCCGTTATGACAGGGCTGGCAGTACTTATGAATATCAGCGGGCATTGCTTTTGGATCCGGTAAATAAAAATGCACGCCTTTCTTATGCAAATATTCTTGAGTTAAACGGGATGCATGAACTTTATTTAAATCAGCTGAATTTTGTAAAAAATAATGAAGGAAAACTTTCAACCGGATTTGAAGATATTATAGAAGCCTATAATTCGCTTTTGGAAGATACTCTTGCAAAACAATGGAATGTAGATTCTTTTTATCTTGATAAAACTCGCTGGAATATTGCAGTTTTTTATACAGAAAATCCGTCATCTTTCCATCATGCTGACTCAGAGCGTCTTACCGCACAGGCTGCCGGGGATGTTTTTTCTGGAATTCCAGTAACATCCGTAAAAACTCAGGTTACGCCTGTTAGTGGTTATGGCGAAGCGTTCAGAAATGCAAGAAATAATGATTTTGACTACTTTGTAATTGTAAGTTTGAGCGAAGGTTCTGAAGATTTGACGCTGAATTCTTCAATGTATAACGCAAGAACTGGAACGGAAATTAAAAAAGACAGTTTTTATGCAACCGGAAATAACCGTTATTCCACAGTTTTGCGCCGTTTTAGAAATTCTGTGCTTGATAGTCTGACTGTAAAGGGCAAAATTCTTTCAAGAAAAGGTAAAACCGTTCTTGTTGATTTGGGTCGTTCAGAAAATATTTCGGATGGCGCGGAATTTAAAATCATCAAAAAAGGAAAACTTAAAACTGCCGATTTTGGAACTGGACTTTTTTACAGTGACGATGATGTTACCGGTGAACTTGTAATTTCAAAATCCGGCGAAGAGGTTAGCGAAGCTCAGATTACTCAGCACGGATTTTATGACAGAATAAATGTTGGCGATGAAGTTGTTTTGATAAAGGCTGGGCAGCAGCAGGCGGATAGCGGAACTGGTACCGTCCCGAATGCTGACAACAGCGGAAACGAAATTGTAAGTACCGCAGTTTCTTCTGGTCAAAATTTGGTTGAAGAAATCAGAAAATCTGTTGAACGGCCGGCAATTCTTGAACTTTTAAGAAATATTTACTGATGATTTATGAAAAAGAATATCTTTAAAATTTTTGTATTTTTTTTATTTTCCGCTTTGAGTTTTGCTGATTCAAAAAACATTGTGAATTCGCGTCCGATTGTGCAGAATATCCGTGCAGTTGCCGCTGCTTCGTCAAAAATTAATGTTACATGGACACTGCCACAAAATCCTGACCCGAAAATTACAAAAATTCTTGTTTATCGCTCAAAAATTCCGGTAACTTCTTTTGATCAGATAAAAAATGAAACGCCCACTGCAAGTCTTCTGGCGGATACTACTGGTTGGACTGATAATTTAACTGATTATAGTGATTATTTTTATGCCGTAATAGCATACACCACAGAACCTTATGATTTGATTCTTGCTTCAATAAATTCAACAATTTCGGGCGTTCACATAAATTATGTACAAAATCAAAAAGATGAAACTGTTGTGGAAGAAGAAAAAAAATATGAAGACGGTGTTTCTCGCGAACTTCCTCTGCCGTTTTTAGATTTCTCTGAAAGCAAAAGAACTGAGCAAAATTATTTTTCGGAAACTACGTTGCAAAAAGTTCGCGAACTTGGAATTTCTAGCAAAAAAAATGTAAAAAAACTTGGTGCTTATTATTTTGAAGAAGATTTAATTTCTCCGGACAGCGGAGATGATTATCTTTTATTTGATATATTAAAAAATCATTTTGTTCAGAAAAAATATGATATTGCAACAAGTCAGTTGGAACGCCTGATTTCTGCGAATATTGCAGATTCAACCAAAAACCGTGCTTATTTTTATCTTGGCGAATCATATTATCTTTCTGGAAAATACAAAGACGCAATAAAATATTTTGTGCAGGTTGAAGATATTTTTCCGTCTCTTTCAAAAAAATGGATGGATTCTTCACTGGATTTAATTGAAAATTAGCGGAAATTCAGATATGGTTACCTTTAAAAATTGCAATTTTTAGAGGCAACTTTAAAAACATGATGTTTTAATTCGTTGTATTTTAACAAATTAAAACTCGAAAGTTTCTCTAAATAAAGCATTGAAAATGATTTTTTAGAGATGTCCGTATGGATTTGAAATCAAAAATCATAAAATGAGGTGAAAAATGCTAGAAGAACTCAAAATTCCAATTGAAGAATTAAAAAAAGAAGTTAACGACGTTTGGGGGCGTCTTTGACTCTGATTCAATAGATAAATCAATAAAAGAAAAAGAAAAACTCTCAGAGGCACCTGGATTTTGGGACGACCATGAAGTGGCCGAAAAAATTATGGCTCAGATTAGAAGATTGAAAAATCGTGTTGAACCGTGGCGTAAACTTATTGCTCAGATTGACGATTTGTCCGCGATGTATGAACTTGCGGATGAATCTGGTGATGAAAGTGATGAAACTGAAGTTAAAAATATGCTGGAAACTGCCCGCAAAGAATTTGAAAAACTGAACGTTTTAAATCTTTTGAGCGGAGAAGTTGATCAAAATGATGCTTATTTAACGATTCACGCTGGGGCCGGCGGAACAGAAGCATGTGACTGGGCTCTTATGTTGAGCCGTATGTATTTGCGCTGGGCAGAACGTCACGGATATAAAGCAGAAGTTATGGATGAACTTGAAGCAGAAGGCGGCATAAAATCCGTTACGATTCAAATTTCCGGAGATTATGTTTATGGCTATTTAAAAGGTGAAAATGGTATTCATCGCCTTGTAAGAATCAGTCCTTTTGATGCGAACGCGCGTCGTCATACTTCTTTTGCGTCAGTTTATGTTTATCCGGTTCTTGATGATACAATCGAAGTTGATATTCGACCTGAAGATTTGCGCGTTGACACTTATCGTGCAGGTGGGAAAGGCGGTCAGCATGTAAATAAAACTGATTCTGCTGTTCGTTTTACTCATTTACCGACCGGAATTGTTGTTGCCTGCCAGACAGAACGCAGTCAGCTTTATAACCGCCAGGCCTGTATGTCAATGCTCAGGGCAAGACTTTACGAATACTACCGTGAACAAAAAGAAAAGGAAAATTCAAAATTTGCCGCTGATAAAAAGGATATTTCTTTTGGAAGTCAGATTCGTTCTTATGTTTTCTGCCCATACACAATGGTAAAAGATCACAGGACAAAATTTTCAGTCGGAAATGTTCAGGCTGTTATGGACGGCGATCTTGATGATTTTATGAAGGCTTATCTGGTTGCAAAATGGAAAGGACTTCCAATGGAAAATTCTGATGATTCTGATGAAGAAGTTTAAAATCTGTTTTTACTTTTTATTTTTATTTAATTTCTCATCTTTGTTTGCTGCAAATTATGTTGTTGCGGCTCAGAAATTTTCGTATGCGCGCGGACAAACTGTGTCCTCCGTTTCTGAAGCGACAATGGAAATTATACCTCAGGAAATTTTGAATAATCTGGACTCGGCACTTGTTCATTCTGTTTATCCTGATGAAGAACTGGCAAGAAAAAAAAATACATTGAAGAGTAAAGAACGCACTTCCTTGTATTTGCAGTTGAACTCAGAATATAAAAAACGCGATGCTCTTATTTTAGAAAATTATAATCAAAAAGAATTACAGGAAAAATTAAAAGAAACGGAAATTGCAATCAAGAAAATTCAAACTCAGATTGATGAAAACCGTAAAAATTATGAAAAGTCCGAAGCTGAAGCAGATGAAAAACAGGCAAAAATTGCAGAAAATGCTTTAAAAAAGACTACAAAAATTAAAAATACTGAACTTCAAAAATATTCTACACTTTTTAAAAATATGTTCATAAAGGATGAGCAACTGGTTTCTACCGAAGATGTCACGCTTTACAAAAATAGTGCCGACAGCCTTTATGTCCCTACCGAAGTTGCATTGGCAGAAGGGTATTCAAGTGCCGTTTTTCAGCGGGAAGCTGTAACGGCCGGAATAAATGCTCTGATTACCGGTAAAATTACAAATTACGGTGCCTATATTTATGTTGAAGTTGAAATTTTTTCTTATCCCGGTGGAAAATCAGTAGGAAAAGTCAGCGAAATGGGTTCAACCCAGGAATTAAGATTTATCAGTGAAAGTCTTTCGCGACAGATTGTTCCGCTTCTTACAGGTTCTATGAAAATTGCATTGAATTTTGAAATTACGAATAAGGAAATAGAATCTCCTCAGATTTTTATTGATGACGTTTTGCAAAATAATACTTCTTCCACAATAATTATTGATTCTGGAACTCATAGAATTCAAATCTCTGCCGATGGATATAAATCAGCCTCGACTTCATATTATTTTTCTGGAAACGAGAGATTTAAAATTGAAGCCGGTCTTGAAAAAATTGTAACTACTACTGTTAATTTGAATCTTTTGAATCCGGTTGTCGGTTCAGTTTATGCAAACGGCTTTATTGTTGCTCAAGATGAAAATAAAACTGCAAAAATCAGTATAAACGGCACTTCAATTCTTGGAGAATTTATTTTTCCTGACGGAAATTCTTCGCTTTTTTATATTCCAAAGAAAACTCTTACAGAAAATCAGTCTTTTTACATTAAGCCGGACGTTCTTAACATAGACCAGTACATAGACACACGGCGAAAATGGATGTATTCGGCATATTCTGTGCTGATGATTTCCCTTATTCCGAGTTTTGTTACTTTGGGAAATTATAATAATGCAGCGGGGTTGTATAATATCACTAAATCTGACGAAGTACTTAAGACTGCAAAAAGCTGGAGAACTGCATTTTATATTTCGACGGGAGTTTCAGTTTCGGCGGGAGTTTTGTGGGCTTATGAACTTGTACGTTATCTTATTGCCGCAAATAAAGTTATTCCTCAAAAAGCAAAAATTGACACACGCACATTGGAGGAGCTTCAAAAAGCCGGCGAAAAGGCAAAAATCGTTCCAGAAAATCAAAATGAAAATCAAACTGATTATGAATTAACTGCACAAAATCAAAATGTTATTGAAATTAGTGAAAATAAAAATGATGAAAATGATTTTAAAATTCAAGGCACGCAACCGCCGGTAGACTGAAAATAAAAAATCACAGAATTTGCGAAATAGAAGTGAACCTCTAAAAATTGCAATTTTTAGAGATACCCAGAAATAAACGAGGTAAAAATATGAAAAAATCTTTTGGCGAAAAATTAAAGGCTTTATTTTCCAGAAAAAGCGGAATAAATGAAGAGTTTTACGAAGAACTTACGGATATGCTTGTTGAAGGCGACATTGGAGCAAAATCTTCATACCTTATTGTTGAGGAACTTGAAAAAAAATGCCGCGAAGAAAAAATTACGGAACAGAATGGAATTCTTGAAATTTTGAAAAAAATGCTTCTTGAAAATGTAAAAAGCGTAAATTTGGAGCCTGAAAAAAATAATGTAAATGTCTGGATGGTTTTGGGCGTTAACGGTGTTGGAAAAACTACTAGTGTCGCAAAAATTGCAAAATGGTTTAAAGACCGCGGTACGGAAAATATCGTGCTTGCAAGTGCAGATACATTTCGCGCCGCCGCAATTGAACAGCTTGATACGCACGGACAGAAACTTGGAATTAGGGTTGTAAGTCATCAGCACGGTTCTGATCCTTCGGCGGTAGTTTTTGATGCCGCAGAAGCCGTAAAAGCAAAGGGACCGGGACTCGTTCTTGCTGATACTGCCGGCCGGCTTCATAACAAAGAAAATCTTGTCCGCGAATTGCAGAAAATTGACAAGATTTGTCGTCAAAAAGCTGACGAAGGTTGTTATAAAAAATTGATTGTAATTGATTCTACGACCGGTCAGAATGCTTTGCGCCAGGCTGAAGTTTTTGCAGAAGCGGTCGGAATAGACGCGATTGTCATGACAAAATATGATTCGACTGCAAAGGGAGGCGTAGCTGTTTCAATCGGCCGCGAACTTAATCTTCCAGTTGCTTTTGTTTGCAGTGGCGAAAAATATGACGATATTCAAAAATTTGATGCAGAAAAATATATAAATGAATTTCTTGGATTTTAAAATTAAAAAGTACATTTTGATTTTTTCTCTTTTTCTGTGCGTTTCTCTGTGTTTTGCTCTTTCAAAAACAGCAAAATTGAAAGTTTATGTAAATAGTTTTGATTCTTTTCCTGCAAAACAAGGATTGTGGAATTTTCTTGTAAATTTATATTCAGAAAATTCTTCTTTTTTTGCTCAAAATAATAAA
>CAVJCY010000003.1:0-19604 GCA_963648145.1 bacterium | reverse complement strand
TGTTTTCACTCTTCTTTTTAGAAAAACTGCCCGCAAAACTGAAAATTCTTTTACTTTTATTCCTTTGATTTATGTTTTTTATCCCGAATATGAAAATCTTTTTGAAACATTTGCGTGGTATCTTCCCTCAGATGATAACGGAGATTGGATTGACTCGCTGTTGATTTCTTTTGAAGAAGAGCGCATTGCAGACGAAATTCTGATGATGGACAATAAAAATCAACGCTTTTTGTATGAAAATATAGACCTTGTAGAAAAAGAAGGGGAGGGCGAGTCTGAAAAAATTCAAGAAAAATATTTCTATCAGGACGGAAACTCTTTAAGTCACTTTGAATATGGCGACGAAATTTTTATGATAAATAAACTCCCTAAAACTTCTGATGGCGAGGTTCTTTCTTCTCTTCATAAGGATTCAACTTCGCTAAGAAGATATTTTTATGACGGCGAGTTTAAAATTTTGAAAAAAGAAATCTGGGAACTTTCCGGAAAAATTATAAAACAGCGTGAAACTTATAAATATGATTTTGATTCAAAAAATCCGTCTCAAAAAATCATAGAAGTTTTTAGTCAGGAAACTCAAAATAATGGAATAAAAAGCGAACTTTCCTCAAAAACTGAAATTTTTTATACTTCGGATTTTCTTGTGGAATCGGAAAATAAGTATCAGATGATTTTTTTTAATCAAAGTGAAAAATCAAAAGAATCGGAAGTTCTGAAAAAACTTGTTATGACTTCTCAGATAAAATGGAGTTATGATGAACAGCACCGTGTCATTCAGTCTGTACAAAATGTTTATTCTTACAACTCTATAACTGGTATTCAGACCGATGTTTTTACAAAAAAATATAATTATAGATATAATCTAAATCCTGAAATTCCCGCTGACACTCGTTATTACGAAGATGATGTTTTAAAAATGGCTTTGACTTATAAAACTTCAAAATCTGATTATGTTCAGCAGTACTTTTTTGATGATAATTTTTCTATAATCAGTTATTATGAAAATAATATTCTGATTCGTGAACTTTACCTAAGTGGAAATACGGTTCTTCGTACACGGAATTTTAATGGGAGGCTCTAAAAATTGCAATTTTTAGAGGCAACGAAAGAAACCCTTAATCAGAAAGATTCTGAAAACTAAAATTTTCAGAAGTTTTATTCAAGGCAAAGATGAAAAAAAGTTTTTTTTCTAAAATAAAATGGATTTTTGAAGTTTCAAGAAGATTTTCCCGTGTTGAACGCAAAGGTCGATCTGCTGCAACTTCAAGACTTGCTATTGCTGGAATTTCTGCCGGTGTTATGACCTTAATCGTAGTAATGTCGATTATGAACGGTTTTCAACTTAGTTCCATAGAGCCGATTTTAGAAATTTCTTCATATCATGTGCGTGCAGAAAATATTTCTCAAAAAGATGAACTTCGTCTTCTTGAACTTTGTAAATCAAATAAATCTGCCGATTGCATAACTTCCTTTTACGAGGCACAAACTCTTATGACGGGAAGTCGTGGACGGGAAAGTGCTGCAATTATTCGTGCCGTTGAGCCTTCAATCATTCAAAATGACCGCGGTTTTGCAGAAGAATTAAAAATTATCCGCGGAGATTTTAAAATGTCACAGGAAGATTCCATTGTTCTTGGAAGTTCCCTGGCAAATGCTTTAGGCGCCGCACCGGGCAGTAAAGTTAATCTTTTAATTTTAAGTGGCGGCAGTGACGTAAATCTTATTTCTGACGATAGAATTTTTACGGTTACAGGAATTTTTTCCTGCGGATATTCAGAAATCAATTCTTCCTATGCTTTTGTAAACATTGACAGTGCAGAAAAGTATTTTGGTGCGGATTCTAAAAAAGTCTGGGGAATAAAATTAAAAAATTCTTCTGATGATATGCACATTATTTCTCAATTAAAAAAAGAATTTCCAGACTCAGCAATTTCAAGCTGGCGTGAATATAATAAAAGTTTTTATGGAGCACTCAGACTTGAAAAAAATATTCTTTTGATGCTGGTTCTTTTGATTTTTGCCGTGGTTGCAATAAATATTTACAATGGGATGCGCCGTCTTGTTTTTGAACGCCGTAACGAAATTGCAATTCTTTCGGCTGTAGGTGCGGAAAAATTTGAAGTAAAATCAATTTTTGTAATGCGAGGCTTTATTATTGGATTCAGTGGTGCGATGATTGGGCTTTTTTTAGGACTTTTGATTAGTTTTAACACGGATTTTATTTTTCTACTGCTTTCAAAAATCATGTATTTTTTTCAGTACATTGGCACTGCAATTTCAAATCCTAAAAATCTTCCGTATATTCAGGAAAATTCCTCTTACCTTTTATATTCTCAGATTCCTGCAAGAATTTTTGTGAGGGAAGTTGTTATGATAACGCTTTTTGGGATTATTTCTCCGGTTTTAGCAAGTTATGCTGCCAGTAAAAATGTTCTTAAAATGACTGTTGCGGAGGTTCTTCATAATGAGTAATGAAAAAAACACTGTGGTTTCTGTAAAAAATCTGACAAAAACTTATGTCACAGACAGCGAAGAACTCACCGTTCTTGAAAATGTCAGTCTTGAAGTTTCAAAAGGCAGTAAAATTGTAATTGTCGGCGAAAGTGGTAGCGGTAAAAGCACACTGCTGAACATAATCGGCGGAATTGATACTGCAACTTCCGGCAGCGTTATTGCCGGTAAGTGGGAAGTTACAAAATTAAAGGAAAAAGAACTTTCGCAGTTCCGTTCATTATTTTTGGGATTGATTTTTCAGTTTCACTACCTTTTAAAAGATTTTACGGCATTGGAAAATGTCTATATGCCAGCTCTTATTGCCGGTGTTCCAAAAAAACAAGCACTTGAGCGTGCCCGCTGTCTTTTAAATGATGTTGGCGTGAGCGAAAGAATAAATCATCTTCCGTCACAACTTTCAGGCGGGGAACGTCAGAGAGTTGCGGTTGCCCGTTCCCTCATAAATAATCCGCAGTTAATTCTTGCGGACGAGCCGACCGGAAATCTTGATCCTGTGAATGCAGAAATGATTGGCAATTTGCTTTTTGAAATGTCAGAAAAATATAAAAAAACTCTTTTTATGGTAACTCACGACATGAATCTTGCGGCAAAAGGCGGTTCAACTTATAAAATCATAAATAAACGTCTAGAGAAGGTTAGATTGTAATGAGTTTAAAATCCTCTTTGATGTTCGCAAAAAGTTTAATTTTTCCCAAAACTGAAAAAAAATCTTCTGCAAGAAAGAGTTTGACCGGTGCTTTGCTTTGTATTGCGCTCAGCATAATTCCTATGATTGTTGTAATTTCTGTTGCAAACGGAATGATTAGCGGAATGACCGACAGAATAATAGGGCTGGCAACGTCACACTTACAGGCTTATGTTGCAAGCGGTATTTCTGCAACTCAGAGTTCGGAAAAATTTACAGAATATGCACAAGTTTTTGTTGACGGAAACGAAGTTTTGTCCGCTTACCCGGAAGTTGACATTTCTGCACTCGCGGCCGGAAAATCTTTTAGAACCGGAGCGGAAATTCGAGCCCTTCCCGCTGACATTTTTCAGAAAAATCATTATTTTAAAGACCTTTTTGAAGTTTTGGACGGTTCTTTGGATAATTTTTATGTAAAAAACGAAAAAACTGCCGTTGTTGGACAAAAAATTGCAAAAACGCTTGGTTTAAAAGCTGGCGATACTTTCAGATTAATTACAACTAGAAAAAACGGAGATTCAATTTCTCCAAAACTTACGAGTTTTAAGGTTTCCGCGATTGTAACTTCAGGCTATCAGGAACTAGATCAACTTTGGATTTTTGTTCCACTAGAAGCTGCGTTTTCGACACTTTCACTTTCAAATGCAACTTTTACAATTATGATGGAAACTCCGGATGCCTACAGTGCAGATTTGCCGCGAATTCAGCAGAAAGTCTGGAAAATGGCCGGCCGTTATGCAAATATTTATCGATGGAATCAGCTTTACAGCGGAGAATTTCAGAATTTTTCGTCAACAAAAATGATGTTGATTTTTATTATGGCACTGATTGTTCTTGTGGCAAGCATAAATATTTCGTCTGCAATCATAATGCTTGTGATGGAACGAAAAAATGAAATTGCGATTTTAAAAAGTATTGGCGCGACACCTGCCGGCATTACGTTTTCGTTTTTGCTTACGGGTCTTGCCTGTGGTGCCGGAGGATTATTAATCGGGCTGCCAATTGGAATTCTGATTGCAAAAAATGCTTCGATACTCATAAATCTTATTGAAAAACTTGTGAATCATATTGCCAGGCTCTCTTATATTTTTAAAGGCGTGAATCTTAACCAGGTTTCTGAAATTCATCTGATGGATCCAGCTTATTATATTCAGAAAATTGTTTTTGATTTGCCGTTCACTCAGATTTTTATGATAGTCGGTGCTGTTTTGCTGCTTTCCCTTCTAGTTTCTGTGATTCCTGCAATAAAAGCGGGAAAAGAAAAACCTCTGGAAATTATGAGGAAAAATTAGGCCGCGTGACACTAGATTTTCGGTGTGACAAAAAAATCCCGGTGCGTGACTGAAAAATCAAAAAAATCAGGAAAAAAATATGAAAATTTGTGGAGTTTGTGGAACTTCGTTTGCTCAGATAATAAAAAGTCACTTTATAGGCTGCCCGGAATGTTATCACGTTTTTGAAAAAGAAATCAAAGAAAATCTGAAAGCCAGCGGTTTTGAAGGAAATTATCAGGGGTCACTTCCTAAAAAATTAAAAGGCTACAAATCAATTCTCGTAAACCGTGTAGAAATGCAGTTAAAACTTGAAGAAGCCGTTGAAGCCGAAGAATACGAAAAAGCAGCCCTATACCGCGATTATTTAAAAGTATTAAATGGTCACGTAATTCAAAATGGGGAAGACGAAATTGAAAAGTGAAAATCTTTCTGAAAATCAAAAATCAAATATTCCGTGGTATAGTCTTTCCGGTCCCTTTGATGATGTAATTTTGTCTACAAGAGTCAGAATTTGCCGTAATCTTGCAGATTTTCCGTTTGCCATAAAAATGAAGGACGAGGATTTTGAAAGAATAAATTCTCTTTTTTACGATGCTTTTCAAAAAAATCCTGATTTTTATTATATTCCGTGGGATTCTATTTCAGAAACTGGCCGTAAAATTTTAAAAGACAAAAATATCATAAAAAATATAAAGAAATATTTTTGTTCAGCGGTCGTTATGAGCAATGATGACTGTACGTCGGCGGTTATAAACGAAACAGATCACGTAAAAATTTCTAGTTTTACTGCCGGTTTTGATATTGAAAAGGCAATGCAAAAAGTTTACAAAATTGATGAATATTTGCAGACTCAGATTCAGTTTGCGTCAAGTTATGAATTTGGATATTTAACGTCCAGAATCAAGGATTGCGGAACAGGAATGAAGATTTCTTTGAGAATTCTTATTCCCGGAATTATTCTTCAGTCTCATTTTGATGATTTAAAAAATCTTGTTTCTAAAAAAAACTTTATCCTTCATCAAGTTTCAGAAGATTATCCTGCTTTTTTTGATATAGTTCCGTCTTGTGCTTGTGTTGGCACAGAAATAGATCAACTTGCAGAAATGCAGGCTTTTGGCCAGCGAATTATAAAGGCAGAACGCAAGTTTCGCAGTCAGTGTGCCGATAATAGTCGTTGTATGGAGGCGGTATTACTAAGTGTAAGCAATGCAATGACTGCATCTTTTCTTAGTTATAAAGAAGTACTGGATGTTGTCGCTGTCCTGAAATTTGGACTTTTTGCAGGTTTTGTTTCTGGTATTCTTGAAAATGAGGTAGATTCACTTATTTTCAGTACGAAAGATGGTCAGATTTTGTATTTAATGGACAATTATGATTTTTCTTTTGAAGAAGATATTCTGTCGGACAAGGAACTCCAGATTCAGCGTTTAAGGGCAGTTGTAATTCAACAGGCTTTAGAAAAAGTAAAGATTTCCTCTAAAATTTGGAATTTTTAGAGGCCTGAATATCACCCCCCTAGAGGTACACTTTGAAAGAATTTTCTCCTAGAGCAAAAAAAATCCTTTATGCTATAGCACAAGATGAAGGTCGCCTTTTGGGCAGTGCTCAATTACTTCCAGAGCATATTTTACTTGCAATTTTAAAATTGAAAGAAGGTTTTGCTTATTCGGTTCTTCTCCATCTGGGATTAAATATCCTAAAATTGCAAACTACCCTTACTGATTATTTTAAGCAGAATTCTTCATCGCCAAATCTGAATGAAATTCCAGAAAGCGAAAGGTACAAGAATCTTATTGAGGTTGCAGAAAAAGAAGCTGCCGCACTTCACTGTGATTATATTGGCACGGAACATCTGCTGCTTGCACTTGTGCGCGAAGAAAAAAGTCTTACAGAACAATTTTTTGCTTCGGAAGGAATTTCTGTGATGGATGTTCGTTTAACGGTCGTAGATTTGCAGGCAGAAGGAGTTTCTGCATCAGAATTTTCATTATCAGAAAGCGTTGTAGATTCGCTTTTTAAAAGTATTTTCAGCAAGGAAGAGGGGCTTTTTAGCGTTTTTGATGAGAAGAAAAAAGAAAAAAAAGAATCTTCAAATAAATCAAAGATGGAAGAAAAACTTCCGATTCTTTCTGAATATTCCCGCGATCTTACAAAACTTGCCTTAGAAAATAAAAATGATTCTGTTGTTTGTCGCGAAAAAGAAATCCGCCGGATAATTCAAATTTTGAGTCGCCGTACAAAAAATAATCCTGTTCTTGTTGGCGAACCGGGTGTTGGTAAAACTGCCATTGTGGAAGGACTTGCCCAGGAAATCGCGCAGGGAAATGTCCCACAAAATCTTTTGAAAAAGAAAATTCTCAGTCTTGATTTGACCTCAATGGTCGCCGGTACAAAATATCGCGGTGATTTTGAAGATAGAATGAAAAAAATGATGAAAGAAATTCAGGAAAATAAAAACATCATTTTATTCATTGATGAACTTCACACAATTATTGGTGCGGGCGGTACGGAAGGCACAATGGATGCTTCAAATATTATGAAGCCGGCACTGAGTCGCGGTGAAATTCAAATTATTGGCGCAACAACAACAAAAGAATATACAAGGCACATAGAAAAAGATCAGGCACTCGAACGCCGTTTTCAGGTTGTGCAGGTTGAAGAACCTTCTGACAGTGAAACCGAAAAAATCCTTGAGGGCATAAAAAAACGCTATGAAAATTTTCACGGTGTAATTTATGATGATGCTGTAATTCCTGCAATTGTAAAACTCAGCCGTCGTTATATTCCAGAAAGAGTTTTGCCGGACAAAGCAATTGACATTTTGGACGAGGCTGGTGCCTGTAAAAAAATTCAATATGACGAAAAATCTGCAGAATTTTCTGAAATTGAAACAAGTATCAGTCAGCTGATTGAAGAAAAAAAACTTCTCGTAAAAAATCAGAATTACGAAAAAGCAGCACTTGTCCGCGATAAAGTTCTTGATTTAAAAAGAAAATTAAATTCCTGTGCAAATAAAATTACGGACGGAAAAAGTGAAAAAAAACGGGTAATGGTTTCTGATACAGAAAAAATTATCAGCGAAATGACCGGAATTCCACTTGAACAGCTTAGTACAAGCGAAACGCAGCGGATTATTCATATGGAAGATGAACTTCACAATACTGTAATCGGGCAGGAAGAGGCAGTTCATTTAATTTCTGCTGCATTACGGCGAAGCCGCGCCGGTATTTCAAGTCCAAAGCATCCTGCAGGTTCTTTTATTTTCTTAGGTCCGACTGGTGTTGGAAAAACTCAGCTGGCAAAGGCCTTGGCAAAATATATGTTTGGCAACGAAGAAGCCTTAATCAGAATTGATATGTCTGATTTTATGGAAAAACACAATGCTAGTCGTCTTGTTGGAGCACCTCCAGGATATATTGGCTATGAAAACGGTGGAATTCTTACAGAACAGGTTCGCCGGCATCCTTATTCAGTTGTACTTTTTGATGAAATTGAAAAAGCACATGCTGATGTTTTTAATATTCTTCTTCAACTTTTGGAAGAAGGGGAATTGTGCGATAACCTTGGTCACAAAGTGAATTTTAAAAATACGGTTGTCATTATGACAAGCAATGCTGGCGCAAGACAAATTACAAGCGAAGGAAGAGTTGGTTTTGGGGGTAATGACGGCGTTCTTCCTTATGAAGAAATAAAAAGCGGTGCCTTAAATGAACTCAAAAAGCTTTTAAATCCTGAACTTTTGAATCGCATAGACGAAGTGATTGTTTTTAACGCTCTTTCCAAAAAAGAAATTACAAAGATTCTTGAAATTCAACTAAAAGATTTGCAGCAACGCCTGGCTGAAAAAAATCTGACTATCATTTTAAAACCAAAGGCGAAAGAATATTTGATTGAAAAAGGCTATAATCCTTCGATGGGCGCAAGACCAATGGCAAGACTTATCCGCCGTGAAATTGAAGATCCTCTTTCTCTCGAAATTCTGGAAAAAGCCGGTCAGGATTTTGACACCGTCGTAATAGAATGTCCGAGCAACAAAAAAGGCTTGAGAGTAAAACTTACAAAAAAGGAAAAAGAAATAAAGATAAACGTTCCAGTAAGCGTTCTTGCACTAAAATAAGGGTATCTCTAAAAATTGCAATTTTTAGAGATACCCATAATTTTGAGGATTTTTTAATATGAAAAAAGCAATTTTCGCGTTTTTGATTTCATTATTTACTGTAGTTTTTGCAGATGTTTCGGTAGGAATTTTGAACGGTCCGTCCTGTGTGCCTCTTGCCCCGATGATGGAAAATCTTATCTCAATAGAGAATGAGGAATTGAATTTTGAAAAATTTTCTGATGCAAAGGCTCTTTTACCAAAATTAATAAAAAATGAAATTGATATTGGATTTTTACCTCCGAATGTTGCTGCGAAGGCTTCAAATTCTTCAAATAATTCAATAATTTGTCTTGCAGTCACAGGACAGGGGAATTTGAGTCTTATTTCAAGAAATCAAAATATAAAAACTCTGAATGATTTACAGGGTAAAAACGTTTATATTGCAGGGCAAGGTGCCACACCTGATTATATGACAAAATTTCTGCTTTCTCAAAATCTTATTAATTTTACAGAAAATGCTGAAAAAGTTGATGAAAAAACTGTAAATCTTGATTTTTCAATTCCAACTGCGCAAATTGCGGCCATGATGATTGCCGGTAAAATTGAATACGCTGTTGTCCCAGAACCTTTTTCTACAATCGCAAAACTAAAAGATTCTTCAATAAAAACTGTGATTGATTTTCAAAAAGAATTTTCTGCTGTTACCCAAAAACAAAATTATCCGCTTACAGTTCTTGTTGCTTCAAGAAAATTTGCAGAAGAAAAAACGGAAGTTTTAAATAAATTCCTAGAACTTTACTCTCAATATCTGAATGAAGCGGCTTCTGACATAAAAAATACCGCAAGACTTTGCGAAAAACATAATCTTGGACTTAAATACGATGTTATTTTGAACAGTTTTTCTTCTTCTGCATACGTTTTTATTCCTGCTCGTGACGCAAAGTCAGAGCTTGAGTACCTTTTTCAGATTTTTATGAAAAATGAACCTTCGTCACTTGGCGGAAAACTTCCAGACAATGATTTTTATTACTAAAAAAAAGATTTTACGTTTTCTGCCATATTTGATTTCGCTTTTTTTTGTTTTTGCACTGTGGCAATTTTTGTCAGTTATAGTAAAATCTGATTTAATTTTGCCTTCTCCGTTAAAAGTTTTTAGAACATTATTTTTACTTTTAAAAACTCAAAAATTCTGGATTTCACTTTTTTTTACGTTTTTGAGAATTTTAGCATCAGTTTTGATTTCAGTGATTTTAGGAACTCTGATTGGAATTTTGACTGCAAATTTTAAATTTTTTGACAGATTTTTTGCAATTCCGCTTGGAATTTTCCGTTCAGTGCCGGTTGCAGCGTTTATTCTTGTAGCTTTTTTCTGGTTCAATTCTGATTTTTTGCCGGTTTTTGCCTGCGTTTTAATGGCACTGCCGGTTATGGCAGGCAGCGTCAAAGGCGGAATTTTATCTACTCCAACACAAATGCTTTTTTTAGCAAAGTGTCACAATTTTGGTTTTGTAAAAACTGTAAGATATTTTCAGTGGCCTTACGCAAAATCATCATTTTGGGAAGGTTTATATCAGGTTTTTGCAATGAGCTGGAAAGTCATTTCTGCCTGCGAAATTCTTTGCCTTCCAAAATATGCCGTGGGCTCACTAATGCAAAAATCACAAATTCATCTTGAAACTTCCGAAGTTATAGCACAGACAATTGCCTTAGTATTTTTCAGCATGGTTTTTCAGTTTTTGTTGCAAAAAATTATAAAGATGACTAAAAATCAAAATTAAAATATAATTTTTTAAGATGCCTCTAAGAAGAAGTTAAGGGCATCTCTAAAAAATCATTTTCAATGCTTTTTTAGAGGCTCCCTTAAGTTTTCAGAGGTTTCTTTAAGATAAAAATATTGTTTAAAAGACAGTTTTAGAGGGTATTATGAAAGAGTTTCTTGAATACAAAACAGTCCGCAATGACGCTTTAAAAATTGCAGCAAAAATTTACGAAGATGGTTTTATTCCTGATGTTCTGTACTGTTCACTTCGTGGCGGTGCTTATATGGCAAACGTTATCAGCGAATATTTTAAAATTCTTTCAAAAGAAAAAGGATTTCACCCAGTTTTATATGCAGGAGTTGTTGCCCGTTCCTATTCAGATATTGCACAGCATACTCAGGTTTACATTGACGGTTGGACATACCCGCCTGAAAATCTTCGTCCTGGCGATAAAATTCTTTTGGTCGATGATATTTTTGATTCAGGTCGTACAATTAATTTCCTTACAGAAACTCTGATGAACAGTCGTGGAATTCCTCGTAGCGATATTAAAGTTGTTGTTCATGATTATAAATATTTTACGTATTATAAAGAGCAGCTCCCAATTCAGCCTGATTATTATTGCCGAAAATTTGAAATCAATTCTCCGGAAGAAAACCGTTGGATTCATTATATGAGTCACGAACTCGTAGGTTTATCAAAAGAAGAACTTGAAAAATACTATTACAAAGATGAATCAGAACTTCGCAACATTTTAGGGCCATATTTAGGAAAATAAATGCTGAGTTTTTCCTGCCAAAAGATTTATGAATGGTAAAAAAATATTCCTTTTTTTGAATTTCCTCTTTTTTTTGACTCTTAGCGTTTATTCTCAGATTAATGTTGTAAATCCAATTGAAGGAAAGTGGGCTAATAAGCAGATGTTGGTGATTGACACCTCCGAAGATAAAGAGCCTTGTGATTATTACTATTCACTTGACGGTTCTGATCCTGAACTTTTTGGTTTTGCCTATGATGAACCGATTCTGCTGGAACTGACAGGAAACATAACCTTAAAAATCATAAAAATAAATCAGGATAATTCTACAGAAAACAAGACTGTAAAATATACTGTAAAGCAAAATCCTGCGTCCATGGCGGTTTATTATGATTTTATTCAATCCTTTTACGAAAACGGAATAATTAATTATCCTGTTGGCACAATAATTAATCTTCCGCAGAATCTTGAATACAGCACTAATGCAGACAGAGAAGCGTTTTTCAGTGCAACAGAATTTTGTCTGGATTCAGATTGCGTTTTAAGTCGTTATGTTCCTATAACGGCAAAGGATACAAAAACAAATCAAAAGTGGCGTTTTATTGTTCGGACAATTCCGCCTGCTGCAAATTCTTTTAGCCGGACAAATCTTCCTTTTGAAATTTCTGATTGGGAAAATATTTCTTTTTTTGATAACACAAAACTTTATAAAATTGATAATGGAAAATGGAGAACTTCCTGTCAGATAAAAAATCTTGATAGAACTGTCAGTCATATTATTTCCTGGCGCGATGCACAAACAGAAAACGGCGTAAAGAATCTGTCGGAATTTATAGTTCTTCCGCCAAAACCCCTTTTAAAAAATAAAATTCTTGAGGACGGGGCGGTTTTGTACAGTCTTCAGGGGGACGAAAGTTATACGCTTTGCGTGTTAAATTCTCAAAAAAAAGAAAATTATGAACTTTACAAACAGATTTCTGCAGATGTTTTTTACGGTGAAAAATGCGAAGGAAAATTAAAATTAGGTGTCTTTTCCTCATCAGTTTATCAAGGCGAATTCGAAGTTTCTTACAAAATTGATAAAAGGCCTCCTCAAATACCTCTGGTTGTGCCGTCAGAAAATGGTTTTTATTTAAGAAAAAATGTGCGGCTTGATATAGCGTGCGAAAATGATTCAAAATCTGAACTTTTTGTTTCTGTTTCAGGACCTTTTGTTGTAAAAAATCTAGAAAAAGCTTTAAAAATACCTGAAAATTATTTTAAAAATATAAATATTTCTGAATATCAGAAAATTTCTTCTTCATCCTGCTCTGTTATTTTAAAGCACACAGGTTCCGCTCCGATATTTTATAAAATTTCGTCTTACACAAAAAAAGGGGAGGCAATAAGCAAAACTTCCGACTATTCCGTGATTATCGATTCTGTGAATTTTTATTTTGACGGAAATGCAAAGTCCTCAACTGTGAATAATGTGGCACTCGGTTCAGTCGTAAATCCATTTTCCACTTTTGATGAATGTCTTGAAGCCATAAATTCCAATGAAAAAATCATACTTACGGTTAGCGGAAAACTTGTAATTCCAAAAGGAAATCACAAAATTAACTCAAATGTGACTCTAAATGCTCTTAAAAATGCAGAAATTATTTTTTCTCCGGGGGCAAGTCTTACATTAAATGATTCTGATTTTAAAATAAAAGACTGTACAATAAAAAATGAAGCAAATTCAAAATATGAAAATTTTGTTCCGCTTTTTAATGTGCAGAATTCCGTTTTAACTTTTGAAAATTCAGTTTTCTCGGTGAATTTTTCAAAAAATGCGAATGTTTTTAATTCCTCTTCATCAGAACTTTCATTTTCTGACTGTTTGATTTCTCTGAAAGGAAAAACTTACGCGTCCTGCTTTAATTCTGTAAATTCAAAAATTCAAATTGAACGTTCAACTATAACTTCTGCTTCCGACACTGCCTTGATTTTTTCAACATTGCAAACTGAACTTTCCGTAAAAAATTCAATTTTGAGCGTATTTGGCAAAAACGGTTTTATTGGTGAATTTTCCGGCGGAAATTCAATTTTTGAAAAAAACGAAATGAATGTCTCGTTTTCAAAGAAAAATTCTTCAGATTCTTATTTTTATACTTCAAAAAATGCTCAGCTTAAGGAATTTAAAAATGAATATTCAGAAAATTGAAAAATTTACAGCTGGTTTTGATGAAGCAGGGCGGGGACCACTTGCAGGACCTGTTTGTGCTTCCTGCGTAGTTTTATCCAAAGATTTTCCTCTGGAAATTTTAAATGATTCAAAAAAACTTTCCGAAAAAAAACGAAAATCTGCAGAATGTATAATCAAAGAAAAAGCCTGCTGGGGAATTGCGTTTGTTGATGAAAAAAAAATAGACGAAATTAATATTTTGCGGGCAAGTCTTCTTGCAATGAAAAACGCATTTTTGCAAATGTACGAAAAATTACCGTTTTGGGCAGAAAAAAATAATATTGAAATTAATTCCATTTTTCTTGAAGGAATTGCAGACGGAACCTTTTGTCCCGATGTTGAAATTGAATGTCACTCTATGGTCAAGGCGGACGCAAAAGTGCCGGAAGTTATGGCTGCAAGTATTCTTGCAAAAAACTGCCGTGACGATTTTATGATTCAGATGGCTAAAAAATATCCTCAGTACGGCTATGAAAAACACAAAGGGTATCCTACAAAAGCGCACATTGAAGCCTGTCTGAAATACGGTCCGTCCCCAATTCAGCGCCGGAGTTTTAATTACAAAAAATAAAGGGCATCTCTGAAAAATCTTTTTCAATGCTTTTCAGAGAGACTTTCAATCTTTAATTCATTGATATAGCACGAATTAAAACGTAGCGTTTTTTAAGTGTCTCTAAAAAAAATGCAGTTCCAGACATATAAAATCTCCAGAACTGCATTTTTAATCTATTGGAAGTTCTAAAAAAACATCAAAGACAATTTTTAGAGAACCTTTATTCTTCTGATTTTTCGTTTTCAGAAGTTTCTACTGTTTTTTTAGAAACTACGTGAATTCTTCCAGTTTTTTTAACTCTGCTTTCAGAACTTTCTTCATTATTTTTTGAATCTGATTTCAGACGGTAAACTTTTTTTCCGTTTACACTAGAAGTTCTACCAGATTTTGCATTTTTTGAGGCTTTCTTTTCTTTTTCAGCCTTCTGTCTGGCTTTTCTGTCTTTCTCAATAAAATCCAGAGATTTTTCCATTCCCTGTAAAAATTTCTGCATATCTTCTGCAAAGATTGCAACCTGATGCCTGTCCTGTTCAGCACCATCACGGTTTTTGCTTTCTACAATCTGAAGAAAAACGTCGCCTGTACGGTTTTCCTTTACATTAAAAAAATATGAACGATTATCAAGATAGATTTGGGTTGTAAAAAGTTCTCCTCGTGCTCCCATAAAAAAACTCCTGAAATTGGGAAAATCCCCGAAAAGAACCTTCCCTAAAAATATATAAGGCAGTTTTAAAAAATTGAAATTTTTAGAAACTGTTCATAATTAAAATATCAGAATATAAGCGGAAATTCAAGAAATGCTTTTATTTTACGGGCGGTTCGTGCGCATGCCTTTGGCTTGCTTCGTCGCTATGGTCAGCAGTTCGGTATCCCTCAAAGTCCTCACGGCACAAATAGTGCCGTTACGGGCTTCCGTTCGGCTTTTGAAAAAGCCTTCACGGCTGCTTCCCAGCGCTACCGCAAAGTAAAAGTCGAATTTACTTCCTTTACGGCAGCTAAAAGTTCAAAAATAGATTTTTGTGAAGTTTCAGAACCGTAACTGAATCTGACAGCGTTTTCGCGAATGTCAGAAGGCACATTCATTGCCTCTAAAATTGGGCGTGAAGCCTTTTTAGTGGAACAGGCACTTCCCGTAGAAATATAAAATCCTTTTGAATTAAGGGCTCGAAGCATTACATTGCCCGGAATATTTTTAAACGCTGATTGAACAACAAAAGGTGAATACAACTCAGGTTTTTCAAGTCTGTAAGGCGGAACAATAGTGCAGTTTTTCAGTTCACTTAATTTTTGTACAAATTCTTTTGAAATTTTTAAAGCGTTTTCGTTTACAAAATCAGTAGAATTTGTTTTTAAAAAATATTTTTCAAGACATTTTGAAAATGCAACGGCACCAAGTACGTTTTCTGTTCCACTTCTGACATTTTTTTCCTGACCGCCACCTTGCAAAAAAGATTCAATATTTTCTTTTGAATATAAAATTCCAATTCCGCGCGGACCGCAGATTTTGTGTGCACTGAATGCTGCAGAATCAATACCGTCATAACTAAGATTCAGCGGAATTTTGCCGGCAGCCTGAACGCAGTCAACGTGAAATTTTGGTTTACGTTTTCCTTTTCCAAATTCTTTAATTACATCTGCAATTTCATAAATCGGTTGAATCGCTCCGGTTTCATTATTTACCGCCATAACGCAAACAAGGTAAGTGTCATTGCTCAAGGCTGATTTTACGGCCTGCGGTGTTATAAATCCGTTTTTATCAGATGGAATCACACCAACGTTCCAACCGCATTTTTTCAGTTGATTAGCCTGTTCTCTGATTGCCGGATGTTCAAGTGCACTGATTAAAATTTTTCCTTTTGCAGGTTTTTCCAAAACAGAAAGCAGTGCAATCTGGTCACTTTCTGTGCCACCGGAAGTAAAATAAATATTTTCAGTCTTAACGCCCATTGCATCTGCACAGCGTTTTCTTGCTTCTTCAAAAACTGAGCGGGCTTTTTTTCCGATATTATGAGTGCTAGACGGATTTCCCCAGTTTTTTAGCGTAATTTCAACAGATTCTTTTAAAATTTCTTCATCACAGGGACTTGTTGCTGCCCAGTCAAAATAATGTTCTTTTTCAATTTGTAAATTTTCTGACATTTTTTATTTTAAAACCGCCATAATTTCAGAATCTTCAACTTCTTCAATCACAATATCAACAACATCCTTTGGAATGATAAGCCGGATTTTGGAATTCAGATTTTTTTTGTCTTTATGCATAGCTTTTGCAAAACGTTCTCCGATGGCTCCTCCCAGAACAATTTTCGGCACAGCTCCGGTTTCGTAGCCGTAAAGAGCCAGAATATTTAAAAATTTATCCTTTGTAGATTCTAGACAATAACTTTTGTTGCAGCTGATGCAAATTGCCCTTCCAATACCCCACATAACCGCTTCTCCGTGAGTAATTGTGCCAAGTCCTGCAATAGATTCTAGTGCGTGACCAAAAGTATGACCCAGATTAAGTGTTGCCCGGATATTCTGTTCAAGAAAATCTTTTTCTACAACTTCAGATTTTGCTTTTACACAGTGAAGTATAATTTTATCTAGAAGATTTCTGTCGCGTTTTTTAATTTCTTCAGATTTAGTTTCAAAAAGTTCAAAAAGTTCTTTGTCAAAAAGGATTGAAGTTTTAATTGCTTCGCCCAATCCTGAAAAATATTGATTTTCTGGAAGGTACTGAACAAATTCCGGAAAAAAATAAAGGTGAGAGGCAGGAAAAAATGAACCAATCATATTTTTGTAACTGTCAAAATCACAGCCGGTTTTTCCGCCGATAGCAGCATCAACCATTGCAAGAAGCGTCGTCGGGACTAATTGTACGGAAGTTCCACGTTTGTAAATTGAAGCGGCAAACGCTGTTAAATCACAAATTACGCCTCCGCCAATGCCCACAAAAATGTCCTTTCTTGAAAAATCCGCATCGAGTGCATTTCTGATTATTTCAAGTACGCTTTCAATAGTCTTGTAAGGTTCCCCTGAACCCAAAATAATAAGCCTGTCTTTGCCGCAAACTCCGTCGTCAAATTCAGAAACAAAAGATTTCATGCACTCAAGGCTTGCTACAGTTGCATCCGTCACAAAAAAACGGCGCGAACCGTCAGTTTCAGCTCTGGGATTAAAAATTGCCAGAAGATTTGGCACTCCATTAAAAAAACTAATCTCCGATTTTTTTGTACCCGCATAAATTGCCGGATACGAAATTTCAAATTTTTTGTCACTCATGCTGTTCATTTTATCAGTTTTGCCGTGGACTGAAAAGTAAAGTTTTTTTTGTTCAGTGGCATCTCTAAAAAATCATTTTCAATGTTTTTTTAGAGAAACGTGCGAGTTTTAATTCGTTGATATAGCACGAATTAAAACATCGCGTTTTTTAAGTTACCTCGTATATTGCAATTTGTAGAGGTTCCCTCAAATCTTTGCGTAATTCACAATCAGGATTTTTTTCAGTATATTTAACTTATGAAAAGAATTTTGAAAACGCTTTTTGTTTTAATTTCTTCTGCGGTTCTTTTAATTTCGTGTAATCGCAATTCAAAAGTTCAGGAACTTAGTGAAAACCAGCTTTTTGAAATTCCCTACGGTAATTTTGAAGAACAGCTCAGCATTTCAGATTTAAATAACATTGGTAACTGTCGTTTTGGAATTGCCATGCGTGACGGTTTTTTTTACATTGTGAATGGCGAGGCTAAAAAAATCATGGAATTAAATTCTTATGGGGATTTGCTGACTCTTTTTTACAATGAAGATTCTGAAATTTCACGATTAATTTCAAAATCAAATCGACCTGACGAAAGCGTACATCACGAAATTTCTTATCCTTTTGATTTTCCAGGAAAGCTTGCCATTGATTCAAACAAAAATATTTACGTTGTGTGTACAATTCCTCGCGACAGACAGGAACAGACGGATAAAAAAACTTCGCTTTACTGTGACACAGTTCTTCGCCTTGCCCGTGACGGTTCATCGGTTGATTATATTGGTCAGCAGGGGCCTGGGGGAACTCCATTTCCTTATATTATAAATATTTACACAACTTCTAATGATGAACTTGTTGTCGTTGCAAAAAACACAGAAGGAATGATTGTTTATTGGTTTGCAACTGACGGATATTTAAAGTATATGGTTCCTGTTCGTGAAGCTGACGTGCCGGAGCTAAAATCCAAAGATGCCGTTTCTGAAAATTTTCTGACCATTCAAAATGTTGTTCCGGATTTAAATGATTATAAACTTTACGTAAACGTTGACTATTTTTCGACCTACATTGACGAAGAATCAAAAGTTCAATCTGGAATAAATTATGTTCAGACAATGCTTCATACTTTGAATATCGAAAATGAATCTTATGAAGCCGGCGTAATTATTCCTCCATACGAAGAATATGTCGTTTCTGATTACAGCCGCCTGACTTATAGAATTCCTTATGATTTTATGGGTGTTACAAAATCTGGCTGGAAATTTTTTATTGTAAAAACTGACGATGGTTTTAATGTTGAAATGATTCAACCCGAAAATCAAAAAAATCTGCGCCGTCATTTTGTGGTTAATCATTCTGATATTCTTTTTGATACAATGCACGTTTCAGAAAACGGTCTTATTACAGCTTTTTATCTTCAAAAAGAAAATTCTAGAGTTGTATGGTACCGTACAGATACTTTGATAGAAAGTATTTTAAAAAATTAACGCGGAACAAAAATGTTTGAAAATGTAGACGAAGGTCATTTAGACAAAGATAAAGATAATAACTTTCATTTTTATTATGACCGTGAAAAAAGAATTAAAAATGCCCCTCAAATTGTAAAAGATTTTTACGCCGGAAAAAATAAACCTGTAAAAGGGATAAGAATTTTTTTTACAAAACAAAACCGTTATATTACTTTTGCACTGATTTTTTTTATTGCGGCGATTTTTATTTATTCGTCAATGAATAAATCAAGAAGTTACGCCAAAATTCAAGATTTGGATTGTGAACTTTCTTCATTTGTTTACGAAAATCAGGTTTACACAAAATTGAATGTAAAAAGAAATGTAAAATCAAAACAAACTGCGCCACGTCAGGTGACTGTAGATTTTTACATAATAAACGGTGATAATCAGATTGCTTTTACAGAAACTCAAGGATTTATTTATGAAAATGGAGAAAAAAATCTTGGAATGAAAAATACAGATTATGAAATTCTCCGGGTTGAAGCAAAGGTTACTGTGGATGGCGTTGAAAAAGAGTTAAGTGTAAATACAAAAAGATAAAGGTAGGAAAAATATGAGTCGTTCGGTTGCGTGTATTGATGTGCGGGATGGAAAAGTTTTTATTGCAAAAAGGCAGAATAAAGGTGATATGGCAAACCGCTGGGAATTTCCTGGTGGAAAAATTGACGAAGGTGAAACTGATAGTGAAGCAATTTTGCGCGAAATGTCTGAAGAATTTGGTGTAAAAGTTCAGCCGATAGAAAAACTTGCGGAAGTTGAATTTGAACATAAAGGCAAAAAATGTTATGTGACGGCGTATTCTGTTCATTTTGAAGAAGACGGAGTTGAATGTCGTTTTAACCTTTCTGAACACACGGATTATAAATGGGAAGATTTTTCTAAAATTCCGGAATTAAGTTTTGTTGATTCAGATCTCCTTTTGTATTCAAAAATAAAAGATAAATTTTTAAATGGAGCCTCTAAAAATTGCAATTTTTAGAGGTAACTCTGAAAACGCGATGTTTTAATTC
>CAVJCY010000002.1:0-78726 GCA_963648145.1 bacterium | reverse complement strand
GTTTAATTTCATCAGAAAAGCGATTTTCAAAAAGGTCTTTTTCTTGTTTTTCAGATGAAAAAATTAATTCAAGAGGAACTAGGAAATTTTCATTGTTTGCTGTGTAAAAAGTACCTTTTTCCTTGCAGTAAAAAATTTCTGCATCAGAGTTAGAGGACTGTAAGAAATCGTCCTTACTAAAGACTTTCAAAGATTTTTCAAAATTCTGCTCTTCAATAGGTTTTTGCTTCTCTAAAAATCCTGCATAAAACACTGCATTTTTAGTAAGTAGCTTTTTATTTTCTGGGTTTTCTGTTATCGAATTTAGAAATTGCTTTTCATCTTCGCCAAATTTTCTGACTGGAATAAAGGTAAAATCGTTATAGGTAAAGTAATTCTTTTTGTTTTTGTCTGAAACCGCCTCTTCGCTTACAACATCTTTTTCATCCAGGGATAAATCTTCTTGCTTTCTGTTTTGCCTGTTGTTCCATTCAATAATATTGTCAATTTGCGTTATAAGTTCTTTATCTTCAATTTTTATGTGTTTTGATGAAAACCTTTCTGCCTGCCTAAATATTTCATCTTCAGTTAGATTCTTATCTTCGTATTTTGAAAGTAAATATTGGTCTTGAATCTCTGGATTTGTTGATTTTCTTACAATAATGCAAGGTATGGCATATTCTTCCAGTTCAGTATTACTGTTATAAAAAGTATCTGGATTTTTTTTGATCAAGTCCTGTGATACGCCTCTCTCAACTTTAACTATATATTCTGTAAAAGAGATTTTATCTGAATTAAAGTAACAAAAATCACTCTGGGCAACGACTTGTAAAGGAAGCTGACTGTCATTATATTCTTCTGTCTCTTCTTCCGCTAAAACATTTTCCTGGGAAAGTATATCTGCCTCGATTGCGGCTTTACTCATTCCGCCGTTTGATTGGATAGATTCTATCCCATTGTCTAAGATTTCATCTTGAGATGGGCTACTCAAATTTACTCTTCTGTTTTCATTGAACAAGTCTTTTACAGGAAGAGACATAAATTCTTCTATAAGTGAGCGTTCATTTCCGATGCTATCCTTTGAAAATAATCCATGTTCAGAAAAAAGGTACTCATTGACTTCTTTATCCCAATCAATAACTCTATCTTTAGCAATCTCTCCATCTTCTTTTGCGATTTTTTCAAGAACTTCCTGTGCCATCTTTCCGCAAATCCTTGAATGAACTTCGCTTAGAATCAGGTCATCATTATTAGAAATATCCGCATAGTTCGGGTCGCTTTTTACATCCTGCCAGATATGAGTTGACTTGAAAATTTCCTTGCCTTTGCTCCAAAGTTCCGGATTTTTATTCTTTGTATACGCATCCCAAAGATGCGTATATTCGTGAACGGCAACATTTGAGTCTGAAAATTTTGGATTGAGATAGATTTTTCCGTTGTAGGCAAAACCGTACGTTGTGCCATCGGATACTGTATATTCAGAAAACACAGATTTTTGCATCTCATTTTTTTCTGATATTTTATAGTCTTGAGACTCAAGCCACTGTTTCATTTCATGTTTATTCTCAGGTTTTACATAAAAAGTGAATAAGTCGCTTGCAATTTTGTTCGGCTTATCTTTGTAATTTCTTACATTCTGGTTGAAAATATTGAAATATTTGTCAAAATTATCCTTTGTTATCTCCAGTTTTCCGCCTTCAATCTCGCCTTTGGCTATCAAGTCTGATATTGACAAAATTTTGCCTGTATCATAAGATTCGTTCCATAAAGGTACGGACTTTTGTCCCACGCTGGAAAGAAACTCTTCTGTTTCTTTCACCACATGGTTATCTCCGGCTTTCAAGCCGAACGTAGCTACTCGGCTGACTTCCTTATCCAGATAGATAATGTCGTCAGCCGTTTTTATTTGCTTTACAAGGGCTGAAATTGTCTTGTTATGCAGGCTTGCTGCAATATTCTGCCCATCCTTAAAGACTATGATAGATTCAATGGCTCTTTTATGGTCATTATCCTGATTTATAAATGACTTCCCATATACATGAACTGGCTTGAAACTTTCGGATTTTTCATCGAAGGTTTCCTTTTCCAGAACTATAGAAGGCTTTGTTATTGTTTCATAGATTGCCCCCATAAGATTGTTTCTGTCAGGAGGACACAGACGGACAAACTGATTTGTTCCCATTTTTACAGTTTCAACAGGAGACTGAATAACACCATCTTCAAAAATCTTTACATAATTCTCTCTTGAATAGACAACTTCTTTTAAAGGCTCAGCAGTTTTATCTAAGGCTTCTATTAGGACATCTCTAACTTCTTCATTTGCCCGGAGAACAGAATTGTTGTCAGGACGCAGTTTTTCAGACTTTTCAAAAGATTCTGTCATTCTTTGGAATATTTCATCATTGCCTTTCAGTTCAGCAAGAGTATTTTCAAATTCATCTTTATCGGTGATAACTTCAATTCCAGCCGATTTTAATTTTGAAAGGACATATTCTGTTGCATCATAACCTGCATCGTTTGTAACTTCTGATATTCCTGCATTCTTCTGGATTGATTCTATTCCTTTGTCAATAATCTCGTTTTCCTGCTCAACACTCTGCTCAGTATCCTTATGTAACAGATTCTTAGAAACGTAATTCTCTAAATCTGAAACATTGCTTATACCGTACTTATCAAATAAAAGGCCTGCTTTTCGTTCCGAGACAGAAGTTGCTCCGTATGTAATAGCGTCATATATATCGCTTTCTCTTTTTACAATTCCCAGCGCAATATTCATTATATCATTATAAAATTTTGTATTTGAGTTATAGATTTCCCGACTCCAGTCTTCATCAAGCCGTGATTTCATACCGAATTTGTGACACAAATACTGTTCTGTCGCATTCCAGGCGGCATGTGAATCCTGCAAATCAACTCCCTTGCAAGCCTTATAAAACTCAATTCTTTCATCTTCATGGTTATGAAACTCAAAAAAGTTTTCTATTGATTTCAGTTCCCCAAAAGTTCCAGGCTCAAAATTCAGATGAAAATAGTAATCTCTCAATTTCTTTTGTTCTGACGAGAGGTCTTTTGTTTCAACAATTTCATTGTTAAAAATAGTTTTCTTTTCATTTTCCATAAGTTTATTCTCCTTAACTGTTATTTTATTTACTCTTTTATTGTAAAAAGAATTATTCTGTTCTTCAATGTTTTTTGTATTGCTCGATTTTTTTCGAATTTCTTCTTTGTTCAGTTTTTGTTTGACTTCATTTTCGTAATTTAGAGTATCTTCAACTTTTATTTCATCTATCCGTGTATTGTTAAAGATATTTCCGCCGTTATACTGAGAAAGTTCATAAATACCGTCTTTATTTTCATAATAGACATCTTTTACAACGCCTGTATCCTGGGCAAAGCGTTCGCACATTAAAAACTGTTCTTTTGAACGAGGAAAAAACACTACATTTTCAGAACCGTAAGAACGTCCAAGCTGCTTCAATTTTGAACATAAAACTGATTCATCAGCAAATTCAAAGTTATTAAATTGCTCAAAAGAAGTTACGATTCCATTTCCTGTCAAAAGAAATCCTGGAACCCAGTCTTTAGTATTCCATAAATTGCCGGAATCACATTTTTTTGCAAATTCAGAAAGTTCCATTAAAGATGTGGTTGCAATTCCATTTTCTTCAAGTTCAACTCTTTTTCCATACTTGGAAAGTTGAATTTTATAGGTCTCCCCTATCTTTGAAATCGGCTCTAAAGAATCATTTATCAAGGCGTTCCATTTTCCTGAATCCTGCGTCCAAAGACCATAAGTTCCGTGGTCAAGAATAATATGACCTGAAAAATAATTTGAGCCATTACTATCCTTGAAAAAATTTGAAAGATAATTTGTAAGCTCTATATCAGCACCAGACGGTTCAACATATCCTGAAGGATGATTATGCAAAAATACGATTTTTGAATCAGTTTCTCTTGCATAGGATTTCAACTCATATAAAAAACTGTCCGCCGGTTTTATGATTGTAGAAGCCGGAGTCTGGGAAGAAACGGCAACATGACGAGTAATCTGACCGTCCTTTATAAAAAGGTAGCGTGCTGTTTCATAATGCTTGTCAGAATAGATTTCCATTGCCCTTGAAAGAGCCTTAAAACCTTCAAGAGTAGGTTTTCCGTCCTGCCCTACTTCAAAACGCTTGCCTATAATTTCAAGGCTTCCGGCAGGATTTTTGTCAAAAGACATAATGCTGTCAGAAACAGACTGAACGTAAGATGGGATGCGGGATGCTTTTAAAGAGATATTGTTGTTGGAATGTTCAATTATGTATTTTACAGCCTCATCGAGCGATGGTTCTTTTTCTTTGTTTATCTCGGTTAGAAGCATTGTCTGCTGTTTTTCGGTCATACGACGCAAAAGGTTTTGATAAATAATATCAGGCCGTTTTTTATGGTTTTTCGTTTTTCTGAAATAATAATGTATTCCATCAAGGAACTTATCTTCAGGGATAAATTTAAAGGAAAATTTATTCTGTTTTTCTATCAAAGTAAAAATTAAACTCTGAGAAATTCGATTTTCAGGAATATACTGAAATGCAAGCGGATTATTTAAAATTGCAGTCTTGCACACATGCTCTGTTTTTTCTTCGTCTGGAATATCTTTTAAAAACAACCCATTTTCGTTCATTCTTTTTTCATTGACATTTTCTCTATAGTTCCTTATATTATTGAGTGAAGCTCCCGTTAAAGGCATAGTGGCTGATTTGGATAATTGTACACCAGAAAGGTCCCGCGTGTGGGGCTTTTTTTCGTTTAAATACAGCAATCGGTTATTTTTTATCAGCTTGTCTATATACTTTTCAAGATTAGGTCTTGTGTAGGCAGTTGCCAGTATTGTTATTTTATCATTTGGATTTATTGGTTCACTGACATAGGCGACTAAAGTTTCATCTGTATTCTCCCCTGTTTCTTCATTCGTTCTCTGAATCTCTTTATCGAGAATAAAGACAAGCGTTGAAGGCTTCTCATTTTGCATTTTCTCTCTTTCAGAGAAATCATAAAAAACAAAGGCTGGTTCTGAAATTAGTTCAGGCAACTCAAGCATTACGTCTTTTTTTAGACCATGATAATGAGTATCACTTGTGGAATTGTAATAACCGTCAGAAAGCTGCATTGTATAAAGATACTTTGAACCGACTGCCAGGATTTTATCCTGATATTGAATTCCAAAAAGGCCAA
Organism: bacterium; assembly: GCA_963648145.1. Taxonomy (GTDB): domain Bacteria; phylum Spirochaetota; class Spirochaetia; order Treponematales; family Treponemataceae; genus Treponema_D. The sequence goes on along the minus strand of CAVJCY010000002.1, from coordinate 73,533 downwards.
AGATTTCCGGCAGGCTGCAGATAGGAACTAAATCTGTCTTGGTTACAGGCTTACTTGAGTGCTTGTCATAAAAATTAACTAAATCAACATATTCTTTAAAAAGTTCCATGACTTATTCTCCTTGTAAAGAAGTGTTTACAACTTTTCCATAATTATCTGTTTAGGAAGCATTTTGTAGCACCAATAAGAACTTGAGAATGTAATCTTATTATTTACAACACCGTTATTTTCAAACTTCATTCTTTTATCAAACATCAGAAGCTGTAAATCTTTTTCCATAAACAATAATTTCGGTGCAGAGTCGTTTAACCAGGTATTCGACATAATCAGGGCAAACGGTTTATTAAAACTCAGTGCTCTTTCAAATATATCTTTTTTATTTGTAAACGGCGGATTTGAAACAATACAATCCCAATGCTCTTTCGGTTCATAGTTATAAAAATCTTTTCCTTCTGAAATGTGAGAGCGGATAACCTTAAAACCTTTTTCTTTTAAGATTTTATAAAACTGACTTTCTTCTGTATCAAACGGCAGCCAGATTGTCCAGTCTTTTGGAATATATTTTATAATTGGCAATACGCCGTAAGCAGGCGTATAACATTCGTCATTTTTACCACTAGAAAATAAAATATCTCTACTAGTCATAATTTCTACTTCTTTTATTTACTCTTTTGATACAAATGAAATTATCTTTCGAAACCGTAGTCTCTGTCTTTCTTCTGTTTGCGTTCACTTTCCTTGTGTTTATTAGTTTTTAATTGTTCCCGAACGGCATCCTTCATAACAACAGCAAGAGAGTTTTCGCTGACAGCACCGCGTTTTCTAAGTTCACGATTTACACATTCCTTTTCTTCTTCAGGAAGATTTTTTAGCACGTTGATTGTGGCCTGCCTGAAAAGTTTTAGTTCACGGTATTCTTTCTGAACATCTGTGATAAAACTATCAAAGATTTCTTTGTCGTTCTTGGGCTGTTTTTTTTCAATTCTCTGTTCTTTTATTTTCAAGAACTTCCTGTTTTCTGGAGTATTAGTAAACAGACCTGTATAATCTACGGCAATTTCATCGAGATTTTTTTCGTAGTTTTTTACAGGAAGCATTTGTATGCCGGCTTTTGTGTAGCCTTTAATTGCATCTTTTAAATCCCAGTCATTATCAAGAGCAATTTCAATTTCTTCCGCTGTAGGGCGAAGCATATCTATAGATTTAATTCCATAATTAACAGCATCCCGACCTTTGATGAGTGTTTCCAGCTGTTTAAAATCAGGTTCAACACCTTCCCGGTTGTATTCATCTTCAATTGACTTTATAGCCATTTCCAGTAATTTTGATGAAGTTGTGTCGTGTTCATTTTCTGGCAAAATATCCATGGCAATTTTCAAGGCCGGGTCAATAAGTTTTGAAAGATAGAAATCATCTTTAATAATTCCTTCTTTTACACAATTTTTGTAGGTTTCATTTTTCATAACTTCATTGTCATAAATTCTTTGAACCTGTTTATCCATGGAAAGATTGTCGATTGTGTCTTTTGCTTGAACAATCGTTTCTGAAAGAGTTTCAAGAATGTTCCATTTTTCACCATTAATATTTGAAAGATACCGCCCCTTTTCTGTTGTAAGAAAATCTGGATTTTTCTGAAGTTCTGCTGAAATTTGTTCATCAGTTCCATTTTCAAATCCTTTTAAATCAATAGTGTCATTAAGAAGAAGAGATACAGTGTTTTCCTTTATCTCACGTTTTGAAAACTCAGGATAGTCTTTTTCAACTTGTTTTCTTGTAGCACTTACTTTCCCCGCGTTAATTTTAGTAGCAAAGAGTTTTTCAATCTGTTCCCAGCTTACCTGCCTCAAATCAGCGCGGACTTCTCTTAACTTTCCAATAGATTCTTCCATATTATTACGTTCAACATCATCAAGAGTTTTATCGTATTTGATTTTTACATTGTAATCGTTAATAACAAGTTCACAAATTGCATCTGGGGTATATTTATGAATTTCGTCCCCGCTTTCAAGAGCCAGGTTACCGAATTTATCCTTGAGTAGATGAGAATAGTTTACTGAAACATCAAAATCATTATCATCCGTAAAACCACCTTTCCATTCTTCAAGTTCTCTGGCAAGTTTTTTATCATCTATCTCAAGATATTTCATAATATCTGATGCTAAAGCCGGTTTATAAGAATAATGCCTGATAAGCGGAGTAAGGATTTTCTGATGTTCGTAAGATTCTTCAGTTCCATCCCCATGGTCAAGTTCATCAAGAACGGTTTCTACGATGCCTTTTGTATCTTCGAGTTTTCCCGGTTCACCAGTAAAATCTTCTGAGAAATCAACAACATGGAACTTATCCTGCTGGTCAACATAAACTGCAATGTCGTTGTAACGGAGATAACGCATCATAGCCTCTGCCTGTTCTTCAGAAATTTCAGGCTGGTCAGGCAAATTATTTTTGTTAAGTAACTTTGCAAAATCTTCTGGTTCAATATCGCCCTGGTCATCGTTTTCTGGAGTAAGAATGAATGTTCGTGGCTTTTCATCCGCATTTTCAAAATTCTGCTGTATAGTCAAAACCATTTTAAGTTTTTCAGACATTTCAAGAGGATGTACTTCCTGTAAAATCTGCTCACGTTCTTCTTTAGTGAGAGAAACTTCTTCATCTTCAACTTTTCTAATGAATTCTTGTGAAGTAACATCACGACTTTCAATTTTGTTTTCTGCCATAGTTTTTTCCTTATTTTTCTCCGTCAAGTCAATCTTGTCCTGTAGTCCTTTATCTTTAGAAAGATAATCAGCAGCAATTTCTTTTGATTGACTTTCTGCATATTTTTGAACGTCATTAAAATCCTTAAAACTTCCAGCAACAAGTTTTTTTGCTACATCATCGCAAAGGTTGCATCTTAAATCATAACCTTCAGCATTGTATACGGAGTCAAAGTCTTTTCCAGAAAGCGAGGTTTTTACAAAGTCAATGTTACCGTAAAGCATTCTTGAAACAATATTTTCAAGTCTCCATCCTTTTGGTTTATCAGAGAAATCCTTTTCAACATATTCCCGAATTTCATTAAAAGTTCGTGTGCGGTCTGCCATGTCAGAAGTTCTACCTTTGAAAAAATCTTCTGCATAATCATACTTAACATCTAAAGCTGCCTCTGCATTATGTTCTTTAGAATATTTCTGGATTTCATCAAGAGATGTTAATTCTCTGTTCAAAACAAGCCTTGCGATTTTATCTGTAAAATCCAATCTTGTACTTACATCAAAATATTCATCATAATCAGAATTACCGGTTTCTGAATAAAGTTCTCCAAAATCAATGTTGTCATAAATCATTCTGGAAATACTGTCGAGCAATGCCTCATCAGCTTTTTTTAATGGAAAACTGTTTTCTTCCCATTTAAACATTTCGTCAAAATTGCAAACCTTATCTGCAATACCAGAAGTTTTGCCTTTAAAAATCTTTTTTGCATAGTTGTAATTTTCTTCAAAGGCATGCTTATTGTTTGTTGACAAAATATCATCAGGATTATAAAATTTATTCAATGGTTCGGTATTTATACCGTAAACCGATACATGATTACCCACCTCTTTATTGAGCTGCGTAATTACTCGGCTGACATTTTTATCTGCAAAGATAATCTGGTCAGCCGTTTTTATTTGTTTTACAAAGTTATCAATGTCGTTGTTGTGGCTGCCAATTACGATATTTTCTGCATTCTTGAATACAACAACAGATTCAACAGTTCTCTTATTTCCAGATGCAATCCTATAAAATGATTTTCCATAAACATGAAGTGGCTTAAAACTTTCTGATTTTTCATCATAAGTTTCTTTTTCAATAACGACAGATGGCTGCTTTAATGTTAAATAGGTCGCGGCAATCAGGTTGCTCCTATCAGGCTGGTTAAACTTTTCAAACTGATTATTGCCCATCTTTAAACTTTCTACAGGGCTTTCAATATTTCCACGATTAAAATACTTGTTGTAATTTTCACGAGAATATTCAACTTCCGGTAATTCAACAGCAGAAGAATCCATAGCATATTCAACAAGTTTTTGAGTAAATCTTTCTTTGTTTTCTGGACTGAAATGAGAAAGTTTTGACTTGTATACAGATAAATCATTGTTCGGTGTTTCATTTCTTAAATCTTCTGCCCTTATCAGGTTTTCACGACTGAATCTGCCGTTTTCAAGGTCGATAGAATTCAAATCTTCAATAAAATTAACTAAACCGAAAGGTAATTTTTTACCTGAAGAAATCTTGAAACATTCTGCCGCTTCGTTATAAATAGTTTTTTGTGATTCAATAAAAGAATATAGGGCTGTTGCCGGAGTTAAAGAAACATTCCATTCTTTATTGAATTCAGCCAAAGTTTCCTTGTCATACAACGATTCCTCAAAAATTAAATCTGCAAGAGCATTATTCCATCTGAATTCTTCATCATCTCCCGAAATTTCTGCTTCAACAAAGTCAAAATATGCACCGTCACGCTTTAAAATAGCGTTGTAAGTTTCTTTCAAAAACCTGTCGGCATTGTCATCAAGATATTTTTCAACAAGTTCATGGGTCTTATTGAAGTTTTCGCGGAACCTGTTATCGCTTTCTAAAATTTGTTTTTCCGTTACATCGTCTACGGTAGAATCCAGGACTTCTTCTTCAGACTGGTCAATAAGACGGTCTGCCTCTTTACAGGCAAAAGAAACGGCTTCGGCATAAATTAAATCAAGATTTTTTAGTGTAGGAGTTGAAATATCAAAATTTGAGTCATTTGCCCAAAATTCAATATTTTCAAAAAGTTCTGCAATTTTCTTGTCTTCTTTTAACTCTGACTCTGTAATTGAAGGATTTTCTTTTTTAAGACTTTCAATTTTTTCTTTTGCGTCAATAATTTGCTCTGTAATTGAAGAATGAGAAAGACCTGCTTCTTTTTCGTTCAAAATTAAAAGAGCATTATCAAGACCTTCTCTTGCTGCATTAAAAATATTTTCGGTTTCCATAAATTTATTCTCCTTAATAATTATTCTATTTACTCTTTTAGTATAAAGAATTATCTTTCTCTGTCATAGTCTGTGCCATACTTTTTCAGCTTATTTGAGAGTGATTTAGTTCTATTTAATTCTTGATTTTCGTTTTTAATTTTCTGCTGTATAGCATCTTTCATGATGTTCGCAAGAGAGTTTTCATTGTTTGCGCCACGCTTTAAGAGTTCCTGGTTTACATACTCTTTTTTGTCTTCAGGAAGATTTTTTAGCACGTTGATTGTAGCCTGCCGGAGAAGTTTTAGTTCACGGTATTCTTTTTCAACATCAGAAAGAAAATCGTTAAAAATATCCTGTTTGTTTTCATATCTTCTCTCTTCAACATCCCTTTTGGAAACGTCAAAGTAAGTTTCTTCTTTTGCCCTGTCTTCAATTTCCTTCTGGATTTTCTCAAGCGGAACAATCTCAAGAATGCGGTCTTTGCATACATCAAGTATTTCTGAAAAACGACTCGCCTCTGCCGGAGATTTTATGTAGGAAGGTGTAAGAGGAATTTTATAAAAGTTTCCTTCAGAGTCGATGCCTACAGGAAGCGTGTATATAGTTTTTGAATTAACAGGAATTCCTAAATCATTCAAAAACTTTCCGCTTAGCCGTGTGTTGAAAATCATGTGGTCAGATTCGGATGCAATATCTGTTATTTCAATCTGATTTTTAAATTTTTCAATATTGGAAGCAAAACTCTTTGATTCTTTGGAAAGATTATTCCAGAGACTTTCATATTCATTTATGTTTTTTATTCTGTCATAGTTTTTAGATTTTCCCCACAGATTATCTTTTGCATAATCTGAAATAGAAACAATCGCGGCTGCAAGCGTGCTGTCTTCTTCAAAAAGGTCATGATTTATGAATTTTTGATTTTTATCAAAGAGGTCTGTCATATAACCACTGCCAGAGGCAACAGGCTCAACTTTTAAGAAATTGCCACTTTCTCTGTCTTTTACAATAATTCCGTGGTTTTCTTCAAAGTCATTGATTTTTAAGAATTCAAGATATTCTTCAATCGTACCGGATTTTTCTGGTTTTATTGGATTCAGGTCAAAAGAATAACCATTGTAAGAGAGTGTTCCGTCCTGCAAATTTGCCGCATACAAAGTATTATAAAGTCCGTCTTCGCTAAGGTAGCCTTCATAGGCAACCAGGATTTTAAGCTGGCCGTTATTTGTGCCGTAAAATTTTACACCGGTAAGTTTAATTTTTTCCGATTCCTCAGTGCAGGCCTCGTTATACTCATCAAAGTATGGCTGAAGTCTATTTGTAACCTGCTCGTTAAAATAATTTTCATCTATATCAATATTATAAAAATGAATTGTTTTGCTGACTGAAGTGTTTGTGATTTCATTCACATTATCAAGTTTTTTCTCGAACTCCTTTAAGTTTTCCCTGTAATAGTCTAATACATAAGGAGAAGCCTGCACTTCTCTTTCAAGATTTTTACAGTATTCAAAGGCTTCCTTTAACATACCGAGTTTTTCTGCAAAATCAAGAGTCGGATTAATTGTCAATTCACTATCATTTTTGATTGATTCTTCTGCCACACTTAAAGCCTCTGTACACCATTCTTTATCTGCCCTGATTTTTTTCCATTCAGATTTTGGAATTACTTTAAGCAGATTGTTAAGGTCATCGCCCAAAAAAGCATCTGTTGCAGCGAAATATACAAATGGCTTTAAGTCAATGTTGTGTTTCAAAAGATAATTTATATGTCCTTTTTCAAAGAAACTGATTTCATTATGATAATTCCCAGAATCGTCATAGAAACTTTCAAGAATTGAACGGTCAGATGGATTCATGTTCACATATTTCTTGCAGGCAGAATAAGCTCTCTTTTCTTCAGAAGGCACTTCTTTCCATGCTTCCTGAATAACATAGCAATCCTTAAAAATTTCTGCCAACTCCGGCAATTTCCCTTCTTCCCGAATTAAAGAAGAATAAAGCGTCATATCGTTTTCAACATAGCCTTTTGCCACTTTGTACATATCAGAAAGGCTTGATTTCTGCCAATCTAATGACTCAGCTTCACAATCCTTGTAATAAAGCTGCGGATTCCCATCTTCATTTTCCGCAATAGACCATTTTACACTACCACTTTCTTCCGGGAATTCCAAAATATTTGCATAAGCAACAAAAGTTTTAACGTTGTCCTTTGTAAGACCGTCATATTCTCCGCCACCGTATGCGTCAACGTAATCTAAGAATTTATCCAAGGATTTCTGATTATTCTGGGAAATAATACCGGCATTTAATTCTTCTTCGTTTAATTTGTTTGTATCTTTCATAATGTAGTTTTGTCCTCTTTTTTCAACAGATAAAGTTCCTTCCTGAGCTATCTCCACCTTTTTTGTGGAGTGAATTTGTTTCAGATAAATTAAGCCCAGCTTCCCCCTTCCGATTAGAAGGTATACGTTGCTGGGTTTTATTTTGTTCTAAAACAAAATAAACAATTTAATTTTTCAATTCTATTTGCCTTTTCCCAGTCCCCGAATTTTTCGATAAATTCTTCGCTGTGAGTATATTCGTTGCTAAAATTAAATTCGTCATGATAATCTTTCATACGCTGAACAAAGTCTGCAACATAGCATTTGTGATCTTCCAAACTTTTTTCTTTATAACTATCCGGAAAAGTAAAATTACAAGGAAATGTAACTGACTGAGTTACGGTAAAGTTTTCTGGTGAATAATTTGAATTATCATTGTTAAGGTTCAATTGTTGTGTTGCAGTGCCAGCCGGATGTTCAAAAGAATTTAAGGTTGTTTCTCTTGTTCTTCCATTTCTTTCCTTTTTTATTTACATTCCCCTTTCATAATCTAAATCTCTTTTTCGCTCAATTTTTCTTTCTTTTTTGGGAGAAATTTTATTTTCAAAGTATTTCTGCATTTCTTCCCTGTCAGAAAGATTTAAATTTTTAAGACCAGAGCGAATGAGTTCCTTTTCAGACTGTGGCGATTCCCTTATAATCCGGCTTGCCTGCAAGAGAATGTTTCCGATTGATTTATCATCCTTACAGGATTTACTTACATGTTCAAAAAAGTTTTCAACGGCAGCTTTCTGGTTTTCTTCCGGCCTTTTTTGTTCGATTTCGATGTTCTTTTTTGTCCATTTGTCCTGGACATAAAATCTAAGAAGAGGATTTTTTTCGAGAACACTTAAAAACTGATTTTTTGCCTGCATAAAGCGTTCTGTTTCTTTCCATACAGAACTGCCGGCGACAGACAAAGTCTTTAAATCAAGGCTTCTTGAAAACTCCTCAGGCGACTGAGCAAATTCTCTTATAGTGTCTGTGTTTATAGTTGCAATGCGGCGATTTCTTTCATCATAGAATTTTTCAGGAATATGTGATGAAAGGTCAGAAAACAATATCTTTTGTTCTAAGCCAAAATGGTCATTCAGGCTTTTACCAGCAAGATACTGCATGTTATAGTCGATTTCTGCGAAATTCAGGTTGTCGTAATTTGTGTCAGGAGAGCAAACAATGTAGTGACGAATTTCAAAGGAAACGTCCAGGCCTTTGCTAGAGTCTTTAATATCACTGTCGATGAGAAATGATTCCGTAGTAAACAGACCTGTAATTACGTCAAGACTTTCCTGTGCGGAATCCTTAGCTATAATTTCTTTTGGAAGAGTAAAAGCGTATTTTATATCAACCGGAACAAGAATTTGACTTTCATAAAAAGCCTCCATGTCCTCTACCATTTTATTTTCAGAAACAGTTGTTTTATCACGGTGCCAGGAATGAACAATATCATCTGCCATATTAACAAGACGGTTTTGGGACACTTCCTCAAATTCTTCATTATATTTGTCTTCGCGCCAGAATTTGTTATGGTCAAAATCTGCATAAACAGTCCAGCAGCTGTCAATATCCAGTGATTCAAGAACAATTTCTGCAACTTTTTCGTCCATATCATTTAAATATGGAGCAGGTTTTTGAGGATTTTCTTCAGCCAGCTCTTTCATAAGTTCTGTCTTGTGTTCGTTAAAACATTCTGCAAACAGGTGAATATCTTCTGCGTTATCACAAACAAGCCTCTTTGCAATTACAGGTTTAATATCTGTATTCCTGTATCTTGCTTCAATATATTCGCCAGTCATTGATTTTACTTCAGAATCAGACAGACCTAGTTCTTCCTGCAGGTCTTCAAGCTGATGAAGTTCATAAGGGTCAATTTCGTTGTCAGAAATAAATTTTCGGAAAGTTGTCATATACTCTTCCCGGCTTTTATTCATCTGTTCTTCTAAAAAGTCCTTTCCATATTCTATGCCTAGTTCATTTACGCTCTGGATAGCACTTTCTGCGTTTTTACTTCCAACAATATTAGAAAGTTCTTCAGGTGTCTTATTTAGAAGGTCTTCAAGAGTATAAATATCCTTATCTTCAGTTGCACGCAAAAATACATCTCTTGAACTTGCAGAAAAGCTGTATTTTAAATTTTCAATCGGGGTCTGAAGTAAATTATTGATTTCGTTTTCAATGTCCTCTTCAGTTTTTAAGCCAAAAGTATTGCGGATATAATCATCAAGTTCTGCCTCACCTTCAAATTCGATAAGACGACCGTCTTTTATTGCGCCTGCAGGAAAATTATCGTCTCCGTATTCATCCCTCAAATCTTTTATGGAGTCACCAACTCCAAGCTGATACGGTGCATCGTTTTTTTCGAGATACGTTATTTCTTCGTTTTTATTCTTAAATTCAAGATAGCTTTTTGTCGAATAATCAATCGGATTCCATCGGAGCAGAGAATAATCTTTTTCTGCTTTCTGTATAAATTTGTCTTTCAAAGTATTAAAAAGGTTTTCACTCATAGTTTATTCTCCTGTAAAAAAATTATTTGTTCGGTGTTATTTTATTTTTGTGTTTTACATCCATTTTCTTTTTTTGAATCTCATTTAAGAAATTAAAAAAATCCAGCATTTTAATTACATTGAACTCTGTGTGTTCAATATTTTTACCAGTAAAATTTCTGTTTTCTAAAAAGTCTGCTTCTTTTTCCTTTACCTGCCTCATAAATTACCGTTCTCTTGAATATTCAACCTGCTTTTCGTTTTTTATTTTCTTTTCAACAGAGATTTTTTTCTCTGTTGCAGGAAGTTGTAATGCGTAGGCTTCTTTTAAGTCGTTTTCAATGACATTTGTCCTGTTATCAAGATTTGCGACAGTTAAAGCAACTTTCATCGTATTGAAAACCTTTCTCTGATTATCTCCGTTTTGCTCTCCTGCAATATCTGCAAGAAAGTCCTTACCTTTTTCGTCCAGCTTACAATAATCGCCAACTTCTTTTACCGTTAAATCATGATTAAAGATTCCTCTCTTACGCTGGATTTCATAGGCATCAGCAATTTGCCTCCTCGCCTTTTCCATGTCAAAAACAGAACTGTCATTCTTGTCTGGCTTTAAGTAAGATTGAATCTCTACATAAGTTAAAAGGTTTGTTAATTTTTTTATTTCTTCTTTAAAATCTTTTCCCTCATAATCATCTGTTTGAGTCATTACAAGCTGAAAATCAGAAGGAAACATAGATTGATGACCAGCGCGGGAAAGAATAATGTTTTTATTTTTAAGAGGAATTCGGAGCAATTCGATTACAGACTGCTTAAACACAGAGGCATCATCCAGTAACAAAATTCCTTTATGAGCACGAGAAATTTCACCTGGAAGTAAACTTCTTCCACCACCGAGCATTCCTTCGATTGTTGCCGTCTGAAATGGATTACGGATTGTAACGGCACTTTCTGCGTTCGGCTTTTGTCTTTCACCTGCAAGAGATTTTATTATTTTTACTTCTCTTAATTCTTCATCCGTAAGATTTGGAGTAAGGTATCTGAAAAAAGTTTCTGCAAAATCACTTTTTCTTTCTGTTTGACTACCTGCAAGAAACATATTGTGTCTGCCTGCGACAGCAACTTGAATTGCCCTTGCAGATTTTGAATATCCTGGGTTTTCAATAATTGCTTTATAATCTTCTGACAAAAAAGTTTCGTTGTTGTTGTTAAAATTAATTCCGTTAATGAAAACAGAATCCTGAATAACAGTTTGAGGACGATATACAAAAGAATTCCTTCCCTGAATTATGTTATCAAGGTCAGGCAAAGTATTTGCAACTGCAATTTTTACTTCTGGAATATTACAAATGTCTTTTACATTTTCCTGGCAGCAAACAACTTTAGTAATACCATTTTGTTTTGCCCTTTCAACCGCCGCAAAAGCATGAGTTTTTACAGGTTCTATTCTTCCTGCTGAACCAATTCCTCCTAAAACTAGACAGACTTCTTTTAATTTTTTATCAGACATCTGATTTAAGATAGCCATAGCCATACTGGCAGAGTGGTCAGTTTCTTTTTTTACATCAGTTGGCGAAAGAGCAATGAGTACACGCACTGAAGGAAAATTAATCTGTTGGTTACGGAAAGCATCTTTAATATTCTCACGGCTTTCTTTTACAGCTGAATCTGTAAGACCCACAATATCAATAGACGGAATACCACGGCGAATATCAACATCTACAGTACATAGAGTTCCTTCGTAACCGAAAGGCTCATAACTTAAAATCCGTCCTGGATCCCTAAGATTTGTGGTCTGAAGATAGTATTCATAATCAGAGTCATTCAAAAGATTTTTGACAACTTCTTTATCTTTAAACTCATTTTCCTTAAATTCATTAAACGAAACGAAAACTTCACCGTTGATACCGTTTGAATCAGCAAGATAATCAAACACTTTTACCGGGTCATAAGTGAAAGCGTCTATTTTTTCAGTTCCTTCTTCAGCTTTCATTTCTTCAAGCGTATCAAAAACAGAACCACCGTGCTGGTCAAGCCATTTAAACTGATAAGTTCTATAGGCGTTTAAGGCAATCTCTGATAAGTTTTTATTTTCCTGAATTGTATGGGGCATTGATTTATTCTCCTTGCTAATGATTTCTTGTTTTTGTTCTTCCAGCTCACGTCTTTTTATATATTCACTGTATTTTTCAAATACAAGTCTTGCACGATTTAAAGTTTGAAATGCAATATGTCTTCTCTTATTAGTTGCTTCTTCCGAAAATCCATAAGAATCTCCTATACATTTCATTAATTCTTCAAAAGAAATATTTTTAAAACTGTCTGGCAATTCAATTTTGTTATCTTTTCTTAAAATATGATTTACTTTTTGAATTGTTTTTTCACCTACAGATTCTCCATAACGAAGAACATCTTTATTTGTAAGTTTTCCTTCGTTCAATAGTTTTTCAATTGACTTTAAGTTAGAATGGTTATAGGATTTGTTTAAGGGCAAGGTTTTGCTTTGCAGGGTTTTGTCCAGGAATTGAAGAGACACCGACTGCTCGTTTTGAGTATGCTGTCGAATCAGAGAGCCGATTTCAGGTGCTATATATAGTATTTGGTCGGCTTGTTTTATTTTGGACAATATTTCATTTACAGGTCTTTCATGTGATGTAATAATTACATTTTCTTTCTCAATTTCTACTACAACCGACTGAATCATTTTTGAGTCTTTATCCATCACAAAATTTTTTGCGTAATTATGTGATAAAAAAGACTGTTCAAAATCATCAAGGCGTTCTTCTTCTAAAACAATGTCTGGTTTTGTTAAAGTCTCATAAACGGCACTAATGAGATTTCTTCGTTCGCGTAATGAAAATTTAGAAAATTGATTTCTGCCAAATTTTACACTTTCGAGTGGAGTTTCAACCCTGGAGCGAGGAAATAATACATTGAAATTTTCCATAGAAAAATCAATTGTCTTGAAAACAGTTTTATTTTCTTTTAAACAAGATTTTAAAATATTTTCTTTAAATTCGGAAAAATCGTTTTCAGTTATTGGTATCTTATCCATAAGATTATCTTTATATTCCTCTGCCATAGTCATCTGTCTTGGATTTTTCTAAACTTCTACTTTTATTTACTTCTTTCTGATAAATAAAATCCAAAGCCTTGCTTATCTGACCTTCTTGAGTTTTTTCAGATTTTGGCAAGTCTGTTTTTTCAATCGACTGGATTGTTTTTTTCAGAAAATCATTAACCTTGTTTTTTACTTCTGAATTTTGATAGTAAGAGCCAAGTTCCTTTGCAATCTGAATCAAAGTTTTATCCGGATTCTGTTTTTTCTGGTCAACAAGTTCTCTTTTAAAGCCTGCCACGGATTTTATGACATCAGGGTCTTTAATTCCCCGGTCAATAGAATCGCAAAATTCATCCATCAGTTTTTTGATGCCGTCATAATCATTACCAAGATTGCGTGCTTTTGTTCCAAGTTATTTTAAAAGAGGGGTTGAAAACTTATCATATCCGTCTGGCTCTCTGTCTCCATACAAGAAACGGATTCCATTGATGTCGTAAACGTCATAATTCCAGCCAAAGTTTCCTGCTGTAAAACCAGTTCTTTTGTAAGGTTGTAGTAAAAACTGAGCTTCAAAATTTTGTCCCAAAGCAATAATTTTATTTGCAGTTTGAAAAACTTCTGTTCTTGTTAATTGTCTATCCATACTTACCATCCTCTTTCATAGTCATCAGATACTGATTTTTGAATTTTTATTTCTTTATTTTCACTACGAACTACAGGCAACAGATTAAATCTTCTTTTAGTTGAAGCGTAACTTTGCCTTAGAAAATCTTCTCTTGACTGTCCGCAATGTTCTTCCGGGTCGTAACTTCTGTAGTCCATATCACACTTATATTTATGGATTTCTTTAAGAACGGCTCCAGATGGCAAAGACTTAGGTTTTGTTTTATAAGATTTACGAAGTTGAACTTCTTGTCTTTTGTGGTCTACGATTTTTACTTTATTCTGCCAGATTTCATAATGGTCTAATCCCATGTCGTAACAGTTTACAGAGTAATCTTTTGGAGGTGCTTTTTCAGTTCGAGCGTTTTTTTTGGCAAAATTTTCAAATCTTTTTTCAGTATATTTGTCATTGCTCATTGAAGTTTTTATCAACTTGATGTTTGAACATCCCAGTGCATAAGCCGCAGTTCTTGCCCACTCTTTTTGAAAATCACTGTAATTATTTGGTGAAAGAAAATCTTTTTGGTAGCAAATTTCATGCATAGCAACATCCTTTTTCTTATCTTTCTCTTATTTCTGTTTCACGAGTTTTTGATTTTGTTTTTTCCTGTTTTTGTCACCTTTGTTGATTAATGGAAACTTTGTCATAGTTTATTCTCCTTACTGTTTATTTTATTTACTCTTATTAGAGAAATTTTTATCTTTCTCTTTCAGGTTCTTTCAGAATGTATTTTTTTATACGGTCATCTTTATAACGATAGTCTTCAAGTTTTGGGTCAGCAGGACTGTTTTTATAGCCAGCTTTTACAAGTTTTTCGCATTCGTTTTCGACTTTTTTGGCAGAAGAAAGACAGATTACTTTATCCAGATACGTTTCTGATGGTTCTGAAAGCATATATTCAACTCCTGAGACGTAAGAAAATCTTTTATTCTTATGGTCAATTAAAAGAGCTGAATGAACGGCACCATTTGCAGAAGATTGAGAATTTTTATTTTGAGAGAAATAACATTCATAGCCTGGCTGAGTAAAACTTAACGGTTCTAAAGTCTGTTCAACTTTTCTTACACCAGTTTTTTCAGCAAGAAAAGAAAATATTTTTTCAGGAGAATCGCAGCCGTTATCCTTGAAATATTCGTTTAAGGCCTGTTTTTTAAGAGTCCAGCGGTTTACTCTGCCAGAAGTTTCAATATTCACATCTTCTTTTGCTGACCATTGCTTAGAAACGCTCTTTGCGGCAAGTTTAGGATTATTGTCAAAATCAGCAAGTTCTTTCTTTATGGCTTCAATGTAATCCTTGCCGACAGCAGCCTTAAATTCAGGATTAACAGTGTTTTCAAGAGCAAAAACCTGTGTTTCTGTTAATTTATGAGAAGTATCAAATCCGTGTTCACTTAGATTTGCTTCAAGGGAAGAGCCGTAAATCATACTGCCGTAATCATTATTAACCCATTCCATCTTTTCTTTATCAAAATAAGAAATATTAACGTCATGAACATCGCCTTCAAGATAGGCATCATATTCTTCAATTTCAGCCTTTAAAATGCCTTCTGCCCATTTTTCAGCTTCTTCTTCAGTTTTGGAAGACCATTTATTGTAAACAGTTCCATCTTTATCACGAGCTTCGCCTTGTAGCTCATTCAAAAATTCAGGATTGTCTTTATCAACATAGATAAAACCGCTATTAGCAATTTCACCATAAACATTATATTCCTCACCAGATGCATGAACTGCCAGTCCGCTATGTTCATAAAGGCTTAGAGGAATTACACAGGCTTTTGTTTCTGCCCATTTTTTGTAAAGTTCTTTTCCAGAAAGTTCTTCAAGCTGATTTATTTCTTCCGGATGTACAGAAGTAATTTTAAGACCATATTTAGAAAGTTCTTCTTCTACTGCCTTTTGAATTTCAGAATATTCAGTTACACCGTATGAAGTTTTAAAATTAAGTATACTCCAGTTTTCACAAGAGCCGTCAGAACGTAAAGGAATACTACCAGATAATTCTTCACAGACATCAGAACCTAATTTATTTTTAATAATATCAAGATTTTCATTAAAAGATTTTTTTATGAAATCAATCTTATTAAATAATTCCTCTCCTTCTTCATTTGTATAAACAAATTCTGCCAGACGAGAGTTTTTTTTAGCATCTTCTACATCAGGAAAATCAAAGATAATGGAGCCTTGGGTATAAGAAGGAAAATCTTTTTCAGAAAGTTGACTTTTGAAAAAATCGCTAAAATCATCAACCTGTTTATCTCCAAGGTCGTATCTGCTATTCTTTGCAAAAACCATAGTCCCAAGGTTGGTCTGGTAATTTTCGTCACGAGGATATTCCGGGTAATTTTCTTCCAGCCATTCAGCCTTGTAATTTGTACCTTTGTCGTTGAAATAAATAGTTTCGCTCATGTTTTTATTCTCCTTATCACTTATTTTATTTACTCTTTTATATTACAGTATATTTCCTCTTTAAACAATACAGATTATCTTGAATGTATAATCTCTACAGTCCGGGGTTTTATAGTCTTTTTGTAGTTTCTTTCCTGCATTATTTCAGGATGCAGAGCCTCTGTTTTCCATTTTTCAAGAAGATGTTCCCATTCAATATCATTGCGGACACCTATGGCGTTAAGTCCCTGCCCAAGTTTTTTTATTTCACTTCCGGGCATAAAAGCAAGCATAGTGTCTGCCGTTGCACGAGGAATACAAAGGCTTCCCTGTTCGCGTACAAGAGTCTTGAAATTCTTTTCAAACTCACTTGCAGAATGTTCAAGGATTTTTTCTTTACGCTTTTCAATTCCACCGATTACGGAAAGAAGAGGACTGTTTTTCTGCCTCTGTTTTTTCTGTTCATCTCGGGCAATTTTTTCATAGACTTTTTGAATGTCTTTTTTAAGCACGGCACCATACATTGATTTTTTTAAGAGTTCCAAGTCACCTTTATTCATACGGTTGCCAAAAACAAGAATCTGTTTGGATTTTTTGAAAAAATTCTCACCGTTATTTACAAGATAGATTTCTTCGCCTTCTTCATTACGCCACTTGCAGACAGTCCCCTTTTCAGTCTTACCCATAAAGGCAAGAATATCCTGTTTTGAATAATCTTTTACGCTTGTAGCATCAATGAAATTGTTTACAATGCGGTCAGCGAGATGCGGATTTTTCTTTGCAATGTGGTTCATCAGCATAAGAATATCCATCTCATAAGAATTGGAATCTTTATGCCAGAATGAACTTTGAGCCTTCTGCTCCCTGATTATTTTTTCAAGATAGGCAAAATACTCTTTTTCTTCGTTTCGTTTCACAGTTTATTCTCCTTATAAAAGTTATACGTTTTTGGATAAATTTCGACTTTTATCCTTGTTGTTAAATTATCATTCTTTTTACTCTCCGCGAGGCGGATAACCGTTGTTCTGTTTTGTTTTGGCAACATCCTTTTCAACAGCCTGTCCTGTAATCCAGCTGGAAAAAAGTTTTTTCATATTTTCTTCAGTGTTTCCGCCCTGCTTAATAATCCATTCACTTACTTTCTTTTTGTCACTGTCTTCAACCATTGCTAGAAGCTGTTTTCCTAAAGCAAAAGAATTTTTGTGCAGGTCTTTATCAATGACAGCGAGTTTCCTCAGACTGTCAGCAAAGTTGCGGCAATTTACAGGATAAAGTTTTGCATATTTTTCGGGATGAGAACTGATGAAGTCTTCAAGTTTTTGAACGTAATCAGCATCTCTCGGCGGAATAAAGCTCTTATCAATCAGCTCTTTCAAGACATACGGTTCATTATATTTTGATTCAACCACATAACGCTTATCGTGCTTTTCCATAAGCTCTAAAAGCTCTGGTCGCAGTTTAAAAGCAATGTTTTCATCAATAACAAAGAAAGAAGCCGCAGAAGTAACAGCATTACCAGAAGTTTGTCCTAAAGTTGCCTGATAAACACCTTTTGAAATAGGATAAACATCCATAACAGTATCTTTGCCTATCGCATCCCCTTCCTGTAACGGTTTTACATAGACGTTTAATTTTTCTTTTGTTTTTACAGACTTTTCTACTTCAGGATTTTTATAGTAATCGTCAAAAATCTTCTGCATTGATGTGTTTATTTCAGCACTCTGCTCAACACAAGATTCGTAGAGATTTTTAAAAATATCTGTAAGACTTTCATCAAGTTTTGAATTTCTGGTGCGATATTTTTCAAGGCATTTTTTAGAATTAATAAGTTCTTTTTCTGACATTTCTTTTGCAATCAAAAGAAGCTCATTAAGATTTGTTTTTCTTATGCTTGTTTTTTCTTTATCATGCGTAACAATCACAAGATTTTTGTCTTCATCAAGGCCAAGACGGTCGCTTCTGTATTCTGCCAGACCACTATCCATGTGATTTAATGCTTTAAGAACTGTACCGGCATCTTTTTCAGAAATTTTTGCAGCCTCATTTTTTAGAAGACGGAGATTTTCATTAAAATATTCTGTAAATTCCTTATTTTCAAGATAATTGCGGTCAAAGTAGCGGATTTTACCAGTTTCTGTATCTTGAGAAAGTTCAATACTATCAGAATTAGTTATTTTATTTACTTCAACAGGCAAAATAAAATCGTTCATTTCATCCTGAACACTGACATCATTCAGTTTTTCAGAGTATTTTGTTTGCAAGGTAAAAGCAAATTTTTCGCTGTCTTCTATTTTAACTGGATACCACTGCTGAGTAGACGGAGCATATTTCCAGCCGTTAGATTTTAGTTCCTTGATAATGTCATTAAAATAAGGATTTTTTTGAGCCGGATTAAACTTGATATTAACTCTTCCTTTTTCTTTGTTTTCGATAAGTTCAAAAGGTAAAATATCTTTACCTTTTTTTACAGATTCAAACACTAATGGCATTGAAGAAAGTTTTTGAAGTTTTTCCTCAACGATTTGTTCTTCTCCCAATCCAGGCTCTTTTTCGTGAATAATGTTTTTGTCTGTAATTGCAAGTGCCTGTTCCACATGAGTTTTTATTTCAGCTGCTGTCCATGGATGACTTTTGTTTCCATCGTAACTGTAAGCCTGCTCCCAGCCATTATTTATCTTAAATTCATGGGTTGTCAGGTCATATTCAGCGACTTCTTTTCCTTCTGGATTTTTAAGGCTGCCGCTACCGTCTTCATAATCTGTCCATTTCCAGACTTCAGGATTTTTCACACTTTGAGCAACAACATTTTCAATCTTTATAGATTTTTCTCTTTCCAGCTCAAAATTCTGGTGAATTTCTTTGGCCTTATCAGCAATATCGTTATACAAAAGTCCACTTTCATATAACTCAATCGTTTTTGTATCATTATTGACTAAAGCATCGTAGAATTCATCTGCCTGCATGACAGCATCTTCTCTTTCCACAGAATCCAAATCCTGATAAATCTGATTAAAGGCTCTGTAAATCATGTGACGTTCTTTCTGTTCTGCATATTCTGGAAATTCTGAAGTAAAAACATCGTTGACATCTCCAAAATTCTGCATTATATTTTCTGTAGAATCCAAGTAGTATGAGTCTGATGAAGTTCGGACTTCCTTGTTATTCACCTCAGCGAGATTAGTTCGCTGTTGGGTAATGAGGACTTGGATTTTTTCTTTATTTCCATAAATCATCTTTCCCTGCTGAATCCAGCGAACCCAATCAATGTTATCACGATTAAAAAGACCACGAATATCCGATACTTCATATCCACGTTGTTTTTGATTGAAAAATACACCTACAAGGAAATTTTTCCCGTCTTTTTGTAAATCCACAATAACATTCTGGGATTTTTCTCTGTTTCCGTATTCAAAAACACCTACAGGTTCCTGCAAAGCCTTATCAAGACCTTTTATATCTTCCAGGTTAAAAGGATGATTACCCTGAGTTGCTTTCATTTTTAACCTTGCCTCAGCAAGTTCAATTCTCTGGTCTTTTGGAAATCCGCATTTCTGCAAAATTTCTCCCGGCTTACCAAGATTGAATACATGACCGCTTTTCAGCCTACCGGCAATGAGGTCATCAATTTCGTTGTCAAAAGTTGACTGATTTTTATTTACTGAATCTTTCTCGAATTCCTCAAAAACGCTATTAAGGTCTTCATTGAGTTCATTTTGAGTTTTCTGTATAAATTGTTCTGTTTCAAAATGCTTTGTCACAGAATCTGGAACATCAAGTTTCAAATCTTTATCAAGACCAAGTTCTTTTATTGCAAAAATAACAGCAGCTTCTTCCCTGTCAGAAGTAAATGGGTCTTTACGAACTTCTGCCAGATGATTTATATAGAACTTAAATAATGGCGAAGACTTAATCGTATCATCAAAGAAATAGCAGGCATCCCTTCCGACAGCACGAATCTTTTCATTCTGGTAATCAGAGTTATAAAGATAATCATAATTTTTGCTGTAACAGCTTAAAACTTCCTTGTCACGTTCGGAAAGTTTTTCGACAGTTCTTAAATCTTCGTCACTCATTAATTCTGGAGCTTTTAAATTTTCATCAATTAAAATATTTCCATCTTTGCCAAAAGATATTTCCCTGTGTTCTTTTACAAAATCGTCAATTTCATCTTCCGGAACTTCTGCATTTTCAATGTCAATTTCAAACTGTTTTGCATATTCAGCAATTTCTTCCCTTGCCTTGTTGTAAGCAGAGTTTTCAACATCGCCATTGCCTTTTCCCATTGCGTTTTCTACGATTTCGTTCCAGGAATAAAATTTTTCTTCAACACCATCAAGAGACTTTTCGAATTCTCTTTTAGATTCATCGTAATATTTCTGGGCAAGGCTGATAACATTACGGAAATCATTTTCCGGGATTTTTGTTGTAGGGTCATTTCCGCTTAAATCATCAGCATAGCCAAAACCGCCTTCTCCAATACTTCCGACAAAATCATCGTCTTTACTTGAAAAAATATCTGCACAGTTTTCATCATTATTGAATTCAAAATAAAAACCGTATTTTTCTTCAGAAAGAGAATTAGCCTGTGAAGCAGTAAAATTTTCAACTTCAATTTCTTCTGCCCGGTTCTGATTTTTATCTAAACTAAGAGAGTCTTTTGAAATAGAAGAAATTTTTAATGCAACATCTTCATCTATTAGAAAATTATGCCAAAAACCTTCATTTATGTTCGCATAAAGTACAGCTTTATCGTGATTAAGAGGTTCGCTGATTAAAGGTTTTTCAAGGTGCATATGCCAGTTGTAATTTTTATCAAAAGTGACAACTGGCATTACAAATCGTGTATCTGAATCTTTTGCAGCGTTTATATATTCAGCAGTTGGCTTGAATAGGTAGAAATCAGTGCCAAAATCAGTAACATTTGGACTGTTAAACTGTATATTTTCAGCATTTATAACCTGTTCGATTGCTTTCTGTACTTGATTATTACGATTTTCAAACAATTCTGTTTTCTTTTCTATAATGAATGGAGCGTCTTCTACATCAAGACCAGATTTTTTTGCGGCACTATGAAGCTCTTCAAAAGCACTAAGAACATTCCGGCCGTGTTCATTGTCTTCTTTCAACTGTTTTACAAAAGTATCTCCATAAACGTTAAAGGTATCTTTACCGTTATTTCGAACAAGAACGGTTACGCCGTTTGCATCCGGGTCTTCAAAAACACTGTCTCCTTTAATGTTGATTCCAATTCCACATTCAATATTTTTCTGCTGTAATTCAGCATATTTTTTTACAGCTTCATCTGCTGTAAGACCTGTAATCGGTTCAAAATCAGCAAACATATCAAATTCAGCCACTGATTTTACAAAGTAAGTAATGTCTGATTTTTCAGCTTCCTGAACCTGCTGTTTTTCGGTTTCTACGGTTTGATGATTATATTTTTTATCAAATTCTTTAAGTTCAAGCATCTTTGCGTTCAGTTTTATTCTAAAACCAAGGAAATCTTTTTCCTTACAGGGCATATCTTCCTTCAGCAAAGATTCACTCTGCTTTTCGGTGATTGCATCGGACATTTTAAGGTCAGCAATGTATTCTTCCCAGCTGCCACGAATACCATAATACCTGCAATCGTCAATTTCGGACTTAGTTCTTAATAAATAACTTGCTTCCACTGCAATAAAATCATCAATCACTTCCTGTTTAGTAAGTTTCCCCATATCTATATTCTCCTGTACTTTGTTTTCTTGTTTTTCAAACGATTGCCCGGTTCGAGCTTTATATTCTTCAGCCAATATTTCATCAGTTTTTTGCATTAAATCTTTTCGGGGAGGAAAGGCTGCTTTAAACTTTTCCTCAGCAGTTTCATCCTTCAAAAATTCAATATTTTTTTCTCGAACAGAAAGATTAAAATACTTTCTGTTTTCTTCCAGAAGCTCCTGTACCATCGGCTGAATTTCTTTCCTGTAAACATCTTCCGGCAAATAGCCTGGCTCATCAATTTTAATGCCATGCTTAATTGCATAATCCTGTTCCATAGAACGAGCAAAGCACTCACAGGTTCTGTACCAATAATCTCCAAGATTTTCTTTGGATGCACGAACTTTTTTACGAAGAAGTTCCTTATATTTCAAGGCAATTTTATTTTCTAAAGTTCCATCTTTATCAGAAGCAAACCAGTTATGAGTTTCTTTACCTTTAAGGCAGTCAAACCAGTGAGCAGCTTCATGAGAAAAAATTACATCAGGATTTGAAATCCTTTCATTCTTGCCATCCCTGAAAAAACTTACACCGATTGCATTGTAATAAGAATTAAAAAGACCTGCTGCTTTTCTTGCGTGCTGATTACAGTTATCTGCATAAGAGAGAATCATATTGTAATTCTTTGCTTCATCAGAAAAATCACCGTAATGATTCCAGACTTTTTCCACAGTGTTTTTGATAGATTCAATTTCAGAAGAAGACAGAGGTTTTCCGTTCTGTTTTTTGATTTTAATTCCATAATCCGCAAGCAAAACGTCTCTGCTACCCTTTTCACCGTATGAAGTTTCTTCACCCTTTGCGTGAGTATCAATGTAATCCTGTTTCTGGAGGTTCAGGTCGAGTTTTTTATCTTTAAGATTTTGAAGAAGCGGCGCATACTGTTCCCGAAAAATAATTTGGCTTTGTTTATTAAAACCTTCCGGAGTACGAGAAGTCGGCTGTCTGTAACCATATTTTTTTAATACAGATTTATCTTCAGTTTTGTAATTATCACAAAACTGTAACAGCTGTCTCATACTGTCATAACGACTGCTCGACATACGGTTTAATCCACGCGGTAAAGAAACTTTTTGGGAACTTCCCTGGGCTTTTAGATTTTCTCTTTCTCGTTTCAGATAGTAGTCAACGCTTGCTGCAAGAACATCAAGATTCATCTTGTAAACTTTCTGCTCATAGTCATTGACTTCAACTTCACGAGCGTTCATGGAAAATCTGTTTACTACAGTTTCTTTATGTGAACCAGTCTTAAAATTTACCTGGACATAATAATTTCCCTTATCATCGTGAACGGTTACCGGCAAAAAAGAATCTTTTTTCAGTCCTTCAATATCAAATTCAGGAAGCCAGGCTGGGCGTTTTTTTGTAAGAATGTCTTTTTTATTTACAAGATAGACCTTATCGTTTTCAACGCCGGTATAATCGAGAATTTTCTGACCATTTTCTTCAATTTCCTTTGGAGTAAAAACGTAGTCTTCAATATCAATGTCTTTTGTTTCAATTTCTGCCATAGTTGACTTCCTGATTATTTTTTAGAGATGCCCTTATCTTCCCAGTCCGTAATCATCATCACGAGATTTTTTCTTAGTAATCTGTTTTTCTTTCTGAGATAACTCACGCTTTTGTTCCATATCTGTTACAGATTTTTTGATAAGCTCTGAAGCCTGATACAATGCGCGAGCCTGGACATCAAGCCAGGATTCTTTTGAATTTGGAGGATTTGGATTTGAATAAAAGCCGTTACCATAATCAATGAGTCCACTTTTTTTAAGTTCGCTTTCAGTGCAGTAATGGCGTGCAATATCTGAATCATAAGCATACGCACTTCCACCATAAGAATACTGTTTCCAGTCATCAGCACCGTTAAGCAGCTCCTTTACATTGTCTTTAGAAAATGCAGAGTCTTCTCCATGCCATTCAATAAAGTTGCCCAGCAGCCATACAGCATCTTCTTTTACCGCCTGCGCCCATTTTGAAGGACGTTTAATCTTCAGGTTGTTGACATAATCCTGAAGTTCTTTCACCGAGATTTTTTTTTCATTTTCCATAATTTATACTCCTTATTATTTATTTTATTTACTCTTTATAATTATCTTGAAATAACTTCTTCCAGTTTTTTGACTGTCTTTACCGATTTAGAAACATCTTCCTTTTTTTGCGGCCATTTCTCAAAAAAAGCACTGTACTCTCTGTCTGACATAACGTGTTTTTCGTTTTTCCACCAATACAAAAGAGCTTTTGACTCAGAAGCAGAAATCTTTTTCTTTGATTCCAGTGATTCCAGCAAGATCTCTTTATCAACATCAAATTTTAAAAACGGAAATTTTTCTTTTTCCTCGGAAAAATACTTAGCAAAAATGTCATTTAATTCCTCATAAGAACGTTCTCTTTTCTGAGGTTCACGACCGTTTTTCCGGCAGATTTCATCAACTTCAGCATTTGAAAGAATTCGTTTTACCTTAATTGCACCTGTAATAATCCATTCTTCAGTTTTAGGGTCAGGATTTGTACGGTAACGATACGAACCATTCTCCGGGAGATGTTTAAGACCTGCGTAACTGTGACGGAAAGCACCGTTTTCAGTCATTCCTTCCTGCATAGCCTCTTTCTGATAATCGACATCACAGGCATATTCACATTCCGCCCAGACAAATTCACGAGGGAAAAGCTCTTTTACACCGTTTTCCGGGTTTGTTTTTTCAAACTGTCTTGCGATCGGAACAGTTCCCAGGTGCCAGCCTGGGCGATAGGCTAAAAGTCCATCGCCTGTATGAGTACCCGCTCCACCTTTGGCAATCTGAGGACGACCGGTTTTTGAATACCCAGCAACATTTCCGGCAGATGCCTCAATCCACACACCGACTGGAGTATCGCTTCCGCCAGGATTTTGAACCATAGGCGGATAAAGTTTTCCGTTTTTAAGATAAAAGACCTTGTAACCAATAGCTGTTTTATGAGGAATTGTCTTACTAAGTTTTACGCCTGAGGAAGAACCTGAGGAAGAACCTTTGTTTACAGAAGATTCATTTTGAGATACAATAAATCTGTCATTAAGAGTAGAAACATTACGGACTATGCCGGCTTCCCGAATATTCTCTACATCCGATTCCTTTTCAATCAGTTTAGTAAAAGAATTTTCTTTTCCGCAAAAAATATCTTCAGCGTTTTCAAAGTGTACATCTTTTAGTTTTTCAGGACTTAAATACAAAGTAGACAGAACTTCTTCTTCAGAAACAAACAGGTCATCACTGGCAATATCTTCAGCAGAAACAGTAGTAAAATCTCTTGAGACAGAAGAATAATAAAGAGTCCTGCCGTCTACGGTCTTAGAGATGGCATATAAAGGTTCTTCAAATTCAACCGGCAGACCTAAAACTTTGGCTTCTTCAAATTCCATTTTTGCACCTTTGGAATCCCGCCAGTTTTTCATCATATAAATTGAATTGCAGAAAGAGAGGGCTAAAAGGTCAAGTTCCATAAACTGACCGTGAGTAAACATATTAGGGTGAACAGCAGGATTAAAGACTAAAGCCCCCCTGCTCGTAAGTTCTGCAGCCTTGTTTTCAAAGGTTTTTGCATAGTTGTCATCACCGGTAATTTTTCCTGAGAGATAGATTTTTTTAGGTTCCATAGTTTATTCTTCCCTGTTTTATAAAGGCTCTAGCTTTTAAAGATTTAAGGCAGAGCCTTCAAGAATCCTGCTTCTGTATTCCAGAGGCTCAATATCTTTCTTTGCGTTAAAAATCAGAAATCTTTCACCAGAATCATCTGTATATTTACAGCCTTTAATTCCAAAATCCCAGAGCAGTGCAGACGATTTAGCCTTGTCGTGAGTTATGCACTTTCCGTTTATAAAATTAAAAAGCTCAAGACCGGAAGGAATTTTCAGAAGTAAATCATATTTTTCTTTTGCAAGCTCATTAAAAAGCCGGTTGCTTTCTTCTTTTACATCTTTTCCTTCCAGCTGTCCTCCCATAGAATTAAGAAGAAGCCTTGCTTCATGAATGAAAAGCGCATTAAGAAAATCTCTGTCCATAAGGACATTAAGAATGTCATCACTCTGTTCTTTTACAGGCTTTTCAATATCAAGAAAAAAATCTTTTCCCGGAACGTTAATGAGCATCCAGTTGTTGTAGGATTCAACATTTTTCTTCCGTGAACTTTCATACATTGCGACCTTTTCATCTAAAGAAACAGAAACACCAACGCCACATAGTTTTTCTTCTTCAAGAATATATTTTTCCATTGCGATATAAGCGTTCATAATTACATTCCCCTTAATCTTGGTGAGCGGTTTATCTGCATCTCACGGTCTCTTTCGCGAAGGCGTTTTGCAATTTTTTCATCTGCAAGAGAAGATATTCCTCCAATATCCTTTTCAAACCTGGCTGCATTAGGAGCTGTAACACGAAGTTTTGACTTGAGTTCACTTTCCCTGTAAATGCGGTCGTAAGAAAAATCGTAGTGTGTAAGACGTTCTGAATAGAAAAAACTCTCACTTAAAACCTGCGCTAGCCTAGGTGAATCAATTTTTGAACATTCGTCAAACATTTTTATAAAAAGTTCTTTTTTTTCAGGACTAAGAGGTTTTCCCATCTGCAGGCCTGTTTCCTGCTTTACATAATAGTTATTTAAAATGCTGAAAATTGCTTTCTGTGAATTGTCATATTTTCCGGTGGCTTTCAGAAAAGTATTTTTTACTTCACCGAGAACCTTTTCACTTTTGCAGTTTCTGGCAATGTTTTTTCTTTTTTCTTCACGAAGGTCACTTTCCTTTGTACCTGAATCATATTCAGAAATATTTTTAAGCATGTTCCTTGAAATCTGACCTTTTTGTTTTCTTACAGCCTCATTTCCAAGAACATTGAGGGATTCTTCAAGATGACAAAGTTTTAATGCGCGGCTTATTGATTTTTCTGTAAACTGGTCTAAAAGATAGGCCGTCTGAGCGTTTGTCTTTATTCCTTCCTGGGCAATATCCGCAACTTTTGATGCCCTGCTTCCAATTCCAGAAAGTTCTCTTCTTACATTTGCAAGAACAATAATAGGCTCAGAATCATAGCCTTTTGAGTTTTTCTTTGCCTTCCGGAATTCTACCGGACTGTTTTCCTTTGATTTTAGTTCAAGTCCTAAAAGCGCAGCGTCCGCACCATAAATCCATTTAAGAGACTTTGCGCCAATCTTTGCAGCTTTAAGTTCAAGCTGGACTTTGTTGATGTCAGCAAGATGATGACCGTTTACAATATTCATATCCTGAGGAAGCGGATTGTCTTTTACATAAGGAATCGTGTTGTTCCTTACGTTCTCTGATGCAAGGGAATTAATTTCCCTGTAAATATCTTCAAGCAAAACATTGTATGCGTAGGTTTTTATTTCTGTATTTTGCAAGGACATAAAAACTCCTTTTTTAATTGCAGTATAAGAATAATACTTTTATTTACTCTTACACCGCAAAAAAAATATTAGTAGCCTCGTTCGTAACCGTTTGAACGAGCGCGCGGCTTTTTTTCAAACGTCTTTTTGTGTTCCTGGTTTTTATTGAATTCCTGAAGATGCTTCTTGTTTTTAAGATAAAGATTTTCCGCAGAATTTGTAATTTTCTTAATTGCGGCAACATCAAGTTTTCCAGGTTCATATTCGGCATTTAAAAGCTGAACTGCTTTTTCCTTAAATGCTACGGCCTGTTCAGGAGATACATAGAGTTTTCTTCCAGACTGAACAGCATTAAAGACCTGTGCGATATACTGAAACGGCTCTTTTGTATCCTTATTCAGACCAAGAGGCTCTGTAATCTTACTTTCCCAGGCCATATTTTTATCCGCTGGATTTTTAGGTTTGCTGTAGGCACTGTCAGGATAATGCTCGTTGATGTACTGAAGTTTCTTGTTGAATTCCCTGGTCATGTTTTCCTTGCAGAACGCAACAAGGTTTTCAGCGTTTTCAATCTGGGAAACGTTAAACCATGTATTTTTGAATTCAATTTTTCCCCAGTCTTTTTCATCTACAACAGGAATGACAATTCCTTTTGAACCTTTGATAATTTTACAGTCAACACCTGCATCCTGAGCCTTTTTTACAGTATCGTAAGTTACGAATGCTGCTGTAGGAGCTTTAAGCTCAGCCTGTTTTTCAAGAAGAACAAGCTGCGAAAGACCTTCCGCGGTTTTGTTTGTGTTGATGTTATAGGCAGGTTTTAAATCTACAATACCGTCCTTGTTGGGAAGAAGCGGACTTGTACCTGATTTAAGGGACTCAGAAAGAGATTCACCGAGCTTCCTGAAATAATCATAAGAAGTCTTTTCTCTCTTCTGATACAGAGGCATTGAAGAAGTCTTTGAAAGAGCATCTTCAAATGTTGAGACAGTTACTGCATTTGCAGTTTTTACATTTGTTTCCATAGGAACTCCTTTTTAGGAGTTATGAATAAAATCACCCCTCTTCGGGAGGGGTATATCAATCACAGCAGTCCAACCTTAGATTGGACTTGATGACTGGTTATGTTTTCAATAACCCCAAATTCATAAGAAGAATAAACCACGAAACCTTTTCAGATTTGTGATTACATATAATATAAGGTATGTTAAAAATATTTACAAGTGGTTATTTTCTTTACTCTATGATATAATCTTCTCAGAATGTCCTTGACAATAAAGATTCCGACAGGAAAAGAAAAAGAAGAATACTCACTCTTTGTAAACGGCGAAGTTGTATACATCCACACGGAAAACAAACTTGGAACGCTCCTTAAAATAAACGGAACCGGCGTGGCATTTTATTCAGCATCAAATTCCAGGCGTGCGCTAATCTTCCAGGAGCTTACAGAAAATGACCACGGTCTTCCACTTGAAGAAGGAAAATTACCATACATAAAGGAAAAAGTGAGAATTTTATACAAGGCAAAAGGACGGAAAATAGACCTTTTAAAAGTTGCCTTGTACAACCTTGAAAAAAAATACAAAAAGGAGATTTATTCGCTCGGTACACTGTACTGGCTTGAAATTGCCTCTTATATAGACTCCGTCATCTGTTCAAAAAAATCTACCAGCACCAAACGGCAGTCTTATTTAATTACAGAAAAAAATATCAGAAGGAGAAAACGGCTCCATGAAAATCAGTAAAGACATACTACAGCACCTTCACATTGAAACGGTTTATATCGTAACAAATGATAATCTTTATTTATGCTGCCCGGTTGAAATAGTAAAAGAAAAATGGTTTATCGCCTGCGACTCAGACCACATTGAAGGTAAAGTAAGACTAAAAGTAAAATATCACGGCTCATTTATCTACCTTGATTCAGTAATAACAAAAAAAAGTCAGGAAAATCTTTATTCATTTACTTATGAACTTGAAATTGATAAAAACGAATATACAAAAGACAGATTAAAAGAATCTTTTTTTAATGAACTGCATAAAATGCAGGAACAGACAGAAATGTGGAACAGAAGAAAAGAAGAGCGGTACGACATAGGCTTAGACGAAAAAAAACAGAAACTCATTAACTTTAAGACAACAGAACAGACTTTAATTACAGATAAAACTCAGCTCCCCTGCCTTGTGAACAACATCTCTTTTTCCGGCGCAAAAATTACAACTCTTGAAGGGAATTTTTCAAAAGACAAAAAAGTCTGCCTGAACCTTTCCTTTGTTCAGCCGATAGAACAGATTCCGCTCATAGGAACAATCAAAAGCTGCGTAATAAAATCAACACAGGAAAAGAAAATCGTTTCTATCCTTTCACTACATTTTGACCTTTCGCCAATTGAATTTAAAAAAAGACTAGACAGATTTATAAAACTAATAAATGGAGAAAACTCATGATTTGGACACTTTTTTACAAAGCATGCCGGATTTTAACAATCGTTATAATTGCATTTCTTATAATACTTGCCCTTTCGCATTTTCTTCCCTTCATAGGCTCAATATTTACAAAAATCAGCAGTACAATAAGTTCAATTTTTAACGGAATTGAAAAGTTTGCTTCTTCGCTTGGAAAGTAAAAAAATCATATTTTAGAATAAGGGTATCTGGTAAAAAATCATTTTCAATGCTTTTTTTAGAAAACCTTGAATTAGTGCTAAAGTGATTATATACTACACTAGTAGTACACAAGGAATAAAACAATGGCAAGCACTATATTACAGGTAAGAATGGATGAAAGCCTCAAAAAAGAGACAAGTGAGATTTTTCATAATCTTGGTCTTGATATGTCTTCTGCTGTAAGACTTTTTCTAAACAGAGTTGTTATCTGCCAGGGCTTACCTTTTAAGATGACACTTGACCAGAAAGAAGAAGTAAGTTTTTCGACAGAGATGGCAGAAAATAAGGATGCTGTCTTTGATCCGGTGAACTTCCTTGATAATTACATTCAGCAACAAAAAACGGAAGAAAAACAGTGAAAGATAATCAATACAAAAAAAACAGATAATCCTTGACGATTAGAGTAATTAAAACATATACTTTTTGATATGAAAGAAATTAACATTGATGAGTTTTTAAGCACTCACCACTCTACCTTAAAGGACTTTAAATCTTTTGCGGATGAAGATTCTTACGCAATCCGTGACTTAAAAAAAGCCTCTCAAAAAAATCTTC
The DNA here is from genome assembly GCA_963648145.1 of bacterium. Taxonomy (GTDB): domain Bacteria; phylum Spirochaetota; class Spirochaetia; order Treponematales; family Treponemataceae; genus Treponema_D. The sequence continues at coordinate 43,258 of CAVJCY010000002.1, read as the reverse complement.
TCTGGGCTTATCTTGACAGTATAGGCATGACAGATAAGAGAATGAAGCTCTATATTTACAACTATCTTAGCGGCAAGAATAAAACAATTTACAACATAAACGTATTCAACTGCCGTGAATGCGTACAGCCTTCAAGATGGTATTACAGAGTAGAAGAAAAACTTCCGGAACGCATTGAGTTTACGCCCAAATTTCCGGTAGAAGAACTGCAATATAAAGACACTGAAGGCCTCTTAAAATTTTATGAGCTTCGTGAACAGCTGACAAATCAGGGAATATCTGAAAAATACGGCATTGATTATTTCCAGCTTAAAAACATCACTTCAAAAAGGCTTAATCCACTTACAAACAGATACTGCTATAAAATCTTGCCACAGCAGAGCCTTATAATAAAACTCCGTGAAGTAATAAATCCAGATTACTGGTATATCTTCCCGGAAGAACTGGAAAATTAGAAACATTCTGTAATTAGCGCCAAATGGCGCTGATTACAAAGTCCACTCTTCCCCATCATCAGTAATTTCTTCGTCTTCTGTTTCATCTGCTGTATCTTCTTTAACTTTTCTTTTTCGAGACTTCTTTCTGTGCTTGTAGTATAAGTCCATTGGAGATGGTTGTGTCGGAGTAAGTAAAAGCTCAAGGGAATCGTAACGACCAACTGCTTTTAAAACCCTGAAAATAGCATCTAGCGAAACATTTTCGCCATTACAAAGCCGGTAAAGAGTCATCGCAGAAACACCAGACATTCGGCAGATGTCCTGTTTGTGTAAGTGCTTATTTTTTATGTCTTCCTGTATTGTCTGCCCCAAAACTTTTAAAAGGTCGCAGATTGGATATTTCTGGATTTCATCACAAGTCATAATTTAACGTAATTTTTTTATTTTCTTTTACATAAAAACATACCAGATATGATATAAAACACTGTTTATAAGGTGATTATATATCAAATATGGTAGATTAGCAAAGAGATTTTACAAACTCATCATAAGAAATGGTCTCTTCTTTCCCTTTTTCATACTTAGAAATCTGCCAGACAGAACCTTTTAGAATCGGAATGTAAAAAATATGGTCTGTTTTTCTTGAACATTCTTTGTAGCAATCTTTTAAGGCTTTTATTTTTCCATCATATTCATCTTTATCTATGTTTGACGCTGATGACTGATTTTCGCTTTTTACTTCAAAAATATGAATTTTTCCTTTTTTGTCTTTCATTACAAAATCAGGATAAGAAAAATGGCTGCCGTTTAAATAATATTCAAACTTTATTTCTGAATTAAAAGGAAAATTCTTTCCCCAGTAGAATTTTGCTGCATTATTCAATTCTAAAGTATCTTCCTGTTGAATACAGGAATTTCTTAAATCATGCAATTTCATTGCCCACTTTCTTTCTGCTTCGCTGTCAAACGAAAATTCATCTTCATTGTCTGCCCTGCACCAAATCCAGTCGTCTATAGGCAAAGTGTTGTCGGTTGTGTCAAAACCTGAAGTTAGAGGAAACGAAACAAGTGCATCAGAAAACATTGTTTTTTCGTAATCACAAATACGGTCTTTGAACTTATCAGAAATCTGATTCAGATTATCAGAAAATTTAAACCACTTTTGATAATCAACAGAATATTCATGGCAGAGTTTTTGAATATCATTATTCTGTTTTTGCAGTTCACGGTAGCGGACAAAGATATTGTCGCCCGCAGGTTTTATATCAAGACCATCAATATAGTCTGTAAAATTAAACTTTTCGTTGCTTTCCGGGATTTTTATTCTTGTTGTTGTAATCAGAATTTCTTTTTGCGTTTCTTTACCGCCGGCAAGTTTTACAGGAACCGATGCAGATTTTACTTCGTCTGAAAGAATTCCCCACACCCAGGATGTACAGGCTAAATCTTGAGCTTCTTCGTCAAGATTTTCAAAATCTACAAGCCGAGGATTTCTTCTTACACGACCTACAACCTGCTCGTCCAGCTGCCTGCTTTTTGAATCGCGAATCTGATAAAGCATACAGGCACGCGGAATATCCCAGCCTTCGCTTATTACCATTTTAAAAATGATTACAGAAATTGTGGAAGTTTTTTCCCTCATGTAATCTTTCCATTTTGACACCTTAATTTTATTAAGACCGTCATCGTTTGTTTTGCAGGATTTATCTTCGCCAGTAATGTAAACCCATTTTAATTCCTGATGCTCATTTAAGGCCGGAAGAATTTGATTATTCCACTCCTCTTCTGCCTTGTCTTTATTTGAAATCTGAATAATCAGACAGGGATTTACCTTTAGCTTGTTTATGTATGAACCTTGAATTTCTTCAAGTTTTTCTAAAGCACTGTTCAATGGCTCTTCAGTTTGTTCTTTAACGCTTTTTATGAGTTTTACACTTTCTGCCTGATTATAGGTAATTGAAACATCCGGATTTTGTTTTCTTGCAAGTTTTGGAGTTGCAGAAAAATTGATTATCTTAGAAAAATAACCGTTCAGTTCATCAAGATTTGAAGTTGCAATATGACATTCATCTTTTATTAAATAGACTTCTTTTCCTGGACGATTTTTTTCAAGACTGCCTTTTGTGTCATAAAGAAAGTTTAAGAGCGTTCCGCCTTCTTTTAGCCTTGCGTTTTTCTTGTATAAATCACGAGGAAGGACATAAACATTGCAATCTAAAGGAATGTAAAGATTGCCCTCGCCTTTTTCGTCCGAACTGATTAAGTATGGTTTTAAATACGGAAAAGTTCCAGTTTCTGAAAGTTCCCTAAAAGAGTTGTAATTCTGTTCGGCAAGATTGCTTTTTGAAAGCGTTGAAACAATAAAAACTACATCGTTACGGCTGGATAAGATGCGGTTCATTAAATCGCTCATTATAAAAGTTTTTCCGCTGCCGGTTGGTGCCTTAAAAGTAATTTCTTTTTTATCTGTAGCAAGAACAGTTAAAAGTTTTGTTACAGATTCTTTTTGTAAATCTTTTGCTTCCTGTAACATTATTCTACTGCCTTCTGTGTTTTTTCAAAATTAGAACATACCCAGCCAATTTTTTCCTGTGCAGAAGAAAACTTTTCTTTGCCATATAAAGTTTCGTCAATTACATCAAAAGGAGTTTTTCCTTGTACACTCTCAAAATTTGCTACGCTTGCAATTTCATAAACATCAAGATTTCCGCCATAAGGTTCATTTTTCTTTAGCCAGTCAAAATCTTTTGAGCCGTCATAACAGCTGCCGGTCATAACACGCTTTAATCTTTTTGAAGTTACATCACAGGCAATTCCGTTTGGAGTTGTGTCTGTTACTTCATTCATCTGACAGAGAATAAAGGTACGGTTGCCGCCGTCTTTTTTGTTGAGGTCTAAAACCGCATGTCCTGTCGTTCCGCTGCCGGCAAAGAAGTCGAGGATGATGGAATTTTGATTTGAAGATATTTTTATAAAATCTTTAATCAAATCAACAGGTTTTGGATTGTTAAAAATTTTATCCTTAAACAAAGTTTTTAATTGTGCAGTTCCATTTCCACTACTGTATTCTGGTTTATAAAAGATTGATTTTGGCTTCTTTGTCGGCAAATCGCCAATACTAGGTCTTTGTTTTTTATAGATAGCGATTTTTCCATTTTCATTTGAAATAATTACATTGTACGATTCAGCTTTAAATTTTGATTTACTCCATCTCCAAGACATCTCTTGATTGTCTGTAATTGGATAGACTTCAACTGAATTTGGAATTTCTCTTTCAGCACTGAAATTTCCATTTGAATCTACAAAAATCGGGAAAAACAAATTTGGTCTTTTTTCTCTAGGGGCATTAACCCCTGTTGATTTTAAATTTGCACCTTTCTTATAAAATCCAATTTCATCCTCAAGCCATTCATCTTCATTTTCTTCATCAACATCAAATCCAGAAAAATTACAACCGCTTATTACTTTCGTATATACTAGAGTTTCTTCATGTGTTCCTGCAAATCCATACTCATCTTGATTTCCCTTTAGATTCATAATAGTCGGTAAATTTCCAACAAAATTCTCTTCTCCAAACACTTCATCAAAAAGACACTTTACATACGCCTGGTTTTTGTCGTCTATGCTGCAAAAAATTACTCCGTCATCGCTTAAAAGCTGCTTTGCAAGGTGCAGCCGCGGGTAAAGCATAGAAAGTAGGTTGTCGCGGGTAAGGGAATTATTGTAATTTGTCTTTGCAAATTCGCCCATGCTGTCTTTGCCGTAAGGCGGGTCAATGTAAATTACGTTTATCTTGCCTTTGTATTGGATTAAAAGATTCTGTAAAGCCTGAAAGTTGTCGCCTATAATCAGTTTATTTACAGGTTTTGCGTCATCTGTATGGAAGGAAAGTTTTTCGTTTTTCTTGAAATAATGAATGACATCTGTCATCTTTTCAAGACGCTTGTCAAAATGTAAGCCGGTGCGTTTATAGGTCGTTCCCAGTGCCGCAATGGCAAGTGCCTCGGCTGAATCATCTGCGTTTTTAATAAGTTTAATTAAAAGGTCTGCGTTAGACTGTTCCAGGATTTTGTCTTCTACACGTTTGTTTAATTCGTTAATTAAATCCTGCTTTATGTCTGTTCTGTTCTGTTCTGTTCTGTTCTGTTCTGTTCTGTTCTGTTCAAGATTGTGTTTCTCCCTAAGATGTTGTCAAGTTATTTTAATACATTTTTGCGTTTTTTTCATAAAAAAAGGCCTGCTGACGGCAGACCCTTTCTGAAAATACCTTAATTTTTATAACAGCTTATTTTGCTGTGAGAGTTACGTAGCCGTTTGAAAGAGCATCGCTGTCGCTTACCATGAATGCACTTGAAACGATTGTTGTGTACTCGCCGGACTTACCTGTAAGTTTTATGTTATCGCCGTCTTTAGAAACGGTAAATACACCGCTTACAGAATAACTGCCCATAGTAAAGTTCATTGTAAGCTCACTGCCGGACTGTGAATAAGTACCGCTTTTTGAAGAAGAGTTGTAAGTGTAAGACCAGTTACCGTCAGTAAAACTGATGGAAGAACCGTCTGCCTGGCTGATTGTGTAGTTACCAGAAAGTGTTACAGTTTCTGTAGATGAACTGTCGGAAGAAGAGGAACTGTCTGATACTAAATCAAAATAGACACGCTCCCATCCCTTATCATTATTAAATGGATACTGCACCTCGACCTCTGTTCTGTAGTCTCCTTCAGCAAAAGTTTGGTCACAAAAAGTATAATAAGTGCCATTCAGGCAAACAATAAAATGAACATCCAATCCCTTTTGAATATCATATTGCTCTAACTCATCTGATGAAAATTCTGAATAAAAGAACAAATCTGTGTACTTGTTTATAGAATATTTTGTACCATTTAATTCAATAGCATCATCATAGAACGCCAGTGTCTGAAGGAAAGCTTTGCCATAAATATTATCTTCCCCTGCAGCTTTATTTATCCAGCTTGTTCCAACTAAATTATTATAAAGGGCAACTTTTTCAGCTGTGGTATCTTTTGTATCTTCATCGTTTCCAGAAGTAGTTTCATTCTGGCAGGAAATCATAAAAAACGCAGTCATAAGCGCTGCTAAAGTAACTAGTGCTTTTTTCATAGTCATTTCCTCACTTAACTATTTATTTTACTTACCCAATATATTTAAATCTTGAAAAAAAGTCAAGGATAAAAATCAAGTTTACCCCTGACTTATCCGCTTGCTTATTTTGAACTGTCTAGTTTTTCAAGATAGTCAATGTAGTAAGATTCCGGCACTTCATAGCCGTATGTAGAAGTAACAGCGCAAGGGCTTTCTGAAACACGCACAAAAACCAGGATTTCCTGAGTTTCGTCTGTGTTGTAAGAAACAAGGAAGCGTCCTACAGGCGTAAGGTTCTGCGTCTTAGTTCCTGCAACATAGTCGCCGTTTTCGTCATAATAATAGTTGACAGTGCTTTTAGACATTGCCTTGCCTTCATTTTCCTTTGCATAGGCGTTTTTAAGCTCATTGAGTTTTTCGTATTTTGCCTTTCTGATTGCAGCCTGACGGTTTGCCTCCGTAGCTTTTGTGTCCAGGACAAGTTCAGTTCCGTAACTTGCTGATTCTGAAATACTTGCGTTTATCTCCTCTTCTACCCAGACTTCTTCATATTCTACAGTGCTTTCGTCTATTTCTACGTCATCTAAAGTAAACTTCTTTGCATAAAACTCATCTATTGCAGAGCTGCCTGCCTTATTTGAGCCAAAATAGCCGTAGTCTTTAGAATGGGTTACAGTAAAACCGTAAGTTCCATTAGAAGAAGTAACAGAGCATGTTACAAGGTCATTTTGAATCTTACCTGCCATATCTTTTACAGTGTCCTTTGCATACTGTGTGTCGCTGGCTGTACCTGACGTAAATGCTTCGTATGCAACATTTGTAATGTTTGAAACACTTGAAGAGTCTGTATTTACGACAGTTCCTTTTACCGTTTCTCCGTCTCCAACAACAAGCATTTTTCTGACTGAATCAGAGTAAGAGTAAAGACCTTTTGCAGAAGAATCAGAAGTTGCAACCTGACTTGAAATTTGGGCCGTAAACAAATCCTCGCTTGTAATGTCAAAACTTACAGGAATGCTGTCTTCAAGACCTGTTCCAGAAGCACTGACGGTAACTTCGCCTTTATATGCTCCCTTATTCTTAAAGTAAAGAGTTCCTGCTGCAACACTGTCACTTACGCTACTGGCACTTACAGTATAGATTTTTGAAGTTCCGTCTGTAACAACAGAAGAGTAATGGCCGGAAGCAATTTCAAGAGAGCCAGAAGTTCCTGTAGAAGAAGGAATTTTTACTTTTACGGTAGATGTTGAAGGATTAACTTCAAAATCAATGTTCAGAAGGCCTGAATCTGCGGCAATCTCTTTTGTCGTGTTTGAAATACTGTATTTAGACACGTCAAGGTACGGAACAGAACTTGCTGCAGACAAAGAGTCAAAAAGCTCATCGCTTAAAACATAGCGGTCATTCCCCTGCACTTTCTGTTTAGTCCAGTTGCCGTTTGTGTATGCCTCGCACATGCGCTTTACAATCTTAACAGAAATAGTTTTTGAGTTTCCGCTTTTTCCGTATCCGTCAGAATAAGAGATTGTAATTGTTCCGGCACCGTCAAGAGTGACAGGATTAGTATTCTTACTTACAGTAGGAGTAATGTAGTCTGATAGAAGTTTGGAAAGATATTTTTTGTCATCCGCCTCTTCCCCAAAATTATCTGACCAGCCGAACCATCCTCGGGTTTCTTTATATCCGACAGGAGAATATTTGTCCGGACGAACAAGAGCCGCATTGTTTTCCAGCTCACCAGTTGTAATTACATAAGGTACACAGGCTTTATAAAACTTATTCAGGCTTATGGCAGCATTGCCGTTGCTTCCGCCGTTTTTGTAATAGTAGACTTCAGTGTTATTAAAAAGCAGCTGTGTCCAGCCATAATATTCATACTTGTAATGAAAAAGTTTAGGAATCCGTTTTTCTTTTACGTCTTTTCTCCACGTTACATCCAGAGCAGGAACGGCAGGCTCGTGAGGCAGGGCGTAGCTTCCGTGGTAGACAAGCTCACGGCTTACAAGCCAGTTTTCAACGCCTTTGTTTTTAAGGTTTGTAATAAAGTCATTGCTGTAATTATAGGTTTCCCTGTACGTTTTCCAGTTGTCTCCGCTCACTTCTTCAGGCAGGTCTCTGTAGTAGTCCCAGTTGTGAGCAAGATGATAGACCGTAGTATTAGAATCCGAATCAGAGCCTGATTTATCTAATTCAAAAGAAATAAGACCTTCCGTTGGGGTTTTATCATAATTATCATAAAGTTCATCGGAATAGCCTAAGCCAAATATTTCCTGAGCCGCATCTTTTCTTTTCTCTGAAGCATAGTCTTTTGAAGCATTATTCAGCACATAGTTATTGTCCGACCTGCTGCCTGTGTTTCCTGTGTAGTCAGCACTTGTAATTTTTCCCTTTGCGTTCTCGTTCTTAATCTTAAAGTAGAACACGGCCTCTTCTCCGTCTCCTAAAGACAATGAGCTTATGTTGCCAGAAGAATCTTTTTCAAACTGTGTAAAGGCACCGCTTGCAGTCAAATCCACAACTTCAATGTCGTAGGAATCGTAGTATGCAGAATAATAGAAAGATTTTTCTTCTGTATTAACGCCGGCAGAATCTCCCGGCAGGGTTGCGCGGACAGTAATATCCATTGCCGTTTCCGTGTGTGGCACAAGGGAAACTGTCATACGGCACTTCTGGATGCCTTCTTCCGTAAATATTTCTTTTGAAACATCCCCTACAGAAACTTCTGCTCCGGCTTTTTCATCTTCTGTGTGAAGGGCTGTGTTTCCGTCAGAAGGAATGCAGGCCATAACGCCGGTAGAGTTTACAATGTCAATGTCCAGGTCTGCAGGATAATAAACCACATTAAAAGTCTTTACGTTTGCAGTGTCCGGGCAATTGTTTTTTACAAGTGTAAGGTTACTTCCGGCAGCATCTTCAAGGCGAAGCTCAAGGTCATAGTTTACATAAATATTCACCTTAGGAAGATTAGCAGAAGACGCTCCTGACATAGTTGCGGTAATTGTTCCGGCGACTCCTCCAGTATAGGCTTTTAAGCCTGTAACTTTAAGCTGGTGCTTTGCAGTGTCATCTTCATAAGAAAAATAATCAGTGTAAGAGCCGCCTAAAGAAGATGAAGAAGAGGTCATTACAGAATACCAGTTAATAGTTGCATTTGCAGGATTTGTCTTGTAATTAATGACTTCCGTGTAACCAGGGATTACATGAAGAGAGCCTACATCCAGAGAAATTTCTGTACTTGCCTTGACCAGAACTGTACAGCGGGCTGTGTTTCCGTTAGGAAGTTTTGCAATTACAGAGCATGAACCCACGTTCTTTGGAGTTACAGTACACTTCTGCCCCTTTGACTTGCTCACGGCAACAACCGCAAGTCCGTTCTGCTTTGTGCACGACCATTCAATATTTGAGTAATCAGAAGTTGAGCCGTTTGTAAGCTCCGCCGTAAGGGTAAATGAACCGTCATCCTTGTAGACAGTCTCAAGGCTGGAACTGAGTGAAATTGTAATCTCGCCCTTCTCTTCTACAACAATGTAAAGTTCTGCATAAGAGCCACTTTCCTCGTGTTCACAGGTGATTACATATTCTCCGCCATAGTTAAAGGTAACATAAACGTCCGAACCGTAAGCAACCTTGTCTGTATTTTCATCAAGAAGAGTAATTCCCTTGTCCTTGTTTTTTACAGACCATTTAAGGCCGTATTTTTCAGTTTCATCAATGTCGTCTCCAGAGATTGTCGCAGAAAGAGTCCTGCTTGTTCCGGCTTCTACTGTAAGGATTGTGTTTCCTAAAGAAACAACAGGTTTTGAAACGTCAGCCACGCTTACAGAAACAAGCATTTCGGCAGAGGCAATTACAGTTCCGTCACAAGCTACCATCCTGGCTGTCAAGGAAGCGTTGCCGTAGCCTGTTCCGCACACCCACGCGACAGAATTAGAGCCGCTTATAATACAGACATCTTCATTTGTAGACGAATACTTGATTTCGTAATCTTCTTCAACAGAAGGAATCTGGAGCGGATAGAAATAGAGCTTTTCTGTAGTAATGTTTGCAGAATTTGAGCTGAAGGCAAAATCATCATAGTTTGAAACCATAACGACTATGTCTACCTGGCGGCTTGCCTTTGCGTGCTTTACATGAATTTTTGTAGTTCCGCTTCTTCCTGTCGGAATTACAGAACACTGTTCGGCAACAGAAGTCAGGGCAACAAGATTGTAGTCATCTGCCCACCAGATAAAGTCCTGACCGTCTGTTTCTTCTCCGTTTACAAGAGTTGCGGTAATCAAAGTCTGATTTGTTTCATCAGGCTTTAGTTTTATGATGTTCTGGGAAGCAGTAATGTAAACGCCGTCTTCCTGGGTATCTTCAACTACAACAAGGACAGTTTTTGAATAACTTGAAGAATAGCGGCTATTGTAAACCGTAATGTAGTCAATTCCTTCGTTAAGTCCTTTTACATAGGCTGAATTTGAAGCAGAACTTACAAGGAGCATTGAAGAATTATGAGGAGAAAAACGGAAATAGTTGTTGTCCGCATCGCTTGTTCCGCCAATCATCTGTGCGGTCAAGGTTGTGCTTGAACCTTTTTTTATTGTAATTATGTTCGAGCTTGTAGAAATATAAGGGCGGTCAGTAACAACAGAAGCGTCAAGAACGGTTACAATCAGGTTAAGTGAATAAAGACAGTCTTTATGGGAAACCTTGATTTTTACGGTTCCCGGAGCGTTCGCGCATAAAAGGGATGAAGTTCCGTTGTTTGCAATCACATCGCAGATTTTGCTGTCCTCGCTTGTCCACGTCCAGCTGGAAGAATCAATCGAAGAAGAGTTTTTAAGCTCAACGCTTGCAGTAACATAATTTCCCTGGACTACAGTAATCACATTTGAAGAAGTCGTAATGTAAGGAATTGTAGAGGCATCAGGTGTCTGGTTTACTACAACTACAACTTCCTTTTCAAAATCAGCCTCAGGATGACTTATAGTAATTTTTGTAGTTCCGTTTTTTACAGGCTTTATGTAGCAGGTATTTGAATAAGTAACGTAAGAAATTGAAGCGATACTTTCGTCTTCAACGCTGAAAGTAAAACCTTTTGAAATTGAAGAAGAATCAGATTCTTCTGTATGATTTAACGTTGCAACAAGGCTTACTTCGTCCTGCCCTGCATAAAGGTCAAATACTTCGTTATTTGTGGAAATGTAGCAGGAATCCTCGTTTACATACTCATACTGGCTGCCGCACTTTAAATAAACTGTAAGAGTATTTTCTGCGACAGGATGGCTTATTGTAAGCGTTGCAGAGGAGTCCGCTTTAAGTGAAGTGATTGTTGCTTTTTCATTATTTGCGGAAAGTTCAAAATCCGAATTTGAAAGAGTCCATACAGCATTTGAATATGAAGAAGAATCTATGTTGAAAAAATCTACGGAAAGGCTCTGGACTTCATTGATGTCAGAAAAATAAAGGACATTTGTAGAAGTAGAAAGATAGCAGGTCCTTGAAACATCCACGATAGAAGAGTCTAGAATTTCAATGATAAAAGAAACGTCATCACAGCCGTCAGCTGAAGCCTTTAACACGGCAGTTCCGGCTTTTTTTGCAGAGATTATGGCGTTTTTGTTTTCGTTTTCAGTGTAAAAATCAATTAAATCTTCACCCTCGCTTACTTTCCAGGTAATTGACGGCGTTGAAGAAAAACCTGCTGTTTCAAGATACAGAGTATAACTTGCACCGGTTTGAACAGTGGCGTTGGTTGAATAAGAGTAAATTGATTTTACGGCATATTCTTTATACTCTTCCTCGGTGTCGTAAGATACAATATTGAAAGTGAGGGTGTTCTCACAGTCAGGATGGCTTACAACGACTTTATTTTTTGCTCCGCCAGAGCCTGAGGCTGGCGCGGTTATTACACATTCATTTCCGTTTGATGCAAGGGAAATGCCGCCTTCACTTTTCCACACTAAAGAAGAAGTGTCTGCGCTTCCTGAAATTGAAACCTTTACAGTCGTGCTTTCACCGTTTTTTACAGAAAGAGAGGCAGAACTTAAAAAGTTCAGGTAACTTTTCTGAACGACAGCGGTAGATTTTTCTGTTACAACAACAGTAATGCGTGTTGAATAAAGGGCTTTGGGATGAGAAATGTCTATGTATGCAGTTCCAGGATTTACAGCCTCAATTACACAGGAAGCGTTTACAGATGAAGAGATTACGCTTCTTGAAGAAACAGAAGATGAAGTTCCGTCTCCTGTCTTGTAATTTACCACGGCACTGTCACTTCCGTCAGAAGCGCAGTTTGTAATTTTCCAGTGAAGATTTTTGATGTCCGTATTTTCAGCATTCTTTAAGTTTATGAAAATCTGAGAAACTTTATTGTCATCATCATCAAGAGAAAGTTTTACAAAGTTCTGGGAAGTCGTGATGTAGGTAGTCGCATCTGCGGCCTCGGTTGAAATGTTACGGATTAAAACAATAATGTCTCTTGAAGAAACGCCAGGATAGGAAACAGTGATTTTTACGCTTCCGGTCTTAATTCCTTTAATGCTGATTCTGTTTCCTGTAGTGTCAGAAGAGCCGTTATAAATTGTGTAATCAAGATATTCTTCCGCGCCCTCAGAAAAAGTCCATTCAAAGTCAGAGGCTTCTGGTGTTCCTGAATAATTTACAAGTGAAAGCTCAACGTTTTCGTAATCAGTATTTGAAACAGTAACAAGTGTCTGGGAAGGTTCAATATAGGCAATTTCCGCATTTTTGATTACACGGACTAAAACATCAAGCGAATAAAGTGCAGAAGGATGTGTACAGCGGACATAGCACTCGCCTTCTTCGCAGGCTGTAAGGGTAACTTCTCCGTCAACCGCATTTGTCACCACAACAGGCTTTGAAGCAATTTCATTTCCTAAAGAATCAACCAAAGAAAACTCAAAGGCGCTTGCGTAGTCATCAACGATTGGGTTTACAAGGTCAACGGTAAAAGTAGAAGTATTGTCTTCACTTAGGTTTATGGTGAGGATATTTTCGTCTGTAGTAATGTAAGTCTGGCTTGTTCCGTCTGAAGAACAGTTTACAAGAACCGAATATCCGTAGGCCGCTTTCTGGTGCTTTACGGTAAGTTTTGCTATGCCGTCATTTTTTCCTGTAATCCAGCAGTAATTTCCTTCTGTAGAAAGAGAGGCAACGGAAGTCTTGTCGATTGTCCAGGTATAGTCATTAATGTCGGCGACCGTTCCTCCAAAAAGAGCCGCGCTGATTTTGACAGTTTTATTCGGTTCAACATCAACATAATCAGTTGAAGCGTAGACATAAGGATTTGTAACACTTACAGCGTAAGAATCCTGGCTTACATTTACCACGCAGGAAGCAGAATTAGAGCCGCAGACGGCTGTAATGGTCGTAGTTCCGGAAGTAAGGCCTGTAATAACGGCTGAATAGTTATCAGTCTTTGCAAAAATCACAGACTCATCGTAAAGCCAGTGAATATCCGCCTTGTTCTGATTTTCGGAAGCCGTAAGATTTATAACTTCCATTCCGCCAATGCTTACGGAAGTCTTTGACTTATCAAAGGAAAGCGAAATGTCGTCATCATCGCTGTCCGTAAGAGAATCTATAAAATGGCAGCCTGTAAAAAATATGGTCAGGGCTGCAAAAATTAAAGCAAAATGTTTTTTCATGTTTGTTCCTGTAAATATTTTCCTTGAAAAATCAGGCAGACAGAAAAGCCTGCCTGAAAACCTTTTTTATTCTACATAAGCCTTGTAATAGTCACAGTTGTCTGCACAAGGGTTATTACGGACAATTACATAGACTGGAATCTTATAAGTTGCCGTTCCGCTGCCTTTTGCATAGTTGTAATATTCAACTTTAAGGTAACCTGCATAGGAAGTCTTTTTTATCGTTTCGTTACGGACTTCTGTAGTACGGTCGCCTTCGCTTGAAAGCCGGTACATATTTTCAACGCCGCCTGTAACTGAAGTCCAGTCAGAAGAAGCACTTTTCCTGTAGGAATAAACTGAATAATCATGCGTATGGTAAAGAGTAAACGGATGAGAGTTATAACCCGAACCTAAATTAGTTCCATCTACATACTCATACTGAGACTTTCCATCTCCGCTGATTTTATCTTTTACAGAATCCTGTGCTGACCGCTCAAACGTAATGCTTGAAATATTTACATTAGAGTAAGGCTCATTTTCTTCATTGACACGAATGTTTCCGCTTAAAAACTCACCGTCACCCAGAAAAATTGTGTTTGTAGCAGAATCGTAGTAAGAATATTTTGCATTCTTTGCTGTAGCTGCATAAACAGAATTGTTTATATAAGGAACCTGTTTTGTAATTTCAGGAATAAACGTGTGCTTTGGATAGTAAACCTGGACTTTAAGATTCTGGTTTCCAAATTCTTCACTTGTCTTTGTAGAGCCGCCTGAAGAAATCAAGTTTTCGTTTAGTCCCTTTACGGTAATGTTTGCATTAACTTCACCAGTTACTTCAAACTCTAAAGTTCCGTAGACAATTCCTGTAGAAACAGAATCACCTGCCGTTGTGTGGGTATCAACAACATAGTGATCTCCCTCTACACTGCCGTTTACAAGTCTAAGATTTTCTCCGAATGGAGAACTCTGATTATTATTTGTTACAATAATCTTTGAGCAGGCAGGACGCAGCTCATAGTTCACATAAAGAATAGTCTTGTCTGCCTTTACTTCTTTTGGCGTTGAAGAAATTATTGATTTATCAAGGGACAAAAGATAGTTGTAAGAGTTTGTAATTGAAACAGAATCCGTCTGCAAGGCAGAAGAGGTCGCCTGCAGGATTGCAGTTCCTTCCTTTGTTTTTCCTGTAATTTCAATAGTTCCGATTCCTTCAGGATAATAATAAGTGTGTCCAGAAGAATCTGTCCATGAAGAAAGGTAACCGGAAGAAGCATTGTTTATGTCAAAATAAGAGTTGTCGCTTCTGTACCACTGAGTAATCGTGTCTTGTGAAGGAACACATTCCCAGTGAAGAGGCTTTGTTTCGCCAGGATAAAGCTGCAAAGTCGTAACATAAACTTTTGTGCGGCTATCAGTTAAAACACCGTTTTCATAAGTAAACTTGCTTTCATCATCATAGATAAAGAAATTCAGGCTTGGTGCCGTAGAAACCGTTACCTTGCAGGAAGCTGTTGCTCCGTTTGAAGGAATCTTACAGTAAACCGTTGCATTGCCTTCATTCTGGGCATAAAGATAAGCCTTATTTCCTGACGTGGTAAACGTAAAGAAATCCTGTTCAACATCCGGGTCGTCATCATTTACGACAGACCATTCAAGCTCTTCGCCGGTATCGTTCTGCACAGTCGCAACAAGAGTCTGCCTGTCTTCTCCAATTTCAATAGGAAGAGTTGCATAATTCAAAGTTACAGTAGGGTCATCCACGCCTGTTACAATCACATAGAGGGTAAGAGGATTTGTAGCCTCAGCATGAGTTACAGTGATTGTCGTTTTACCAGATGTATTTGCAATAATCTGAACTGAACTTCCGGTTGTCTTTGATGTAGTAAAATCAATAAAGTTGCCGGAACCGTTATTTATGCTCCAGTTAAGACCTGCTGAAGTTGTATCTGTAACAGAACTTCCGTAGAGCTTTGCCGAGATATTTCGTTTTTCGCCCTTGTTCAGCGTGATGATTGTTGAATCAGAAGAAGATGCAAGACCGATGTAAGGCTTTGTCTCATCTTTTTTAGTAACGCTTACTAAAAGTTCTGCAGTTGCCTGGACAGCTCCTCCCTTTGTCTGCAAGGTTGCAGTAATTGTGCAGGATTCAGCAGTTTTTCCGTCACTTACAGTTCCCGGATGAAGGGTACAGACAGAAGAATTACCGAACACTGTACAAAGTGAATTATTGGAAGACCTGTAAGACACTTCGCAGTCAACGCCGGTTGCAGGCACTTCCATATTAACGAACGTGTCTGTTCCTGTAACAACTTCTACATAGTTTGAAGCAAAAGCAAAATCTGAATAGTTGCTTATGTAAAGAATAATATCTTTTGTAGAAGCAGCCTTTGGATGGGAAACATGAAGAGTTACAGTGCCTGAACTAAGAGGCTCAATCACACACGAATCGCTTGTGTAGTTCATGTCGATTCTGTCGTAACTGTCTGCCCACCACTTAAAGTCATAAACATCCTCTGCGTCTCCGTTTACAAGAGTTGCAGTAATTGTCTTTGACTCATCAGAAGGACTCATCTTGATAATGCTTTCTGTAACAGTAATGTAGCAGGAAGTTGTAACTTTAGGCTCGCAGATTACAAGAACACTTCTTGAAACACTCGCCTTTGGATGAGAAATAATTACCTGAGTAACGCCTTCGCTTACAGCCTTAATCTGGGCAGAATCATTGCTTGCATAAAGTTTTGCGACAGAAGAATCTACAATGCTCCAGGTAAATCCGCTTGCATCGCTGTCACTTCCGCCTACAAGTTCCGCCGCAATAGTTGCAGCATCTCCGCCTACCGTACAGGTAACAATGTTGTTGCAGGTAATGTAAGGGTCACTGGCGGCGGCAATCGGGTCAACAACGTTTACAATCATTTCAAGCGGATAATCGCAGTTGTCATAATTTTCAACTATGATTTTTGCGCTTCCGATTGCTTTTCCGTAAATAACGGCAATGTTTCCGCTTCCGACAACTTCCGCAACAGAAGTATTGGAACTTCTCCATGTGTAGCCTGAAATAATGTCTGAATCAGCGTTTTTAATTTCCACACTGACAGAAGTATTTGAGCCTTCGCTTACCGTTACAACATTGTTTGAAGTCGTAAGGTATTTGTAGCCTTTAAGTTCTTCTTCAGAATTTGCGACATTTACCAGTATTTCCTTTGTAACTTCACCGGCAAGAGTATTTGAAACACTAATAATGCTCTGCCCTGCCTGAACAGCTATAATCTTACAGGTTCCGCTTGTAGTACCGATGATTTCAATGTTCTCACTTCCCTGGGTAACTTCCCATGAAAAACTTCCGCTTTGTGTTGTATTTACAAGACTACAGCCGATTGTTGTTGAAGAGCCGTTTACGATATTTACCACATCATTTTCAGAAGTAATGTAAACAATATAGTCATCAGTCCATTCATAAAGTTCTCCGCATTTTGCATTTATGCTTAAAGAATTTGCAGAAAGCTGGTTACTTACCTTTATTACAGATTTTCCGGCTTTGTTTGCAGTAAGAGTCGCAGAACTCCCGAGAGCCGAAAGGGAAAAAACGCTTTCTGTGTCATCGCTTTCTGTAACATCTTCCATGCTCCATTTTGTATGCAAAACCATATCTGATGCACTGATATTTACACCGGTAACTGACAAAGTTTCTGAGTTTCCTGCACTTTCAATTACAACTGCATTCTGGTTTGTTGTAAGGTAGCCGGCATTTTCATCAAAAATATCAGAAGAAGTTCCCTCAGGTAAAACCGTAACATTAAATACCACGCTTTCAGAATTTTCAAAACTTGCAGTAATGCTGACGCTGCCTTCGCTAAGTCCTGTAACAGAAGCCTTTGAACAGTATGCGGAACTTGAGTCTCCGTTTACAATACATTTTGAAGAATCAGATGTACTCCACGAAATTCTGTCTGAAGAGGCAAGTCCGTACTGGTTTACTTCAAGCGTTTTAGTTTCCCCGGCTGTAATTCTTAAATAAGTTGAATCAGCATAAATTGCCTTCATGCTTTCAAGTTCTTCTTCGGTATCAGCAGTAAGGACTAAAACCTTTGCATCAGACAAGGCTCCTTCAAGATGAGAAGTAACATAAGTCTGTCCCTGTCCGCTTCCGCAGGCTGTAATCTGGGCAGTCTTTCCGTTTCCTGCAACACTTACCTTTGAACTGTCGGCACTTGTCCATTCAATCTTACTTTCGTCTCCGTCATCCTGATTTCTCAAAGTGGCGGTAATATCAGCAGATTTTCCGTTCAAAAGTTTTACAAGGTTATCAGAAAGAGTAATTGTCTTTGGATTTACGATAGCCGTTTCTGAATAAACTTTTACAACAATTTCAGTGTCATAAAGACATCGCGGATGAGTTACAACTATTGTAAGTTCTCCTTCGCAAAGCGGATTTATCGTAAGATACGCGTCACAAAATTCCCCGGAAGAAGCCGCACTTCTTGAAGAAAGGTCTTTTACAGAACCTGTATGCTCCTGAACTTCAATAATTCCGTTATTTGTTCCACCTTTTATATACCAGGAAAAATTCGTAGTGTCGTCTCCGATATTGTCTTCACCGTCAACGCCACCAATAAGGCGGACATTTACCGTAGTCGGCTCTTTTCCAACCTGAGTCTGAATATAATTCTGGTCTGTTGTAATATACATAGAAGAATCGACAGCACTTGCCGCCTGCTTCTGTAAAATTACAAGAAGATTGCGCGAATATTCTGACTGTTCATTTGAAACGTTGATTTTAAAAGTTCCGTTCTTTTTTCCCTGAATCCTGATTGAATTACCCGAAACAGCATAATCAATAAGTTCTTCTGCACTTTCAGGAATTGTCCAGACAAATTTGTCCGGATCAACGTAGCCGTCATAATTTTCAAGACCCGCATTAACAGTGTAAGGCGTTTCACTTCCTTCAATGACCAGCGTTGTCTGAGAAAGAGAAATGTAAACATTCTGAACGATAGTCGTTACACGGACAATAATACCTATGTCGTACTGAGAATTTTCGTGGCTTACAACAAGTTTTGCAATTCCGCTTTTTAACGGAACAATTTCTGCCGTATTCATATTTGCAGAAACAGAAATTATTTCCTTTGAACTTTCGTCCGCATAGTTCCAGATAAAGCCGTTTTTATAATTTGAACTTGCAGGATTTACAAGGTCAACGGAAACAGTTTTAGACGTAGTCTCATTTTTATTGATAGAAAGGACATTGTATTCAGTCGTGATGTAAGTTTCAGCAAGTTTGTCCTGGTAAACATAAATTACAAATGTGTAATCATATTCAGCATCAGGATGAGAACAAACAAGCTGAGTGCTTCCGGCTTTTTTTGCGACAATCACACAGTTATTTCTTGAATAAGAAATTTCAGCAATGGATTCATCTTTAATTTCCCATACAAAGTTTTCCATGTCGCTTAAACTTCCGCCGTAAAGGGAAGAAGTAACTGTTGTAGTATTGCCCGGCTGAATCTGCACTACAGAATAATTTGAATAGATGTAAGGATTTTCGCTTGCATCATCTCCTGCAGAAATTACGGAAAGAAGACAGGTCGCAACAATTCCGTTACATGAAGCCTTGATGTAAGTGCTTCCGCCTTTTACTCCTGTAATAACCGCTCCAAAATTATCAGTCTTTGCAGAAATAAAATTTTCATCATATTCCCATTTTACAGTGCATTTTCCCTGATTTGCAGAAGGAGAAAGCGTGAGCTTTAAGTAGTCACTCTCGCCGCTGTTTATGCTCATACTTGTTGCACTGAATGTAACGGCAGTAATATCAGCGTTGTAGTCTTTTTCCTTAACGCCTAAATCCTCCGACACACTGGTAAAAAACTGGCAGCCTGTCAGCATACCTGAAAGTAAAACTGAAAGGACTTTAAAAAAGTTTTTCATAAACCAACCTCTTTTTAATATGTTATTCTAATTACTCTATTACTGTAAAAAAAACATAAAAGAGCCAAAGCAGAATAAAACAGCAACGCCAATGGCAATGCTTAAATTTATTGTCTCTGCAATTTTTTTATTTTTAACAGCCTTACCTTTTTCTGCAATTTCTTCCTTTTCTTCACTTTTGATTTTTTCTTCCATTGTATTTTTCTCCTCACTTAAATTATTTGCATTTAGATTGTAATTTCTTTCAGCCTCTTTAAAGGCCTCGGTAGTGTCGTCCAATTCATAAGGTTCTTTTTCCATTATCTTACTCTCCTGTATTTTTGAGTAACCGGAATATCCTCGCACGGTGGCAAAGAAAGATTCTGGTTTACTACAATGTTGATTTTAGTTCCGGCTTTGATTTTTATAGTCGGCTGAACATTCATTGCGCGGTCAATCAGTTTTTCTCCAAGTTCGGCTGTAACTTCCTGGGTATTCGCAAGAACATTCTGGACATATTCGTTGTCTGTGTTTCCCATAGAACTCTGGAATTCTGAATTAACAATAGAAAACACGCTCATTAAACCGATTGCTTTAAGGTAAGCCATCGGATGGTCATTTACAAAACCTGTAAGACCGGAAGCGCCTTTCGCATCTGTCGCATTCATTGAACCAAGCTGCACCTGATAGCCGTCCGGACGAACAAGAGTATGCCATGCAACCTGAACGCGGCTTTGTGAATAAGAAATGCTTGAATTATAGCTTCCATAAAGCACGGAGTTCTGAGGAATCAAAAGATAGCGTCCGTCCTGAGAAGAATAAATATTCTTTGCAATGCGCGCTGTAATTTCTCCAGGTAAATCAGTATTAAGCTCACTTGTAAGAACAGCCTCAAAAATACTTCCCTGCCAGAGCGTATTTAAATTCAGGTATTCCCCCTGCCCTACGTTTGAAGCATTACGGCCTTTATTATAGAAAGAATTTTTTCCTGCCTGGTCATTTTGATTTGCATAGGAATTATTTCCCGCCGTTGCGTTTCCGTAAGCCTGAGTATACGAGTTAAGGTAAGAGTTCATAAACTCTTCTTTTGAAGGCAGTGTATTGCTTGAAGTTCCCCTGCCAGATGCCGTATTTTTTGCAACAGTCTGCTGGTAGTCAGTCTGATAAGAATTCTGGCTTGGAGTAAGACCTTTAATACCAGAAATTGATTTTCCATGGAGACTGTCATTTCTTGTATCAGGAATTTCAATCGCAGTTCCGCCGCCGCCTTTACCGCTGCCGTAATTGATATTGTTCTGTGTGTAAGGCTGTTTTTCTGTCTTAGGAATTACAGGCGGAATTTCAACTTCATCAAAACTCTTTTTACTTTCCTTTTTTTCTTCGCCGGCGTTTATATCCTGATAATGATTAGGAGTTTCTGCAGGACGGTTTGCAAGAGAAGCATAATCTATTCCCTGCCTTGTAGTTGCAACAGGTTTTCCGTTTTTATCGTTCTTCTTTTCACTTTTAGCAGGCATAAGGAATGTAACAAGGAAAATTAAGCCAACAACAATTATTATTGCAGAAAGCAAAAACTTCTTGTTCAAGACCTTAGGTTTTGCTCCTTTTGGCTTTTTAGAGTCAGCTTCGGCGGCAGACATTTTTTTCTGAAAAGGCTGAGTTTCCTTTTCAACGTCTTCTGTGTTTCCGCCTGTAAAACCTTTATCCCCTTCTTCAGAATCTACATCATCAGAAGAAGAATCGTCATCTTCACTGGCAGAGGATGCGGAAAATGTTTCTGTAGTATTAGAAGTCTGCCCTTCATTTTTATTCTGATTTTCAGATTGTGTTGAAGGCACAAAATCATCTTCCTTAGAAGTGCTGTCTTTTAGAGAAGACTGGAATGTTTCTTCATTTACACCTTCAGTCTGTAAAAAGTCTGGAATATCAATGTCCTTTTCTGTCGTAAGGGACTCTTCCTTTGAAGAAGATTCTGAAGGCGTTTCTTTTGCTGTCATTTGCTGAGTTTGAGCAGAATCTTCGCCATAAAAAGCCTTCTTTACATCCTCATCAACTTCTTCTTCTGCCTTTACGGATGCGGCATCCACTCCGCTAAGAAAGTCTTCATAAGGATTTTCATCAGGATTGAACTCAGAGGTGCTTTCATTCGTGCTTTCTGGCGAAAAATCATCCTGAATGTCTTTGTCCTCGTTATCTGCCATTGTTTCTCCTGTATTCCATATAATCTTTTTTAAGTTCCTCAGAATCTTCAAGACAATTGTCTATTAAAAACTCAGCATAGTCAGATTCTAAAAAATCCTTTTCATCCTTAAAAAGAACTTCGCTGTCTTCACCTTCCGGCACTTTTAAGTCTTGTAATTCTTCTTCAGTCTTTTCTATTACAGTTTCTGTAGTTCTGTTTTTAGAAAACATTTCCTTGTCAAAACTTGCAGAAAAACCGTGCTGAAAACCTAAAAAGACAAACATAACTGCATCACAGGCAAAGGCAAGCACCGGCATCATAAAACAGTTGGGATATTTTACGAACTTAGGTTTTATAAAAAACAGGGCAAGGCTCAGCATTGCAAAAATAAATCCGCCGGCCAGAAATACAAGCGCAAGCCTCTTAAAAAATCCGTACCAGAGCAGAATAAAAAAGCCTATGAAAAAAATCGAAAAGAAAATCTTGAAAAGTTTTACCTGCTCTTTCCTCTCAGGCGGAACAGTTCTTTCCCACTCTTCATTTTTTCTTGCCCGCTCTTCGGCTTCAATCCTCATTTTTTCAGCAAATTCTTTGCCTCTTGGAGTTTCTTCGTAAGGAACGCCATTGTTTTTGTTTCTGAAGAAAAATTCTAATAAACCCATTACTGACCGTCCTTAGAAACGTCTGTTTCCGTAACCGTTGCAGATTGAGCCTGTGCTTTACTTTGGTTTTGCTCAACAATAATGTCTGAAGAATGAAGCATTGTTTCCTTTTGCAGTTTTGAGTTATATACAGAACTAAAAGAATTTCTTTTCTGCGCTGGCGGCGGCGGAAGTTCTGCATTTTCGTCTTTAAGCTCAATTTCTTCTTCCTCTGTCTGTGTAACCTTTACTTCCTTTGGTTCCTTGTAATTCTTCTTCTTGATTGTCACTTTCTGTTTTCCTACCCTCATGGTAACTTTTTCAATAAGTTCATTGATTACAATCAGATTTTTATTTACAGAATAATTGATTCTTTCATTGCGGTTATTGAACAGAACCGGTGAAGTCATGTGAAGGACTGTCTCATTCATCGTAATGTAAGTGTGCTTGCCGTCATCATAAACCCGGGTCGGAAGCCAGTAAGGTTTTTTGAACAGCGAATAGCTCATCTTGTAGTCAAAAGAAAGGAAAGCCGGGTCAACGCCTGTCGTATCCTTTGACATCTTGTTTATTTTTTCCTGCATTGCGTCAGTTTTAAGGTTGAACGGCATCGTGTTCGGATAATTCCATCTTACCTGCGTCATGTAACAGTCCTTAAAACTTTTTAACAGCATGTGATAGACACGTTTATCTGTAATGATGATAAAAGAAGTTGTAAGACCTGAGTAAGCAGGCTTTAAGAAAAAATGCTGGGTATCAATTCCGTTTTTCTGGGAAACGCCCGCACCTATTTCCCATACCTTCTCTTCAGACAAAAACGGCATTTCAATAACCTGCTCACCAGGCTCAAGAATAAGGTCAGTAACACGGTAAGGCTGGCAGTAGATTTCGTATGTAAAATCATTGTCAAAATCATAATACATAGTTCCGTTAGTCCACTTGTCCGGAGTCTGAATTGCCTCTTCTGTGCTCTGTCTTGCAGCGTCTTTTCCGGTTAAATCAGGCTTTTCCTTTTCCTGAACAAGAGGATAATAGACAGGTTTTTCTACATAAACTACAGTCTTTGGAATATCAACTTCCTTGACACGTTCCTGGATTAAATATTCCTGGACTTCATCATAATTTGCAGATTCTTCATCTTTCCTGCTCTTAAAGTCTGAAGATGATTCTGTTTCAGTTTCCGCTCCAAGTTTTTCAAAATCAGTTGACTGGCAACCCTCAAAAATAAACGATGCGCTGCAAAGTAAAATAAGATATTTAAGATATTTCACCATTATTCTCCTGTTAAAATTATTTTTTATTTCCATTAACTTCCTGAATGTCAAAGGAAGTAATATAAACGCCAAGCGGATTTAAACTTTTAGTTTCATCCGTTACTTCAAAATAGTTGATTGTCATCAAGGCTGAATAACGCGTTCTCTGGATTTCATATCCGTTCTGATAGCGGATAACATCGTAGTAAGTAACATAGGTTCTGTCCGTCTGTTTGAGCGGAGCGTCCATTTCAACTTTTTGTGTGTAAATGCCAATATAATCAAAAGGATTGTTTTCACGGAAAAACGAATCAAGCTGATTCAAGGCGTTGTCCTGACAGATGTTTTCACATTCCTTGATGTAAGTGCTCTGCGCAACCGGGTCAATTACCCATGTGTACATATTGCTGATAAGTTTTTTAACCTGATAGGTCTTGTGGTAATCCGGGATATTGGATTTTCCCCAGTAAGATTTATCAACTTTTCCTACATAGGTCGCACTTCCGTTGGTATCAACCGTAACAATTACAGGAACAGTCTTTGGAAGCCGCACCGCGTAAAAGCAGATAAAAAGTGAAATAAAAAATGATGACAATGACACGAGGGCAATAATCTGCCACATCCGCGCATTCTTCTGCGAAAGTCCCTGGATAGTGTCAGCGGCGGCTACCATTTCCTTGTTGTAGCCGTCTGCGTTCTTAGGAACTTTTTTCTTTGTTGTGGAATTAAAAGGTGTTGGAGAAGCATCTCCATCAGAAAAGAAAGTTTTTAATCCAGCCATGTATTCTCCCTGCCCGGGCGCGCAAAAACAAGGCTAAAATAAAGATTTATGCAAAGGACGCAATAACCTTAGCCTTTAGTCTTTTCTTACTTTTCTGCCCTTAAATCCAATCGTGTGGTATTTTCTTTAAGATTTAAGCGCATTAAGCACGAGCAAAATAAAAAAATACATCTGGAGAGATAAGATGTAACTAAAGAGTAATAAGAATTACTCTTTCTGTCAAGAGTAAGTAAAGAAAATGTTTAAGCATTTATCTTTCAATATCAGACGATTTATTATAACTTCTTGTCCTGTTTCTGGTAAAACTTATGCTCCGTGCTGTCAGGATTCATTTTTTCAAAGCGCGCCCAGGCTTTTGGCTGAGTGTCTTTAACGAATCCAATCAAGGTCGCAATATCAAGCTCATAGCCGTCGGCATTTCCAGCCCTATATCCGGCATCAATGCATTTTGTCCATCCGCCTTCCTGTGAGATTAAGTATTTTTCAATGTCTGCTTCAAACTATTTTTCTGTGTCTGGCATAATTAAACCTATTTTTTACCCAAATTTTGTATTTCATCAATAAGCAAATCCACATTGCACATAGTATAATCACCAGAATATGAATCTTGATTTCTAGCCCGCAATAGCTTTGTATTCTCTAACGCAACATTTAAATTATTCTTCAAGAGCTTATATATATCATTTTTATCAAGCCATTCTTGTTTCTTGCAATAGCTAGAAATGTATTTACACAATTCTTTTATTAAAACATCTTGATTCTTATAATTCTGTTTTGGCAGGACATAATGCAATAAAAACCATGCTTCAAAACAAGGCATGGAATCTGCAACTTCAATTCCCTGTCCCTTTAATTTGTCAGGATTGTTAATCAAGTCCAATGTCGCTTTCGGAAGTTTTTGCGTAAACAGAACATCCCTGTCAAAAACAAGCCAGACATAATCATAAGCTCCTGATTTCTGCTCTTCTTTTGCATAATCCAATAAAGTTTTTAAATTACTATGCTTTGGAAGATCGGGCCGAATTTTCAAGGAAGAATATCTTTCAAAACCTTTTAAACGCTCAAAATATATCTTTTCTGTTGTGCCTTCCACTACCAGCAGCATTGTCTTCTGCGCTGACTTGTTTTTTCTGGCTCTGTATTTGATATTACTGCCCATTGAACAAATCCTTTAACTTTTGAATATCAATATTAGGCAAGGCTCCAAATTTTCCAGCCTGATACAGTTTTTTTCTGGAAGTTTTTTTCCTTAATCCTGAATAATCAGATATGGAATCATAAACACTGTTTCCATGTTCAGTCTTGCCGCAAAACCAAACCTCATCATCCAGCAACAAGCCAGAGTCAAGCAATTCCTGATTGTGAGTTGTGAACAACAGCTGCGAGTCTTTTGACAATTCAAGAAATAACCGCAAGAAGGCTTCAACTAAATCCTGATGCAATGAAGATTCCAGTTCGTCGATTATTGCCATGCTAGTTGCACAAGAGTCTACGAGCGGTTTTATAAGTTCAAGCAGTCTGATTGTGCCGGAAGACTCAAAGCCCAAAGGCAAAGGATAATTTCTGCCATTATATTGATGAAAAACTGTCGCGCGGCGAGTTACATTTTTTTCCGCAGTATCATCATTTGAATTAACACTTTCTTTTTTTGCAGTTTCAACCTTAATATTGGAAATTGAACCGAAATCTGAATACGACAAAAAACCGACAGCCTTTTTGTTGAACGAATCGTCTTCATCAAGTCTTTTTAAAATATCTTGAGAAATTCCGTCCGGGAAAATTCCGATATAATCTTTAAACCTAGCTGCAATATAAGTGAACACATCCTTGATTACTGTAAGATTTGTTTTAGAGCCGGCAGAAATGACAGTGCAGTTCGGCATAACAATATCTT
This sequence comes from bacterium, assembly GCA_963648145.1. Classification (GTDB taxonomy): domain Bacteria; phylum Spirochaetota; class Spirochaetia; order Treponematales; family Treponemataceae; genus Treponema_D. Next base: position 17,422 of record CAVJCY010000002.1, on the reverse strand, counting down.
CAACAGACTTTTTAGCGCCCTTTACGGAGCTTCCCCATTCGATATTATTCTCTGTGCGGTTAAATATAAGCCTAGGAAGTTTCTTAGGATAATAACTTAATGACTCCTCTACAATTTTTTTACGGTTCATTTTCAAGCGGTAGCTGTATTTCACATACCGGCTTTCATCGCTGCTCAGCGCAAAGAAATTCAAATCAAATTCTCCGCAAATAGAGTCCATCTGCTCGTCTGTAAAAAGGAAAGGAATTAAAGGAATCTCTGAATTCGGCCTGCTGCTGTAGAAAGAATAAATCATAAAGTTAAGATAAAATCTTAGCGCAAGCGCAATATTTGACTTGCCTGCGGCATTCGCCCCGTAAACGCAGGCCATTTTCAATAACTTTGTTCCCTCAACTTCAATATAGTGAATAGAATCCGCCTCGTCATAACCGGAAGGCTGAAAACTAACCGTTTGCTTCTCACTGATTGAATATGTATTTGCAATGGAAAAATCAATAATCATAACAAACCTCTTCTGTATTATCGCCAGAAAAACCAAAAATCAGCACCATTTTTGCAAAATTTACGCAAAAATTCAATTACTTTTAACAATAAACAGTGATAGTAAATATATTTTACACTCTCCTTTTTCCGGTTACGGCTTCAAAAATCAGGGATTTTTTGTATTCGGCAAGGTCTTTTATAAGCGACTGTTTTTCTGAAATCAAGGAATCGATTTGGGCGCATTTTTCGTCCAGAAATTTCGCGATGGTTTCCTGTTCGGAAAGCGGAGGAAGCGTTAAAAGAACATTTCCAATTTCTGCAGCGGAAACATGAACAACTTTCAAATTAGCTTTGCAGCAGCTTTTCTGTGCCAGAACTTATGGCAGAACTTGTAGATTGGTCTAATTCTGTAAAAAATGAACTTCACCCAGTCGAAAGAGCAGCAGAATTCAATAGAAAGTTTGTATACATTCATCCATTCCCAGACGGAAACGGCAGAGTCGCCCGCCTCATAATGAATATGATTTTACTCCAGGAACACTACATGCCTGTTCTTATTTCACCAAAAATCCGGTCAACATACATAAAGAAGCTAGAAGACGGCAGAAGTTTTCCGACAGACTTTGACGAATTCATCGCAAAGCAGGAAGCAAAACAACAGGCAAGATTCATAAAACTTTTGGGTAAGATTTTATTTTCATATGATTCACAGCTTTTTTTTCGGTAAGATTTAACGTGATTCAATGCGTCCCCTTGTTTAAACCACCTTTCCATGCTAGAATTTATTACAAGAGGACTGAAGGAGTATGTTCGGAAAAAAGAAGGAAGAATCTCAAGATTACAGATATATGTCGAATGTAGAGCTTGCATGCAGGTTTCCGCAGATTGCAAACATAAAGAATGCAAACGAAGAACTTTCAAGGGAAAACTGCAAACTTGAAGAGGCAAACGCAGCCCTGCAGGAAGAGCTTGCAAAGTACAAGACGCTGTATGGGGAATCAAAGAACAGCCAGAGCGCAAATACTTCTTCTGGAACTGTCTACACCGACCCGGCTGTACTAAAAACCATAGAAGAGCGCGACCGACTGGAGCAGGAAGTACAGCACTTAAAGGCCGAGCTTGAAGCATACAAAAACGCAAAGCCAGGCACGCCCCCGGCCGGAGCAGGCCAGACAACAGAACTTGCAGCGCTAAAAAAAGAACTGAACCAGGCAGCAGACCATGCCAAAAACCTGGAAGATGCCCTTTATAACGAACGCGCCGAAAACGCAGAATTAAAAGAAAAACTAAACAACGGAGGAAACAGAATGAGTAACGAAGTTACACAGTGGGAATATAGAGCCATTTTAACATCTGATGGCAAGGGAAATGGTAATATTGACGAATTAAATAAATTAGGAAAGGATGGTTGGGAAGTTGCCGGAATTCAGGCTCCTACAGCTCCCATGGAAAAATATATTCTTAAACGCCCAAAACAGAAAGAAGAAGACTACGGATATTCAAGATAAAAACAGGCTGCCAAATGGCAGCCTGCATTGTTTTAAACTGTTAAGGTTTCTTGACTTCTGGCAGTTCAATCTGTCTATTTCTATCCCTATCCATTTTCTGTTGAGGAAATCTTTCTGCAATAGATTTTAGATAACCATTATTTTCTGTCTTTAAATTACCTTTAGCATCTACCATAGATTCATTTACATTATCAGAACTTGCTATTGCTGCCTTGTTTTCATCCAGAGTTTTTCCAGAAACTGTTTTTATTTGTCCCTGCTCATCAAAATAACTCTGTCCAATAATATTACCCTTGCCGGTAAACATTCCTCTGTCCTGACCGGTAAATTTCTTGAACATAAAGTCTTTGTCAATTTCCTTATTTCCGGCTTTTACAGCATCCTTGTAAACTTTACCAGCCTCTTTCTTTATGTCTTTAGCTGACATGCCCATACCTAAATCTCGGTTAGCCTGTTCAAGGTGACTTGCAAATGCTCCGGCTTTCTGTCCTGCTGCAGCCTTTACATTGCCTTTTGCTACATCAGAAGCCTTTTTATCTCCCCATGCATGACCTGCATCTTGAGCCTGGTGAGCTGCCTGACCAACATCACGAGCCATACCACCAACAGCATGCGCTGCAGAGTGAGCCATGTGAGACATTCCACGCATTTCATTTGCAACATCTCCAATTCCAAGACTTGGATTTCCAGAAATTACCGCACTTGCAAGTTTTCCGCTACTCTTTGCAAGAATTACACCAATCATACAGTTGAAAACATAATACAGAATAGCCGTTGTTGAATTTAAGTCTAAGGACGGCATTCTTGTTCCCATTCTGATGTAAAGTCCCATAACAAAGAATGTCATCATAGTTGAAACAATAATTTTTACAAAAAATGTAAATATCATCTTTAGAATATTGGAAGCAAAATTCTTTGTTGCATCAATAAAATAAAACGGTATTAAAAGGGCCGAAACAGAAGCTACAATCATAAATTCAATTATTGTAAGAATATATTCAATCATTACAATCATAACTGAAAGCACTAGAACAATTTTGTACAAAACGAATTTTAAGAACGTTCCTATGAGTTTTACAACAAGACGAGGATTGTCACTTTCAGCAATCTGATTTAATGAAACTCCTGTACCGTTTTCGTTTGTTTCTGCAGAAGATAAAGCACCCGAAGAAGCAATTTCCTGTACAATAATTGCAGTTTTTACCATTGTTCCAACAGAAAGTCTTTTTGTGTTGTCTATATAAGGATTAAGAAACATTTTTTCAAGTGCTTCTTTACCTTGTGTCATAATATCAACACGAGATAAAGAACCGTCAGCAATTCCATCGGAAATATTAGAAGAAGTTTTTCCTGTTAAAACTTCAGCAAGACTGTCTACAATAGACAAAGATTGCTTCATAAACCTTGTCATCTGGGCGTCTGATTTAAAAATATCTTTAGCTTTTTTTTCAATTTTTTTCTGGTCACTTTGCCACCACAAAGCTCCTTTTGCACCAGAATTACCTACGACAATTCCTTTTTTTGCAAGATACTGTGTTGCTTCTTCTTTTGACAACCCGGTTTTTGTAAACTCATCCAGAATAATATCTGAAACTACAAGATTACCGTTTGCATCTCTTGTTCCTCCGTCTTTAAGAACCCTGATAAATTCTTCAGTTCCCTTATCCCAGATTCTCTGAACTTTTACTGCCAGCTCGGAAAACGCAGTATTAACAGAATCATAGCCACCTGAGGCTTCTACTCCAAGTTCTGTTCCAATATCAATTGTTTTATAAACAATCTGCGGATAAACAAGCATTAAAGTCATGACAATCATGCACTTATATATTGCATCTACAAAAAATTTCTTTAATTCTATAGCACTTGCCCACAGTTTAAATGCATTAAAAATTAAAGCTAAAAAAGCACAAATACTAACAAGAAGTTGTGCGTAACTTAAAAAATGACCGAGCATTTCAAGAGCCTGCCCTGCCATCCCAAGATATGCTTCGTCAAAACCTTTCAGCTGGTCAATTTTATCAATATCTATAATATCTTTTAATGAATTAAAAGCACTTACACCAACTGTAACTTTTGCTGCAACTCCAAGAAGTGTAATTCCCAAAGATACACAGGTTAAAATAAACATTGCTGTTGCCATTGCTATTACTTTTTCTCCTTATTTTTTGTTTTAGTTAAAGACCATCATCATAAACAGGAGAAGCGGTTACCGCCTCTTCAATTTTTTTCTGGTCTTCATACTTCTGCTGCTGCTTTACCGCCTCTTCCGTTTTTTTGGAAAAAATATAGTTACTGACAGTACCAACTCCCGAAACTAAAGACTTATGAAGTCGCCCCATGAGTCGTTCAATGTCCGCAAGTCCTGAACCCATCATCTGCATCATTCCGAATTCGTTTCCCGGATCAACTTCTTTTACTAAAGTATTCAGCGCGTTTGCTCCGTTTTCATATTCTTCAAGAAGCTGCTGCTGGCCTTCTATTGTCGCCTCAATGTTTGATGTCTTTACAAGTTCACTGAGCTGGTAGTTTGCAAGCTCAAGCGTTGCATAGTTACGAGGCGACATTCCGTACTGCCTCATGATTTTCTGTTTATCCTTGTAATCAAGTTTTCCTACATAACCTGCAATCGTATCTTCATATGTTGAGACAGTGTGGCTCCAGGCGTTTTCTGCAAAGCCCAAAAGATTTTTTTTAGGGTCGCCTGCTCCGCAAAGGTCTGCCACAGAAAAGTCCTTGCCGCCAAAAGAAATTGATTTTTTTGTAAGCGAATCTGTAAGGTTGTTCACCTTGTTCATCTGGGCGTTTACTGCCTTTGTGATGTCCTGTGCAGAATTACGGACACCGGTAATAACTTCAAAAGGATTTTCCCCCACGTTCTTGAAGTTATCGCCTAAATTTTTAAGGTCATCCCAGTTCAAACTTGCCATCTGGGTTGCAGCCTGCTCAATCTGAGTGTAGGTATTTTGAACCTGCTCAATTGTGTTCTGCACCTGCTGATAGTAAGAATAAAGCTGTTCTATGGCGTTCATAAGATTTGCAATATCCAGAACAGGATAACCACTTGCAAAAACACTTTGACCACTAAAGGCCGCAAAAACTAATGCTGCGGCAATAGCCTTAATTTTCTTCATCTTTAAAATCTCCTTTTTTATCTTTCCCTTTCATACGAAAGAGAGTCTTTTTTCTGCTGATTTACCTGCTTGTGAAGTTTTTTGTTTTCTTCAAGAAGCTCCATATTTTCCTTCTTCAGCTTATTGACAGTTCCTGTCATCTGATTTAGATTTTTAATAAGCAAAGAATAGATGTTCTTTGACACAATAGTCTGGTCGTTTGACAACTCAGTCTTTTGTGGTAAGATTTTATGGGAAGCAATGATAGCTCCCACCTGGGCGTACATACCGAGAAACTCAGGTGACTTTCCATAACGTGCGATTACCGCATCTATGGATTCTGTCGCTTCCTGTTTTTCTCTCTTGTTATCAAATCCAGTCAGAACATAATGTCCTTTCCTATCCTTTGTGAGAACGGTTTTTATTCCTGCTAATCTAATTGAATAATTTCCATTTATCTCTTTTACAGCCGGAACTTTATCAATATTGTTCACTACAAGAAATAAAATAGCCGCCGTCTCTTTCTGCGCAATTTTTTCATCCATCTGCACATTTTTGTTCAAGACTCTTTCTCTCATTCTGTGGTCAATCAGATGAACAAGACCTTCATTCATTCCGCCACGCTTTACACGGATTTCTCCGTCTATGCCAGAATTTCTTCTTAGAAGCACTTCTCCATCTGAAAGAACATCAGAAAGGTCAGAAAGCAAAAGTTTGTCTTTTTCAGAATCAAAATAGTTTTCTGTTACCTTATCTTCCCCTACTTGAAATTCTTCATGTAAACATCCGGATTAAAACCCTGTGCGCGTAAAATCTCATCTGCAATCTGCCTGCCGGAATTTCTTCCGTAGATTCTTTCAAACTCGTCTAAAACGGCCTTTGGCGGACACAAAAGCGCTAACTGAAAGCCGTCAAGTTCCAGGTCAAAAAGGCGGGCACCACGCGGAGACTTGTAGAAATAGTCGCGTTTCATTCTTGCATTTGCGATTGTTCTGATTTCAGAATCATCAAGACCAAAAGAAGCGTAGTATTTACTGAGCATGTCAGAAGAAGCATTCGGGTCTGCAAGGAAAAATCGTGTCTGGCACTGAGAAAGAATTGTTGTGGAAATGGAAGACTTTGCTACAGACGGAACATCCTGGGTTGCAAAGACAACAGCAACGTGCTTCTTACGCAAAGTGCGGAGCCAGTCGTCAATCTTTTTTGCAAAGTAAGGATTATCAAGAAATACCCACGCCTCATCCATAACAAGCAGAGTTGGATGACCTGTGTCGTCATTTTCCTTTGCAAAAAGTTTTTCGATAAACTTAAAAAGATACATCAAGGCTGGCGTAATGCAGGCAGCACCAAGACGCATTAAAATACCCATCTCTATCATGATGAACCGTGACATATCAAGTTTTGTGTCGTGGGCATCAAAAATCGCGCCATATTCACCGTCAAGAGTGTAAGGCTCAATTCCGACCTTTACGTCATCGTCCTGCACATACTGCTGGAACGAAGTAATGTCACGACGTGCAGGAGTTTTTGTGTCACGAAGCTGCAAAAGGGCCGCACGGATAGCCTCTCTTTTTCGCGCATCAACTTCAACGTGCTGTTCTGTAAGGCAAAGTTCAATAAACTCACACGCCCAGGTAATGTCAGTTTCACTTTCAAGTTCCTTCAAGGGCTGAAAGGCAAAGGCATCCGCGCCAGGTTCAACATAACTTCCGCCACTGGCCATACAAACTCCGCGGGCGGTCTTATCCTTATCAAGAACAATTACCTGCCCTGTCGGATATTTAAGCCACTGGCTTTCAAGCAGACAAAGGAAAGTAGACTTACCGGCACCGGACGGCCCGAAAATAAACGAATGGAAAACGTCTCCGACATTAAGATTTAAGAAAAAAGGTGAACGGTGGCTTGAAGCCGTCAAAAGAGGAACTCCACAGCCAATGTGTTCACTTGTCCACCTGTTGTAAAAATCTCCAGACCAGAGGGACGAAAGCGGAATAATGTGAGAACAGTTGCCGCTTGATAAAAGAGTCTTGTGGACATCTGCATAGCTGTTGCCCGGAAGCATACCAAGCCAGGCCTGGAAAGAATTTGACGTTTCAACCTTTGAGCCAAAACCGACAGAATTTATAAGACCTGCAACATAATTTGCCTTGTCAAGGGCATAGTTGTAGTCCTTGTCCCATACTTCAATGCAGGAAGTGTAATAACCAAAAGAAACAATGTCTTTGGAAAGAGAAACTTTTGCCGTGTTTGTATCCTCCTCAAAGGCGATTGCGGCCGGATCAACACGGTCTGTAGAAACATTTCCGGCAGCTTCAACAAAAACCTGTCCCCAGGACTTTCTGGAATTGTTAAAACGCTTCTGATATTTTTCAATAAGGCGGGAAGAGTTATTCTTGTCCATTCCAATCCAGCGGGTTACCCAGCGGTATTCAACATCGGCCCTGTTTAAAAGGTCAAAGACGGCAGGATAAGTTTCAGTCGGAAAATCACGGACAGCAACAATAGGACAGTAATAATCCCCTGCTTTCATACAGGTTCCTGTTTCAATGTCCTCATCAGTAATAAAAGAATCAAAGAATACAGGAGTTTTTGGAGCAATTCTTTGCTTCCAGGTTGTAGAAAGACTTGAAGCAATATATGAAACAACTTCATCATTGCTTAAAGGCTCAATAAAAATCTTAGCCTTGATGTAAGAAACAATTTCTTCAGTTCTGTCCTTAAAAAACGCAAGTTCCTTAGAAACATTCTGCCTGTTGTAATAATCTTCGCCTTCACTGTCATCTGCCTTGTAAAGAAGCGTGCTTCCTTTTGTTGTAAGGTCACTTTTTACCTGATAAGTGAGCGTCATAAAAAAGTAATTTTTGTAGTGGGCATTTTTATTCTGATATAAATCTTTTCTGCGGCAGTCAATCAAATAGCCGAGTTTGTTGTTCCACGAACAGCCTGGATATTTTTGAGTAAGCTGCCTTCTTGATTCAAAATGAACGCACCAGCCACTGCCAAGCCTTTTTATTGCAGCATTAAAATAAGCCGAACACTGATTTATGCTTTCTGCACTTGCACTGCCTAAATCAGGGCACAAGAAAGAATAAGTGCGCATTAAGGCACCAGGCTTTAAGTAAATAATACCTTCATCTTCCTTTCCGATAAGAAAATTGTACGGAAGGTAATAACACAGTTTATTCATCTTATGTTCAAAAGAAAGTTTGAATTTAGAACCTAAAAAATCTACGCCAAGCATTTATCCCTCCAGTCTGTCAGGCTCAATAAGAGAATTAAGTGCGATTGTAAGCATGTGAGGGTCTTTTTTGGTGAGAATAAAACAGGGAATGTAAAACACAACACTAATGCTTCCGCCTAAAATAAGACCAAAAAGATAAGATACAATCATAAAAACTAAAAACAGCAGCATGAAAATACTTTTAGGAATACCCAAAAGCAAATCTGCCTGCTGAAAACTTTTGTGAACCGGCATTGAAAAATCAGAAAGGCTCATAAGTTATCCTCCTTGTTAGAAACGCCGGATGACGGCAAAGTCATCCGGTTTAATACACCTCGTCAAGGCACACTGCTGCTTAAAACCTTGACATTGCTTTTTAAGCATTGAATATTTCTTCTGGTAAGATATATTCAATTCCGTTTCCGTCAGGACTTGTCTGTTCCGGCATAAAATATGAAGTCTTTTTGAGGTCATCAGAAAATGTTGAAGAACCAAAATCTTTAAATACAAGAGTGATGATTTTTCCGGCACACATAAAAAGAACCGTACCAATGATAAAAGGCTGAAATTTCTTAAAAATCTGAGGATTCTGTCCGCCGGCAAATAAAAGACCTAAACATTCACCAATAAGCATGATGCAGGCAATACCCTTTACCCAGCCGGAAGAGAAAAAATCCACAATGGCATTAACAGATGCATTCATGGAACTGGCTGCATCTTCTGCAAATGTAAACGAACACATTACAGCCGCAAATAAAACTGTAAGAACCAATTTTTTGTGATTTGAAATAAATTTAGTAACCATATCAGGTTTCCTCCTAAGTAATTTTAGTAAATAAACCGTTTATTTACTCTTATAATTTAAAATCAACCAAGGTTATTATCCCTCAGCATATTAAGGAACGATTTAGTTCCTTCTTTAACAGGCAACACTTCATCAACGAGCGGAGCCATTCCAGGCCTTTTTTTTAAGTGAACGCAAAGATGAATGACCTGCGTTAAATCAGGCAGCACTCCCTTGATGACTTCGGCAAGAATGTCCTGCAAGCGAAGCAGCATACTGCTTGCCGTATCAGCATGAATTGTAGTTACATTACCGGTATGTCCGGTATTCCATGATTTGATTAACTCATCAGCAACCTCCCCATATCGCACTTCTCCAAAAATAATTCTGTTCGGAGTCCAGCGAAGAGCTGTACGCACAGCTTCAGCCGCACAATTTCTGTTTACTTCAATAAAAGTCTTGTCATGAGCCGGACACTGAAGCTCGGGAACGTCTTCTACGATGTAAAAAGAATCATTTGGCGTATATTCAGTCATCTTTTTTAAGATGGCGTTTGTAAAAGTAGTTTTTCCGCTTCCTGTACTTCCTCCCACAAGAATATTTTTTCTTTCCTTTATATACTGGCAGATAAGGTCATATTCTTCCGACTGAAGCTGACCGTTATTTTTGTAGTCTTCCAGAGTAAAAATTCTATTCGCAGGCCGCCTCATTGCAATTTCTGCATTAGGAACAGCCGGAGGAAGAATTCCTGTAAAACGCAGGTTATAAGGCTTAGGCAGAACACATTCAAGTTTTGGAAGTCCTGTTGAATAATCAATTTCACGCTCCAGAAGATGAGAAGCCGACAGGATGATTCCCTTAACCTGAGCCGGGTCTAAAAACTCACCTGTAAAAACCTTGCCTACTGCAAATTTTTCAACGATGATTTCTCCAGTGCCTATAATCTTGATGTCGGTTATAGACTTATCCTCAAAATACTTTTTTACTATTCCAAGATCCTCGAGAAAATTTTCATAAATACGGCGGGATTTTTCTTCCCGAGCGTTAATTGCCTGCTGTTCGTTCATCCATTGCCATTCCAAAAGCGTTGATATTTGTCATATTCAGTTCTTCCTGCATATCCGCCCAGACATTCTGCATAAAAGAAATCTTAGTCTTACGCATATCCTGCCTGTAACGGCGCACATGAGCCTGCATAATTTCAATACCACGCTCAAGGGCAAGATTGTGCTTGTTACCATCCTTGTCAGTAGTGCTTGCAGGAAGCGGCGGCAGAGTCGCAAAAACGTAAGGCAAAACCGAATAGACAATACCGGCAAGAGTTTCAAGTTTTCTGTCCATCGTGTTAATCTGCTGCTGAAGCTGCGTCATTCTTCCTAAAACAACGTGTTCAGGCACAACATCCTGTGAATAATAAAGAGCAAAGGCATTTTCCATAACCTGAGTTTCTGAAAGGCCTTTTTCTTCTGAAAGTTCTTTAAGCTGACTATCCATTGTTTCTGTAATCCAGAATTTTTTCTGCTTTGTTTTCTTTTCCATGGTTTTTATCACGTCTCCTTTAATTTTTAAAATGGAAGTTTGGCTATCTCTTCATCACTAACTTCATCAAATTCATGCGTTTTTCTGAATGTAAAGTCATCTTTCATCTTCATCTTCCTGTCTTCTAATGGCAATTTTAATTGCAGCAATCGCATTCAAAAGAACTTCATTCTGATTTTCAAGTCTTATGATTTTTGTGTTCAAATCATAAATTTTCTTTTTTAATCTGCTCACTTCATCAAGATTTTTTGTTTCATTTATTTTCATAATTCGTTTTCTCCTAAAAATTATTCATCTGTTTCTTCTGTCTGATTTTCATCATTTTCGTAAACAACTTCACCGGCGCTGTCAAAATCATTAAGGTCGTAAGGTGCGGTTCGTGGCGGCGGAACACCGTCATCTTCATCAAGACTGAACGGCGCGTCCCATTCTTCACACATTCCGTCATCAGCCTCGTAATTTTCAAGAAAGTCCACCGGGTCAAAAGATTTTTTCTCTTCATTGAGCTTAATCTTTTCGCTGATTTCTTCTTCCTTTGCTTTTTCATTCTTCGCTTCTTCCCTTTTCTTAATTTGAGACGGAAGACCTGCTGTTTCCCTGTCAATTTCTTCCTGTTTGTACGGAGCCGGAAATCCTGTTTCAACCTTGCCGGTATCAACATTTTCGTTAAAGACTTTCCGCTTAAAGCGATTATCAGCATAAAATACGTTTTTCTTACCCATGTAAGGCGGCATGTTATGACCTAAAATAATACAGTCCGTATAAGGAACTTTCATAAGCTCATCAGGATTGATTAAGTCAACAGACACTTCCTGGCTTGAAGTATTCAGATTGTTCAATGCAACAGAAAAACGGCTTCCGCTTACAGAAAGATTTTCTTTTGTAACTGATTTTTTACCAATCATCTTTGAAAACTTGTCTGCATCCTGCGGATTGTTCGGCGCATAAATCAAAATGTAGCGGCAGTTATCAATAAAAGTGTTTTCCTGGCCGTAAATCTTAACCAGCTGCTGATAAGCCTGAACTACAAGGTAGAAACGAAGACCGTAACCGGCAAGAATACCAAGAGATGTTGCAAGGAATTTCATATTTCCCAAAACAGGGAATTCATCAATCATAAACAAAATCGGATGCTTTAAAACCTTTTCTTTTTCACCGGCACGGAGTTCTCCAGAAGAAAAACGGCGGACAATAAAGTCAATAATCAGCTGGAACACCGGCATGATACGGTCAACGTCCCCGAACGGAAGCGTAAGATAAAGAGAAATAGGCTCTTTACTCTCATAAAAGTCAGAGAGTTTAAAATCCGACTTGCTTGTAACGTGGCGGATAAATGGGTCACGGAAGAGATTCAACTTAGACTGAACGGTCTGCATAATGTCAGAACGGACTTTTTCGTGCTGCTGCTTTGCAGACATGGCAACGTCAAGAACAATACCGTGAATGTAATCAGAAACTTCACCGTTTTTATCAACGTGCTTTGAGTTAATCATTTCATCAAGAAGTGCCTCACCGGCTGGAAGAGGATTACCTTCAGAATCAGTTCCAGAAGCAGCACGGGCAAAAATACGCAAGACACCGGAAATACACTGGTCTTCTTTTTTGTAAAGCTGACTTCCGTTTTCGTCCACAGCAGAAAGAACATGGAAAATGACACCGGTTAAAAGGTCGCGGGCGTTGTTGTCAAAGAAGTCAGAGTTACTGTCTCCGCCCTTCTCTCCTTTCTGGAAAAGATTAGTGAGGATTGTACCGATGTCACGGAAAGCATTTTCGTCAAGTTCAACTTCTTCAAAAGGATTAAAACATGCAGTTTCCATCTGGACAGGAGAAAACTTAATTACCCGGCTGAACTTCTTACGGTAACCGGCAGTCATATTGTAAAGTTCGCCCTTAGGGTCAAAGATAATCATGCTTTCACGGTAAGAACAGCAGGTTGGAACAACAGTTCCGACACCTTTACCCGAACGAGTTGGCGCGATTACAAGAGTATGAGAAGTTCCTGCATGACAGATGAGTTTTGCAGGCTTTATGAGTTTAAGACCGAAGTTACCTTTTTTATTGATGATTGCTTCAGACTTTGCAGAATACTGCTGTGCTAAAACGACACCATGCTCTTCACAAAGACCAAATTTTTCAAGGTCTTCTTCGTTACCCCAGCGGGCAGTTCCGTACATGTGGTCATTCCTGTTAAAGCCTTTACTTCTGATAACAGAAATTACAAGCCAGACAAGGATTGCAATTACAGCGCAGACTGTTCCCGGAACAGCGGCCTGCCCAATCGCGTCCTGCACAAGTTCATCAAAAGGATTGGTGAACATTGTAATTAAAATTACAACCGGATTGAAAATCGGGTATCCTTCAGGATACATTCCAATCTTGTGCTTGAGGACATAAATCGGCGACTCGCAGTACCGCGGATTATAGCCAATCAGTTCTGCAAATTTTTGAGTCGAGAGAAAAATCCCTATAATCAGAATACAGACAGGAATTATCAGAGTGGTAAGATCGTAGATAAGTTTCCTGCCGGACTTCTTAGGGTCTTTTCGTAAAAATTCATTTTTTTCAGACATTCAACACTTCCATTCATGGTACAGAAATCACCTTCATATCGTTTACAATGAAATGAATAATGTCATGTCTTAATTTTGTGTGGTAAGCAAAGAGTAAACTAAAATAATAATTATGTCAATAATTTATTTTGGTTACTCTTGTTTTTTTTACAAAGTTTTTACTTGATAAAAAAGTTGTAGCTTATCTTCCCCTGTCGTAATCGTCATCAGGAGATTTTTTCTTTCTTACATCAGGACTTTTTAGGTTCAAAGATTTATCTCTTTCTATGAGTTTGTTGTAAGAGCGGGTTAAAATCAGAGAATGTCTTGCTGTCAGCATCGTAGCAAAAAAAGTTTTCTGTAAATCGGTTATAAAAGGCGTTTCATCTATAACTTTCAATATTTTTTTCATATCAAGTTTAGGATAAATTCTTTTCAACGCCCTGTTACAGTCTTCATTTTGCAAAGACTCAATAAAATCCCTGTAATTTATTTTTTTATCATTTATCTTTATTGATGACAGAGGTATAGAATATACCCTAAATTTAATCTCATTTTTATCAGCAAGAATTTTTTCCATCATTTTTTTATCAGCCTGCGGAAAAAGAGAACTGCCACAGTCATAAACCAGAGCAAGCTCTACAGTATCGTTTATACTATCATACAAATATCCCCAGTTACCGTTATGCCTATCCCAATTTCCAATAAGAGAATCAACAATAAACATATCCCAAAATCTATCAGAAATAAGTTTCTGGTCAAACAGCTGCTGCTCTTCAAAGGTCTGTAAGATTTCAGAAAGTTCCGTACCGAAACCATTTCGAGGGCTATCAACAATCTGATTTTTTAACCCTGCAAAAGGTTTTAATTCTACGCCTGGACGAGTCATGTCTTTGCATGCAACAACTATTTTCTCTTTATTTCCAGCTTTGTAAGTTCCAAGGAGAGTTTTTTGAACAGGAATTCCAGCAACTTCAAAAATATGACAGGCAACATATTCAGAAACACAACTGTTCGTATAACTCAATTCATCATTTTTTGTAGGTGCCGCAGGAAATTTTACCATGTAATCCTGACCATTTATAATCAGACATTTTTTACTTCCGTTTGCTCCCAAATAACTTTTTCTAGGATTTTCAGGACAATTAGTAAAATCAAAAATCTCCGTCATATAAAAACTCCTTTCTTAAAAGATGTGCTGTTTCTGAAGAAATCATCTGCTCTACTTCTGCAACATTTATGTCATTCTGTAAATTACACCAGTCCCAATCAAGATGTAAATAATCTTCACCGTTTGAAATTCTAGCAAGACCTGTACAATAGCCTTTGATTGATTTATTTAAAAATTCAGGTAAATGTAAATTTTTAAGAACCAGCGTACTAGATTTACCTTTTGTAAAATCAATTATTTCACCCATAAAACTTTACCTTGTAAATCCTAAATAATGCTCCCTTAAATACCAGGCCTGCTCGCTTGAAATTATTTCATTCACTTCAAGATTATTTATTTCACTTGCAAGTTCGTCTGCATAACAGTCCAGCCTGTAATCTGGAGTTCCTTTTTCTGTAAGGGCAAGACTTTTTTCAAATTTAGAAATAAGTTCCTTATCATAGTCGGAAAGATTGGATATTGGCATATAATCATCAGTGTTATTCATCTTATTCTATCTACCTCTGTCATAATCTTTACTTTTGCCTGTTTTTCTTATTTCTTCAATTTTCTTTCCATCCAATATTTGAAGATATTCTTTTGGGGTAACAACAAAAGGTTTTACTGGAAAGTGAATAATATTTCCTGTTACAAGATATGATGATTCTTTAGAAAGTGTAATTTGATAAAAAACAATATCTTTTACATCAGGGAAAGATATATCTTCTTTTATTTCTGGTAACTCATCTATATTTGCTGCAATTTTCTTAAAGTCATTAATGAACTTTCCTATTCTTGGAGCTGAAAAACTAAATTTTTTCCGGCTAAGAACATTTTTATACTCATTAAGTATTTCTTCATTATATAAAGGAACTATACCATTTTTACGGTTAAAAACTTTATTCAATACCAAAAAAGGAGACGAGGTTAAGTTTTTTGACCTTTCTGCATAAAGTGAAGAAATAATAACATTTGTATTTAAAACAACATATTTTTTCAAAATTATTTTCCGTTTCTATAATCTTCAATTTCCTTGTTTATTTCATCCAATGTAATTTCCTCGCAATTATTTTTTTCGGCTTCAGCCTGCATCGCAAGAATATTGTCCATAGCCGAAATGTAATCATAATCATCAGTAGAATCAAAACTAAACGGAAGTGTATTTCTTTGAATCGTCTGCTTTAAAAACATTCTGACCGCAGAAGAAATATCTAATCCCAGTCTTTCAAATATCTGAGACGCTTTATTTTTTTCTGCTTTATCTACCCTAACTTGAATATAATCAGTCATAATTCAATTCTCCAACAAATAACTGTAATGACATTGTAATAATTATATTTTTAAAATCAAGAGAAATGCAAGAAAAAAACAATTAAAAACTTTTTCAGCTGGAGCATTTATTTTTAATATTTTAAGACCGCTTTCAAGAAGATTGCGGTTGGCCGGAATCGTTCTGTGGTTTCACCATTTTGTTAAAGCACTGCTTACAGAAAGATTTTCGTTATTCAAAATTCCAACAGGAAGATGGTTTTCATTAAAGACTTTTTGAACAGTTAAAACAGAATTATAACTAAATTGAAAATGTCCGTCTTAATGAATCGTAATAAGTGGCCGTAATTTTCCCCTCTGATTTTTCTCTGCCCTTACGGAAATAAACTTGCCGATTTCTTCATCACTGAGTTTTATTCTTGTCGGGACATACCACGCCCTGCCAAGTCTTCTGTTTTCAATAATTACAGCATTGTTCCACACGCCTTCATCGTCCATGTTGTGAACCTGAGTTACTATTCCTTCAATCTGCCCTGTTTCGCCAGAATACATTTCAAGATTATAGTACGGAGTCCATCTTAACTTTTTGCGAGCTTCAAGGTATGTTGTGTAACGGCCGATGTAGCGAAGTTTTTCCTGCCAGTTCTTTTCAAGATAATAAACAGGCGGATTCATCTTTTCATATTTTAAGGCAAGGCCTAATTCAACCAGGGTCGTAAGCCTCTGAATTTCAGTATCATCGCCTGTAACTTTTGACGCTTCATATTCATTGCCTGATACAAGTTTTGCAGATTCAAATTTCACATATCCGCCCTGCTCTGCAATTCGTTCATCAATCTTAGTCCAGCGTCTTGCCTTTGGAAGATTTCGCCTTGCGTTTTCAATCTGCTCCCGAGACCTTGATCCGATTAAATCAGTACAGATATTGCTTGCCATAGAACGAGCAAGCTCCTTAATGACATTTGGCGGAAAGCGGACTTCTTTTCCGTTTTTATCAACACCGTTTATTAAAAGATGAGAATGAATATGACCAGTATCAGTATGAGTTGCAGCAAACCAGCGGAACTTATAGCCGGTCATCTCTTCAAGGTTATGAACATACTGCCTTACAAGTTGTTTCATCGGCACTCTCTGACTTTCGGGACTTATAATAAACTTAAAGCCTAAATCAACCATATTTTCTTCATACTCAAGAATTGCATTTTCCGGAACTTCTTCATACTCATCATTAAAAAGGACAGGCTTATCTTCAACGCTCTTTTTTGTTGCTTGAGTCATATATTCTCTTAAAAAGTTCCGGTGAGTAATCTTAGAATCTGTGTAAAACATTTTTACCATGCAGGGCTGTTTTTGACTTCTTCCACCGCCAGAATGAATTACAGATGACGAAAAACTTTCTTTTTTACCCGGATAATAAAGAGAGTCAATTTCCTGCCATAATCTTGCAAAAGCCTTGCCTGCATCAGTCTGCTTTAGTTTTTTAGGAGGATAAAGTTTTTTGCCCAGGAAATCATAATCTATGACTTCTTCGCCGGTTAGAGAATCCTTATGCAATTTTGTTCTCCCTGCAAATATATTTTTTAATCAGCGCCAATTGGCGCTAATTAAGTTTCTTTGATTACATTCATTCGTTAATCCTTTTTTTATACTTAAAATTTTATGCCCCTGCAAAATAAGATTGTTTAAATCATTCATTTTTTTATTCCTCCTAGAATTAAAGATTTACACCGTTTTCAATAAGAATTTTGCTGACTTCCTGCGCTGTTTTTATGTCGCAAAGTGCATCGTGGGCATTTTTCATTTTTATTCC
>CAVJCY010000001.1:0-83934 GCA_963648145.1 bacterium | reverse complement strand
TATCGGCGTCAATTTTCCGCAAGGCTGCACGGCGGGGAACGCCAAAGAAAATATTGAAAAAATTTTGTATTTGTGCGTATAAAAAATTGTGCTGGCGGATTTTTATGTAAACAGGTTCTTGAGGCTGATTAAAATTTTTTAGAGGTTCCATTTAGTATTTTAAATCCGAATTTTCTAAATTTTCCTTATGTTTCTATTGACAGAAACATAAGGATTACTATACTCTGTTTCTATTAAAAGAAACATTTTCTATACATAGAAACAGAGATTATTTTATGAAAACAAGAACAGATGCAATTTACAAAAGCCTTACCAGTGAACGTTATACGCCTTATTCATTGGCAAGAAAAATTGGGGCAACTGCAATTCTGGAATCTGCCAGTTTCGCAAAAGGTCGTGAACGTTATTCGATTTTGATGACCGATGAAGCGTTTAAAATTATTCAGGATGAGGACGGTGTCGCTTTTTTAGTGCAGGGAAAACGTATTCCTTTTGATTCTGCCAATGCAGACAGCCGTGACGCTCTTGGGCGTAAAAAGGAAGCGGATATTCTTGATGCACTTTTGTATGTTGCAGAACAGAATAAAACTCCGGCAATGGGAGCTAATGCTGAAATTCCTATTCCGGCCAGTGGTCTTGGCTATCTTTCTTACGAATTTGCGGCTCGTTGCGACAAAATAAGATTTTTTGAACAAAAAGACGAACTAAAAATCCCCGAAAGTCTTTTTGTTGCAGGGCATATTTACATTGTTTTTGATCATTTTACAGAAACAATGCACATTTTTGGCCTTAATTACAATGAACATCAGATTAATCTTGAATCAGCCGTTGAAAAACTGATTAAGCGCATTAATGACATGGATTTTTCTTATGTTGAAGAGATTGAAACTCATTTTGAATACAAGATGCTTACAGATATTGAAGCAAGCAAAAAAGACTATTGTGAAAAAGTAGAAGTTCTTAAAAAGCATATTATTGCAGGCGACATTATTCAGGCAGTTCCAAGCCGACGAGTTCAGATTGAATGTGAAGTAACTGCTCTGACAGTTTACGGAAAACTTAGAAAAATAAATCCAAGTCCATATCTTTTTTACATTGATTTTGGTGATTTTCAGCTAACCGGTTGTTCTCCGGAAAGTCTTGTTCGCGTTCGTAACGGAAAAGCCAGCATTCATCCTATTGCGGGAACAATTCATCGTGGTGCTTCTGATGCAGAAGATGAGGAACTTAAAAAACGGATGATTTCAAATCCAAAGGAAAGGGCAGAACATCTTATGCTGGTAGATTTGGCACGTAACGATTTGGGTCGTGTCTGCAAAGAAGGCTCTGTAACAGTCCCTCAGTTTATGGAATGTGAACTTTATTCTCACGTGATACACATGGTTTCTAATACTGAAGGAATTGTAAAGGATGGAGTAAAGCCGATTCAGGTTTTGAGGGCAGCATTTCCGGCTGGGACAGTTTCCGGTGCACCAAAAATCAGTGCAATGCAGATTTTAAGTGGCCTTGAAGAAACAAAGCGTCGTTTTTATGCGGGTGCAGTTGGTTATGTTCAGTGCAACGGAGATTTAGATTTTTGCATTACAATCCGGTCTACTTTAAAACAGGGAAAGATTTATACGCTGCAAGCCGGTGGCGGAATTGTTTTTGATTCAAATCCGGAGCGGGAGTTTACAGAAACTTGCGAAAAACTAGGCGCACTGGTTGATACGTTAACAAAATAAAATGCGGGATTTTAAGTGCAGGGCTTTTAGTCGAAAGGCGAAGCGGCAACGAAGTTCGGTCGATGTAAATGGATGTTCGCGCGCTGGCGTGGACTTTTATAAAGGAGTTTAAAATGATTTTAGTTATAGATAATTATGATAGTTTTACTTTTAATGTTGTTCAGGCATTTGCACAGGCCACGACAGAAGAAATTAAAGTTGTACGAAATGATGAATATAAGGTAGAAGAACTTGCACAAATGAAGCCTGATTATCTGGTGGTTTCTCCAGGGCCAGGAAATCCAGAGCAAGCAGGTGTGAGCGTTGATGCAATCAGATATTTTGCGGGAAAAATTCCGATTCTAGGAATTTGCCTTGGGCATCAGGCAATTGGTGAAGCTTTTGGTGCAAAAATTGTTGGAGCTAAGTTTATTAAACATGGAATTGTGGAAGAAATTGATTTAGATAAAAAAGGACTTTTTAGAAATATCGGGAAGTCTTGCAGGTTTACACGGTATCATTCCCTTGTAATTGATGAATCTACTTTACCGCCAGAGTTTGAAGTTACTGCCCGCGCAAAAGACGGCGACATTATGGGAATCCGTCATAAAAGTCTGATAATTGAAGGAATTCAGTTTCATCCGGAAAGCATTGCAAGCGAAAATTGTCAGAAGCTTTTTGAATCTTTTTTAAAATACAGGCGGGAAAATTTAAATATTACGGCTCTGCTGAATCAGTTGATTGCCGGAAAAGATTTAACAGAAGAACAGGCTGGTCAGTTCATGGAATATTTTACGGACGGAAATATGGATGAACGTCAGATGGCTGCGGTTCTGGTTGCAATGGCGGCAAAAGGTTTTGCGACAAGTGAAATGGTTGGTTGTGCAAAGGCACTGCTTAAGGTAAAAACGCCTTTTGTTTGTAGTAAAAAAGGTCTGGCCGAAATTGTCGGGACAGGTGGGGACGGTAAAGGCAGTTTTAATATCAGTTCACTTTCTGCAATTATTGCGGCAAGTTGCGGACAGCCAGTGGCAAAGCATGGAAATCGTGCTGTTTCGTCAAAATCTGGAGCGGCTGATTTTTTTGAAAATCTTGGAATTAACATTATGGCGCAGCCTGAAAAAACTGCCGGGCTTGTAGAAAAAACGGACTTTGGATTTTTGATGGCACCTGTTTATCACAAGGCAATGCGTTTTGCAGCGCCTGTGCGTCAGGTACTTGGAATTAAGACAATTTTTAATATTTTAGGACCGCTTTTAAATCCTGCCGGTGCTGAATACGAAGTTCTTGGCGTTTATGATAAAAAACTGCTGCAGTCTTATGCCAGGGCTGCAAAAGAACTTGGTGCAAAACGCGTAATGACGGTCTGTTCAGAAGACGGTTACGACGAAATCAGTCCTTGTGCAAAGACTCACGCATATTTTATTGACGCTAACGGAAAAGAAACGGCTT
Organism: bacterium; assembly: GCA_963648145.1. Classification (GTDB taxonomy): domain Bacteria; phylum Spirochaetota; class Spirochaetia; order Treponematales; family Treponemataceae; genus Treponema_D. The sequence continues at coordinate 80,779 of CAVJCY010000001.1, read as the reverse complement.
TTGTTATTGAGCCTGCAAAATTCGGTATTACAGATGCTGATGAAACTGAACTTGCCGGTGGAACTGGTGCTGAAAATTCCAGACTTGGACTGGCGGTTCTAAAAGGTGAAGGCCGTAAAACAATCCGTTATGCAGTTGGACTTAATACCGCAGCAATTCTTTTTATAACAGGTCACGCAAAAACTTTGACTGACGGTTACAAAATGGCTTTGAATGCAATTGGAAGTGGAAAGGCTCTTGCAAAATTGAATCAGATTGCAGAAACAAGTAAAGAACTGGCTGTATAGAAAGTGAAACATGCTTATGAATAAAAATATAGTTGCACATATTGTTGAACAGCGCAAAAAAGATATTCAAAGACTTGGCTATAGTTTTGGTCATGTAATTCCTGAAAAACGGATTCGTCCGGTTACACCTTTTATGCAGAATAAGGGGGTAATTCTTGAGGTTAAACGTGCCAGCCCAAGCAAAGGCGATATTGCTCCGGAACTTGATGCGGAAAAAACAGCCCGTATTTATTGCGAAAATGGAGCGGCGGCAATCAGTTGCCTTACAGAAGAAAATTATTTTAAGGGAACTTTGGAAGATTTGCAGAAAGTTTGTGCTGCAGTTGATAAGTTTGCTTTTGAAACTGGTCGTCCGAGAGCTGCTGTTTTGCGTAAAGATTTTTTAATTGATGAAGATGAAATTGAAATTTCTTACCGTTGCGGTGCAGATGCAGTTTTGTTGATTAGCGGAATTCTGACTCTGAAAAAAATGTTCAGTATGACGGAATGTTGCAAAAAACTGGGAATTAAAGCCCTGGTAGAAGTTCGCACGGCAGAGGATGTGGAAAAAGTTCAGGAAATTCTTAAATATTTTTCAGACACGATTGTGTGCGGTGTAAATTCTAGAAATCTTAAAGATTTTTCTATGGATTTACTGGTTCCATCTAAGTTGAAAGATACTTTAGGCGGAAAGGTGATTTTTGAAAGCGGAATTACGACGCCGCAGGCTGCACAAATGGTTGGTTCTATAGGATTTTCAGGAATTCTTCTTGGTGAATTTGCGGCTAGAAATCCTGAAAAAGCAGGCGACTTTGTAAAAGCGTTTAGAGAATCAAAAGAAAATGAAAACGGAAAAAACTGGGTGAAGATTGCGAAAGTTTTGGCTAAGGGGGAACAAAACGGCAGACCTCTTATAAAAATCTGTGGGCTTACCCGAGTGGAAGATGTGCTTTTTGCAGACAAACTTGGTGCAGATTTTGTTGGTTTTATATTTGCAAAAGGATTTGACCGGAATGTTTTTGGCGAAAAATTTGAAAAAATTCGGGAAGTTCTTTCTCAGGTTAAAGCAAAAAAAGTCGCTGTAATTACAAATCCTGATGGGGAAGAAGCAAAGGCTGCGGTGCATTTTGTAAGAATTGGCGTTCTGGATATGATTCAGCTTCATGAAACTGATTACTGTCCTGATTATCTTGAAGTGCTGCCTCATTATTTTGCAATTACAGATAAAGACGGCCTTTTGAAAGAAAAATCAGAGCAGCTTTTTGCGTATGGTGAACCTCGGTTTTTGCAGGACAGTCGCAATCACAATTACGAAACAAAAAACGGAAAATTATGGCTTGCAGGTGGCGTAAATCCGGAAAATGTGGTCGAACTTGTAGGAAAATTTCATCCTGAACTAGTTGATGTAAGTAGCGGACTGGAAGATTCTATGGAAAATGGTGGAAAAATCGGTGTGAAAAATCACGGAAAAATGAAAATTTTTTTTGAAAAAATAAAGCGGGGCGTTACGGGGTGTCCCCGTTAGAAAGGGTGGTGAGCAACAAAGTGCGAACCAGGGGAAGTCTTTCCCCTTGATAAAAAAATTTGTGAGGTTTGAATATGGAATCAGACAATGGATTTTTTGATAAATTTGGTGGCAAATATGTGGCAGAAGTTTTGCGTCGTCCTTTGGATGAACTGGAAATCGCTTTTAAAAAGGCAATGAAGGATTCGGAATTTTTAAAGGAATATGCAGGAATTCAGCGTGATTATATTGGTCGTGAAACTCCGCTTTTGTACGCAGAAAGTGCAACAAAATTGCTTGGCGGTGCTCAGATTTATATAAAAATGGAAGGACTTGCAAATACCGGCGCGCACAAAATCAACAATGCAATCGGTCAGTGTCTTTTAGCAAAATATATGGGAAAAAAACGCATTATTGCAGAAACTGGAGCTGGTCAGCACGGACTTGCAACTGCTGCTGCCTGTGCAAAACTTGGTCTGGACTGTACCGTTTACATGGGCGAAGTTGATGTCCGCCGCCAGCAGCCAAATGTAGCGGCAATGGAAATGTACGGGGCAAAAGTTCACGCAGTTACAAGCGGAAGCCGCACGTTAAAAGATGCCGTGAATGAAGCAATGCGGGACTGGTCTGCAAATTCTGATACGACTCACTACTGTCTTGGTTCCGCACTGGGGCCGTCGCCTTTTCCTGATATGGTTCGTGAATTTCAGAGTGTAATTGGTAAGGAAATTAAAAAACAGTGTGAAGAGCGCGGCATAAAACCTACAGTTTTAATTGCCTGTTGTGGTGGTGGTTCAAATTCAATAGGTTGCTTTGCGCCGTTCATTGATGAAAAAGAACCAAGGTTGATTGCTGTTGAAGCTGGAGGAATTGGAACTGGTATTGGTGAAAATGCAAGCCGAATGACAGGAAACGCCAGCCGCGAAGGAATTATGCAGGGCTACAAGTCGCGATTTTTGCTGGACGAAGACGGACAGGCACTTCCGACACGTTCAATTTCTGCTGGACTTGATTACTGTGGAATTGGTCCTCAACTTGCTGCGCTTGGAATGTCTGGTCGTGTAGAATTTACTTCAGCATTGGATTGCGAAGCTCTGAATGCCTTGAAATTCTTTGCAAAAAACGAAGGTGTACTTTTTGCCATGGAAAGTGCACACGCAGGGGCTGAAGCAATCAGACTTGCACCAAAACTTAGCAAAAACGACGTGATTGTAATCAATATGTCTGGCCGTGGTGACAAGGATATTTTTATTACAAGTCCCGTTTTCCGCCCATCAGAATGGAAAACTTTTCTTGAAGCAGAACTGGAACGCCTCAATGACGCAAAAGATATTCACGATGCAAAGACTATGAAATAAGGGAGGGGATGTTCCTCGTTCATAGTGCGTATTTTAAGGAGAAGATTATGAAAATAAAATTGATGAGTCATCTTGTTGCCGGTTACCCTACCAATGAAGTGGCACTTACAGCTGCCCGCGCCCTTGTAGCAGGCGGAGCGGATATCTTAGAAATTCAGTTACCGTTCAGCGATCCCTGTGCGGACGGACCTGCAATACAAAGCGCCTGTACAGAAGTTTTAAAACGCCATTACCGCACGGCAGACGGACTAAAGTTCATAGAAACAATACACAAAGAATACCCGGAAATCCCAATTTATATTATGAGTTACGGAAGTTTAATTTATACCCCAAAAGTTGCGTCCTTTTGTAAAAACGCTGCCGCAGTTGGAGTAAAAGGCATGATTGTTCCTGATTTGCCATTTGATTTTGATGAAGGCTTAACTGCAGCCTGTAAAGAAAACGGCATGATAAACATTCCTGTTGCAGCACCAGGCATGACTTTGGAACGATTAAGTAAAATGGCCCATGCAGGATTTCCTTACATTTATGCTGCTCTTCGCGCTGGAATTACAGGCACATACACAAAAATTGATAGTTCAACCTTAAATTTTCTTTCTAAAGTCAGTGAAGGTGGAAGTAAAATTTATGGCGGATTTGGAATTACTAACGGTGAACAATCAAAAGATCTTGCCAGTTCTGTAGATGCTGTTGTGGCTGGATCAGTTTTTGTAAAAATCATTACAGAAAACAAAGATAACAAAGAAAAACTTTTTGAAGCAATAAAGTCAAAAGCAATGGAGCTTTCTGGAATAGAATAAGGGCATCTCTAAAAAGTTATTTACAATGCTTTATTTAGAGATACGTGCGAGTTTTAATTCGTTAAAATACAACGAATTAAAACATCGCGTTTTTAGAGCCTTCCAATACTTAACTTTTATTTAACATAAACTTCCCCAAATTTTCACAGTCTTAAATTAATTTAATTCACGAAAGATAAAAAAAGAGTACTGATATGGGTATCTCTAAAAAATCATTTTCAATCCTTTATTTAGAGTTCCCATAAGAAAAGGAGAAGAACTTATGAAAAGAACATTTTTGAATGTAGTTGCAGTTGCTGCAATGGTTTTGGGTAGTGTTTCTTGTGCAAAGAAGGAAGTTAAAAATTCATGGAACGAAAATTCTGTAATTTCTGTTTTGAGTCGTGAAGAAGGTTCTGGAACTCGTGGTGCATTTATTGAACTTTTTGGTATAGAAAAGAAGGATTCGTCTGGTAAAAAGGTTGATTACACAACTGATGATGCTTCTGTTACAAACTCTACTGCTGTAATGCTTACAACTGTTGCCGGCGATAAATATGCTATTGGTTACGTTTCTCTTGGGTCGTTAAATGATTCTGTTAAGGCTCTTAAAATTGACGGTGCCGAAGCAACTGTAGCAAACATAAACAATGCAAGTTATAAAATCAGTCGTCCTTTTAATATTGCTGTTAAAGACCAGCTTTCTGAAGCTGCCCGGGATTTTGAAAATTATATTTTGAGTAAAGATGGTCAGAATATCATTTCTGCAAACAGGTATATTAAGGTTGCAGATGGTGCTGATTTTGTTTCAAACCAGGCTTCAGGAAAAGTTGTAGTGTCAGGTTCGTCTTCTGTTTCACCGGTGATGGAAAAACTGATAGAAGCTTATAAATCTGTAAACTCAAATGTTCAGATTGAACTTCAGACTTCAGATTCAACAACAGGTGTTACAAATGCTGCTAATGGAACTTGTGATATTGGCATGGCAAGCCGTGCTCTTAAAGAATCAGAAAAAGCAAAAGGCTTGAACGAAGTTACAATTGCAATGGACGGTATTGCTGTAGTTGTAAACAAGGCAAATCCTGCAACTGGACTTACTAAAGCACAGGTAGAATCAGTATTCACTGGTAACATTACAAAATGGACTGAACTGAACTAAAACTTTCTGGAAGGAAGGGGAAATTAAATCCTCTTCCTTAAAATTTTACACAGGCTGAAAATAAAACTTCCGCCTTTGGAAGTAAAAATGAAAATAAAAGAGAAAATCTGGGAAATTATATTTTTGATGACAGCTGCCTTCAGTATTCTGGCGGTATTGATGATTTGCATATTTTTGTTTGCAAACGGAATTCCTGCGGTTCACAAAATCGGAGTCACAAATTTTCTTTTTGGCACAAAATGGAAGCCGGGCAACGATTTGTATGGAATTTTCCCGATGATTGTCGGAAGTCTTTATGTAACGGCCGGTGCAATTATAATTGGCGTTCCAATTGGGCTGATGACGGCCGTTTTTCTTTCAAAATTTTGTCCTGAATGGCTGCATAAAATCTTAAAACCGGCCATTGCACTTTTGGCCGGAATTCCAAGCGTTGTATATGGCTTTTTTGGTTTGATGATAATTGTTCCCTTTGTACGTAATGTTTTTGGCGGTAATGGTTCTTCAATTCTTACCGCTTCTATTTTGCTTGGAATGATGATTTTGCCGACGATTATAAGCGTTTCGGAAAGTAGTTTGAATGCCGTGCCAGAAAGTTATTACGAAGGCGCAAGAGCTTTAGGTGCAAGTCATGAGCGTGCAGTTTTTAAGGCAAGTCTGCCGGCCGCAAAATCCGGGATTATGGCAGGAATTATTCTTGGAATTGGACGGGCAATTGGCGAAACTATGGCGGTAATTATGGTTGCCGGAAACCAGGCAAGGCTGCCGAATTCTTTGATAAAAGGCGTAAGAACTTTGACTGCTAATATAGTAATAGAAATGGGATATGCAACTGATTTGCATCGTGAAGCATTGATTGCAACCGGTGTTGTTCTGTTTGTGTTTATTTTACTTATAAACTTGAGTTTTAACGTTCTAAAAACCAAAGGCAAGACATAATTTTTTAGGATTTTTCACTGGAGGATTTTATGGAATTGTCAATAAAAGAAAATGAGTTAGGGATTGTAGCACCTTTAGTCGACCGCAGGAGCACAGCGACGAGGACGATGAGCGGCAGCGAAGTGCGGAAAGCCCGGCGACAGGCTTTGCCTGGCGCAACTTCCAGAAAAATAAAATCACTGGCAGTGCGGACTTTTGTATTTGTGTGCAGCGCAATTACTTTGGGAATTTTGATTTTTATGATTGGCTACATCATGGTAAAAGGCGTGCCGTATTTGAATAAAGATTTGTTCAGTTTGAAATATACTTCCCAAAACTGCTCTGTTGTGCCGGCACTTGTAAATACTCTGCTGATGACGATTCTGGCCCTTGCGATTGCCTGTCCGCTTGGAATTGGTTCGGCAATTTATCTTGTTGAATATGCAAAAAAGGGAAATAAATTTGTAAAAGTAGTGCGGATGACCACGGAAACATTGACGGGTATTCCTTCAATTATCTACGGTCTTTTTGGAATGCTGCTGTTTGCTGGTACTTTGCACTGGGGATATTCGCTTCTTGCGGGAAGCTGCACTGTTGCAATTATGATTTTGCCGGTAATTATGAGGACGACGGAAGAGGCGTTGCTTGCCGTGCCAGAAACTTTCCGCGAAGGAAGTTTTGGACTTGGGGCGGGAAAACTTCGTACGGTTTTTAAAATTGTTTTGCCAGATGCCGTTCCTGGAATTTTGAGCGGAATAATTCTTGCAACAGGTCGTGTAGTTGGCGAAACTGCGGCTTTGATTTATACGGCAGGCACTGTTGCTCAAATTCCGGAAAATATTTTTGCATCTGGCCGAACGCTTGCGGTTCATATGTATGTTTTGAGTTCAGAAGGTTTGCATACAAATCAGGCCTTTGCAACGGCGGTTGTACTTTTGATTTTTGTAGTTGCAATAAACGGCCTTTCTGAATTAATTGCTAAGAAAATAGGGAATAAAAAATAATGGATAAAATAAAAATTCAAAATCTGAATCTTTATTACGGGGATTTTCATGCGTTAAAAAATATTAATCTTGATATGAAAGAGCATGAAATTACGGCGTTTATCGGGCCTTCCGGCTGCGGAAAATCTACTTTGTTAAAGTCAATAAACCGTATGAATGATATGGTTGAAGGTTGCAAAATTACGGGCCAGATTTTAATTAATGATTCATCTGGCGGCAAAAAATCTGACGACAGGGACAATTTTATAAATATTCTTGATTTTCATCAGGATGTAAACGAATTGCGCAAAAAAGTCGGAATGGTTTTTCAAAAGCCAAATCCTTTTCCAATGAGCATTTACGATAATATTGCGTTTGGTCCTAGAACTCACGGAATTAAAAAGAAAGCCGTTCTGGACGAAATTGTAGAAACTTCACTGCGAAATGCTGCAATTTGGGACGAATTCAAAGACAATCTGAAAAAATCTGCACTTGCCTTGAGTGGCGGTCAGCAGCAGCGGCTTTGTATAGCCCGCGCACTTGCAGTTCAACCGGATATTTTGTTGATGGACGAGCCAACTTCCGCCCTGGACCCAATTTCAACTTCCAAAATTGAAGACTGTGTAATGCAATTAAAAGAAAAATACACAATTGTAATTGTTACTCACAATATGCAGCAGGCCGTACGAATCAGTGATAAGACGGTTTTCTTTTTGCTTGGCGAAATTATTGAAGCAGGCGACACTGAACAGATTTTCAGTATGCCAAAACAGAAAAAGACAGAAGATTATATTACAGGCCGTTTTGGCTGATTTGGCTGATATTTTGTGATTTTTCTAAAAATTACAATTTTTAGAGATGTCTAAAATAAAAAGCGGGAGCAAAAAAAATGCGTGAAAAATATGAAGAAGAGTTGAAAAAACTGAACAACAGCATAATTTCAATGGGAAAACTTGTGGAAATTGCCATTGAAAGTTCAATGCTGGCCTTGATGGGACGCGACACAGATGCTGCAAAAACCGTCGGGGCAAATGACGAACAAATTGACGAAATGGAACGGGATATAGAAGCGCAATGTATGAAACTTTTGTTGCAGCAACAGCCAATGGCAACCGATTTGCGCCTTATTACCGGTGCATTAAAAATGATTACCGATATGGAAAGAATAGGTGACCACGCTGCAGACATTGGCGATCTGGTTTTAAACGTTCCAGACTGCAAATACGGCAAAATGAACGAAATAACACAGATGTCCACGGAAATTATCCAGATGTTACACGACAGCATTCAGTCTTACATAACCAAAGATTACAACCTTGCCCAGAATGTTATAGCCCACGACGACGTCATTGACGACTTATACCACACAATCAAAAAGGATTTAGTGGACAAAATAAAACATACGGACGAAGGTGAACAGATTTTAGACTACCTCCTGATTGCAAAATACATAGAAAGAATCGGCGACCACACGACCCACATTGCCGAATGGGTAATTTTTGCCCTTACCGGCGTCCGTCCAAAATAATTTTTTCACACCCAATTGTTCACACCATTGATTTTTCATCATTTGGGCGCACACGGCACTTCGTGCCGGCCAGGCTTTGCGGGGTTACGCTGTTCGCTCCAAACCCGGCCGGCTTTTTATTTCATCTTACAAAACTAAAATTGACGGTAAACCGCAAATTCTTCTCAAAAAAATCAAAAATCACTAGCTAGCCGTCCGTGTTCGCCTTACGGCGCCCCTACAATCCTTTGCGCAGAAGTCCAAAAAAATTGAGGCTATCTCTAAAAAATCATTTTCAATGCTTTTTTAGAGAAACGTGCGAGTTTTAATTCGTTAGAGGTTCCCTTAACGGCTTTTTTTCCAGATTTTTATAGCAATTTTGTAAAAAACAAAACTGCACTTCAACATAAAAACGGCAACACGGTCGCGGTGCGGAATTTTTGAATCTGAAAGAATTTCTTTTTGGTTTGCACGGATGTATTTAATTATTTCTTTGCGGATTTCTTTGTATTTTTTTTCTTTTACCCACAGCATTTGGTTTAATGTACTGAATCTTGCATAAACCTGGCGTCGTAAAATGGATTTTTCCAGGTCTGGGAATGTTGTGCGCACGTCGTTTGCCATTGAATCCGTCATTTCTAGTAAGTCCAGTTTGTGAGGATTAAAATCGCAGTGTACAATAGATTTTGGTCGCATTATGTAAAAATATTTGCTTTGCCAGCCGCAGGCAATATTCTGGCTTTCTATAAAAAGTTTATAGACTGTGCCGATGTCTTCAAAAAGTTTTCCTTTTGGATACGAAAATTTCTTTGCAATGTCAGCACTAAAAAGTTTTGCCCAGCAGGAAGTGTCAATTATGTCGTTGTAGAGCATTCGTTCAATGCATTCTTTTGAACTTAAAAGAGCGTCGCCATCTTTTCCGTAGCAGACTTCGTTTCCGCTTTCAAATTTTACTGTGTGCTGGCAGAGTGACATTTTGCAATCATATTTTCTTATAAGACTGTAAAGGTATTCAACGTAATCGTTTTCTACGTAATCGTCCGGGTCGACAAAAGAAATATATTTGCCTGTTGCGGCTGTAATTCCGGCATTGCGTGCATCAGAAATGCCGCCGTTTTGTTTATGGATAACGCAGATTCTTGAATCTTTTTGAGCAAAGGTGTCGCAGAGGGCTGGGCAGCCATCTGTAGAACCGTCGTCCACAAGTATAATTTCCAGATTTTCGTAAGTTTGAGAAAGTATGCTGTTAATGCACAATGAAAGGTATTTTTCAACATTGTAAATAGGTATTACTACGCTGATTTTTGGTTCCAAGACTTTCTCCTTGCTAAATCCAAACAAAAATTCCAGCAACTGTCTTATAAAGAGATTCCGAAACAAGTTCGGGATGACACCAGTCTGAACTCCGAAATCTGTTCGGACATCGACCTGAAAACTGAAAATTGTTCGGACATTTGCATTACTTTCTAGACAACAACAATGATTGTTTTATTTAGATTAAAGATGCCCATAACAATTTTTTTTCACTGAAATATTGAAGTAATTTTCTTGTAATTTCAAGATTAATTGGAATTATTTTAGAATTTTTTTTACGTTATGGAGAAAATTGCTGTTTTGGATTAAAATGTATGGATAAATTTGGGGGTCAGAATGACGGATATTGAAATTGCACAAAAAAATGTGATGGAACCTATTACAAAAATTGCGGCAAAAATTGGAATTTCGGAAAATCAGCTTGAACAGTACGGACCTTACAAGGCAAAAATTACTTTTGAAGAATTAAAGGTTCTTCAGAAAAAGGCGGCAGAAAAGCCTGGAAAACTTATTTTGGTTACGGCGGTTACTCCAACGGCGGCAGGAGAGGGAAAATCGACGGTTTCTATAGGGCTTGCAGACGGTCTTAATAAAATCGGGAAAAAAACTGTGGTTGCGTTGCGTGAACCTTCGCTTGGTCCGTGTTTTGGCGTAAAGGGCGGTGCCTGTGGCGGCGGTTATGCTCAGATAGTTCCTATGGAAGACATAAATTTGCATTTTACAGGGGATATTCATGCAATTTCTATTGCAAACAATTTGATTTCTGCGTTGATTGACAATCACATTCAGCAGGGAAACGCTTTGAATATTGATCCGCGCACAATTTCCTGGAAGCGTTGTGTGGATTTGAATGACCGCGCACTTCGAAATATTGTGATTGGACTTGGCGGCCGTATGCAGGGTGTGCCTCGCGAAGATCATTTTACAATTGCGGTTGCATCTGAAATTATGGCAATTGTTTGTCTTTCTAAAACGATTACGGAATTAAAAGAACGTCTGGACAAAATTGTGATTGCACAGAATTACAACAAGGAAAATGTAAAATTTGGTGAATTGAACTGTACTGGCGCTGTTGCTGCACTTTTGAAAGATGCAATCCGGCCGAATCTTGTGCAGACTTTGGAAAAAAATCCGGCGTTTGTTCATGGCGGACCTTTTGCAAACATTGCTCACGGGTGTAATTCTGTGAACGCAACACTTTGTGCACTTGCTTCTGGTGATTTTGTTGTTACGGAAGCTGGTTTTGCCGCTGACCTTGGTGCTGAAAAATTCCTTGATATAAAATGTCGTTCTGCAGGACTTAAACCTGATGCTGTTGTGATTGTTGCTACTATCCGGGCACTGAAAATGCACGGCGGAGTTGCAAAAGCGGATCTTTCTAAAGTGGATTGTGCCGCTTTGGAAAAAGGTTTTGCAAATCTTAAAACTCATATAGAAAATATTGCAAAATTCGGCTTGCCGGCGGTTGTTGCGGTAAATAAATTTGTTACGGATACTGACGAAGAAATTGCGCTTCTTGAAAAACTCTGCAAAGAAAACGGTGCCGTTGCAGTGCTTTCTGAAGGTTGGGGCAAAGGAAGCGAAGGTACAAAGGAACTTGCTTCTAAAGTTGCAGAAATTGCTGAAAGTGGAAAGGCAGCTTATAAACCTTTGTATGACCTTGATTTGCCGCTTACGGAAAAAATTAAGAAGATTGCAACTGAAATTTACCGTGCAAAAGATGTTGAATTTGATTCTGCTGCACTTAAAAAACTTAAGACTTTTGAAGAAAATGGTTACGGAAAACTTCCGGTGTGCATTGCAAAAACTCAGAATTCAATTAGCCATGACCCAAAACTTATAGGCGCGCCGACCGGTTATACGTTCCCGGTTCGGGATGTTCAGCTTTATGCCGGTGCCGGTTTTGTTGTTGCCCTTGCCGGTGACATTATGACAATGCCGGGGCTGCCAAAAGCACCGGCTGCACTGGACATTAACGTTGATGACAACGGCGTGATTTCCGGGCTTTTTTAAAATTTAATTTTGTAAAACCTCTGAAAATTGCAATTTTTGGAGGTTTTCTTGCAAATCAAAGACTTTTTTTATAAGATAAACAGAATATTTTGATAAGTCCCTGTAGCTCACTTGGATAGAGCGGCCGCCTCCTAAGCGGCAGGTAGTGCGTTCGAATCGCATCTGGGACATTTTTTGCGGAGCCTGCTGATTAATTTCGGCAGGCTTTTTTTATGGTGGAACTTGCGTTAGGGCGTGGAGCAGCGGCGAAGTTTTTTTCAAAAAACGAAGCCGAGACCCGCAGGTGTGCTATTTGCACGCCGAGGATCTTGCGCGTTAGCAAACTGCGGAAGGCCCGACCGCCGGCACGGCGGAAACGCCCGAAAAATAAGAAAAAAATTAATCGAAACAATAGTAAATGCCACTTTCTGCAAATCCGGCGAATCCGTCTTTTGTACAATCAATCTTTTTTGCGTCATTGTTGTAGTGGCAAAGGAACATTTTGTTTTTTGTTTCAAAATCCAGGGTTTTTAGCTGGTCATAGGTTGTATGAACGCCTTTGGAATAGCCAGAAAGGTCGCAGTCGTGGAAAATGTACTGAAGATTATATTTTGAACAAAGCCATTTTAATTGTTCCGGCTTGAATTGAGAGTCGCCGGTGAATAAAATTCTGTCGTCAATAATCAGACCCACAGAATATTGTGAATTTTTATAGGAATTTGGCTTTGTGGTTACGTGAAAGGTTCTGAAAAGTTTTAAATTTATGTTTCCGATGTTTGTTTCGTAGAGTGGATACGGTTTTTTGCACAAAAGTGCGGGTTTAATCTGATTAAAATAATGGTCAAAAGTCATTTTTCCGTCTTCGCTGAACTGGCAGCCGCCGCGCAAACTTTCGTTCCAGAGTTTTTTCTTGAATTCGTTTGTGATAATCAGGTTTAATTTTGATTTTTTTACGTAACGGCCGACAAGTGCCAGTTCTTCAACTCCGCCAATGTGATCTGCATGCGGATGTGTGAGCAGAAGATTTTTTATTTCAGTGATTTTTGAATTGTAAATAGTTTCCCATGCGTAAGAAAAAAGTGTGCCACAGTCAACTACAAGATGGTCTTGACCTTTTATGATTAAAAGATTTGTCTGAAAATTTGTTTTGGAAAAGGCTGTCCCGGTTCCTACAAAAAAAAAGGAAAGCTGACCTTCGTTGGTTAACTCAATTTTCTGATTAAACGTTTTTGTAATCATGCAAACTAATATACAGTAAATTTGATTTTTTTGCGAGAGCGTAATTTTTGGTCGGTGATTTTATGGCATTTTGCGGTGAATTTTTGCGAAAAATCTGAAATTTTTAAATTTCTTGTAAAAAAAAATCATGAAATTTTGTAATTTTTGAAAAAACGGGTCAATTATATTTGTAGATGAAAATTGATGTAAAAAAACCGACTGTCCGGGAAGACGCTCTGGAACATGGAATGTCTTTTCCGTTTGACGAAGATTTAATTATGATGATTATTGGTTCTGGGACAAAAAAAATGCCTGTGCATAGAATGGCCCGGAAAATTCTTAGCGTCTTAAATGATTCAAATGATGATGAAATTGTAAAAAATCTGCTTGAAGTAAAAGGCATTGGCGAAGGAAAAGCACTTGCAGTGGCGGCGGCACTTGAACTTGGAAAGCGGCGCAGTCGTTATTTGCGGGCTCCTATCAGGCGGCCGGAAGATATTGTGCCGTTTGTAAAAAATTTTGCAGTGAGTCAAAAGGAGCATTTTCTGGTGGTTACGCTGAACGGCGGTCACGAAATTATACAGATTCATGTGACTTCCGTGGGGACGCTGAACAGGTCGTTGATTCATCCGCGTGAAGTTTTTAACGAGGCAATCCGGGAAAATGCAGCGGCAATAATTCTGTGCCATAACCATCCGTCTGGGAATGTTGAACCTTCTGAAGATGATTTACTGGCAACAAAAATGCTTGTGGAAGCGTCTTTGATTGTGGGAATTGAAATTCTTGACCACGTGATTGTTGACCGCGAACGATATTTTAGTTTTCTTGAACATGGAATAATTTTTGGCGATGACAATGACGATGAGGACAGAAAATCAGAATCATACGAAACCGGCGGGGATGATTTTGGGGCGGAAGAAGAAACTGAAAAACAACATAAACAGGTTGCAGATTCTGGCGTTTTTGTAAAAGAAAAGTTTGCCAAAAATGTTTACGAAAGTGTCAGTGGCTGTGGGTGAGTGCCGTGCGCCACGGCACGTGCGGTGTGACGTTGCATTTTGTGACGCGTGACACTGCACGTGCGGCGTGACACTGTATTGAATGTCGCGAGCCACTGCACGTGCGGTGTGACACTGTATTTTGTGACGCGTGACGTGGCACGTGCGGCGTGACACTGTATTGAATGTCGCGAGCCACTGCACGTGCGGCGTAACGCTGCATTTTGTGACGCGTGACACGGCACGTGCGGCGTGACACTGTATTGAATGTCGCGAGCCACTGCACGTGCGGTGTGACACTGTATTTTGTGACGCGTGACGTGGCACGTGCGGCGTGACACTGTATTGAATGTCGCGAGCCACTGCACGTGCGGCGTAACGCTGCATTTTGTGACGCGTGACACGGCACGTGCGGCGTGACACTGTATTGAATGTCGCGAGCCACTGCACGTGCGGTGTGACACTGTATTTTGTGACGCGTGACACGGCATATGTCGTGTGACACTGCATTTGCTGCCGCGAGCCACGCCCCTTATTTCTTCAACGCATCGATATTCTTCTGGATTGTGTGAAGAAGTGCATTGTGTTCTGTTGTTTCTGGGAAATTGCGCCACAAAATGTATTTTGAATTCGGGGAGGCTTCTGCGAGCGGACGGCCGACAGGATTATGAACGTTATCAATAATAAAATCGCAGGAAGAATCTTTAGCGTTTTGAATCTGGCTTGCGGTAACTTCGCCAGGACCGAAAACAGCTATAATGTCTAGTCCAAGATCCTGCGCAAGGTAAATTTGATTTTTATTGACAATAACCTTTGCTTTTGTAAGTTCTTTTTGTTGAAGTTCTGAACGGGCATTCTGCAAAAAATTTTTATATTCGGCAAGGCGTTTATTGCGTTCTTTCATTGTGCCGCAGGCTTCGGCAATTTTTTGAGTGCTTTCTTCCATTGTGGCGAGTGAATTGTTCAGTGCAATCTGAATCATTTCTGTGTTTCCGCAGGTTTTGCCAAGAGTTTTCATCATTCTTTCAAAGCCGGCGTAAATAAAAAAGTCGCTTCCGGAAATTTTCTGAATGTCGCTGACCGTAATTTCATATTCAGGCGGATGACGAAGTGTTGCCGGCGCGATTGTCGTTGCATTGTCAATTCCTGCAAGGTCTACAAAGGCCGCGGTCCAGGATGTCGATGCAATGATGTTTATGGACGACGCATCTTTGCTGGCAGTGTCTGTTACAGTTTGCGTTTTAGATTTTTTTTGTGCCGCGAGTGGAAAAATCAGCAAAAGTGCAATCGAAAATAAAATATGCTTTTTCATAAAATTCTCTCCTGAAAAATATTATGGCATATTATTACGATTTAGTTTTGCAAAAAATTGCCCCGGAAAATTTTGGCGTGATTTCCGGGCGTTCCGGCGCAAGCGCCGTCGGGCCTTTCAGCCTTCGCTGTTCGCTCATTCCTCCGCTACGCGCTCAAAGCGCGCTCCGCTACGGAACTAAAGGGCTTACACGCCCTAACGCGTGGTGTAAAAATAAGTGTGGATATAGTACCTTGTAGCGAGCAAAGAGAACAGAGTGGGCACGCCCGCAAAAAAAAAATTTGTAAAAAAAATCAAAAAAAAATTTGACATCGTAAGAATTCGGAATTAATCTATTCGTAACGGGTAATCAACGCGTGTTGATATGTGTTGATTTTTTTTCTTGAAGGTATAGCACTACCTTCAAACCGGCGATGCCAAGGCTTTGAGCTAAAGCGAGCCTTGACGCGACGTATTATGGGAATCTCTAAAAATTGCAATTTTTAGAGGTAACTCTGAAAATGCGATGTTTTAATTCGTGCTATATCAACGAATTAAAACATCGCATGTATCTCTAAATAAAGCATTGTAAATGATTTTTTAGAGATGCCCTATACATATTTGGGAAACCGGTTGTGCAAAATCAGGTTTTCTTTTCTGGAGTTTTTATGAAAAAAGTTATTGCAGTGGTATTTGCATTGACTGTTTCTGTTTTTTCTGTTTTTGCCGTTACTCATGCGGAATCTGACGGAGTAAAGCAGAATATCTTTGTGGAACCTGTTGCTTCTTTGTCTGACGATTTTATGATGGGTGTGGATATCAGTTCTCTTTCTGATATTGAAAAAAATGGAGGAAAATATTTTAACCGCGAAGGCAAAGTTGACGACCTTTTTAACATTTTAAAAGACAGCGGTGTAAACTGGATTCGTCTGCGCGTCTGGAATAATCCTGTTTATGAAAAAGATGTTTATGATGCAGAAGGTAAACTGATTGCAAAAAAAGGTCAGGCTTATGGTGGCGGAAATAACAGTGTAAAAGTTGACCTTGACATGGCAAAAAGAGCAAAGGCTGCTGGTTTTAAACTTATGGTGGATTTTCATTATTCTGATACTTGGGCTGATCCAGGAAAACAGAATATGCCACAGGACTGGAAAAATCTTAGCCGTGCAGAACTTGAAAACGCCGTAGAAAAATTTACTTACGAATCGCTCAAGGCATTTGAAGATGCTGGTGCCAGAGCTGATGCAGTTCAGATTGGTAATGAATTGAACAGTGGTTTTATGTGGCCTCACGGAAAATTGTGGACAAATTCCGGCGAAGATATTGGCGGAATGGAAGAATTCTTAAAACTTTTGACAAGAGCGTCTGCAGGAGTCCGGAAGGCAGAGGCCGGCGGCGATAAAATAAAAATTGTAATTCACCTTGCTGATGGCGGGGACCAGGAACTTTACAAATGGATTTTTGATGACGTAAAGAAAGCTAAAATTGATTACGATGTGATTGGTCTTTCTTTTTATACTTACTGGCACGGCAAGGCTTCTGATTTGAAGGCAAATCTTGAAATGCTTGCAAAACGCTACGGCAAAGAAATGGCTGTTGTAGAAACTGCTTACGGTTACACAGAAGATGACGCTGACGATCAGGGTAATAATTTTATGATTTTTAGCGAAACTGATGATGGTTACAAGGCATCTGTTCAGGGCCAGGCTACTGCGGTGCGTGACATTATTGATACAGTCGCTTCTGTAAAGGGCGGAGTCGGAGTTTTCTACTGGGAACCGGCATGGATTCCTGTAAAAGGTGCGGGACTTTCTGCTACGGAAGGTGCAACCTGGGAAAATCAGGGAATGTTTGACTTTAAAGGCCGCGTGCTTCCTTCTATGGACGTTTGGAAACTTGCCCGCGGGAATAAAGCAACAGAAAATGTTTGGGGAGGCACGGCTTCTAATAAATCAGATTTTGACATTTATGACGTTGCAGACTCTGTAAAAGTTATTACAAAACCGGGTGTTGCTCCAGCTCTTCCTGGCCAGATAAAAGTTGTCCGCGAAAATGACCGCGAATATCTTGTAAATGTAAAATGGGAAAAGCACGATTGGGCAACAGAAACAACTGCAAAAACTGTGCGCATTTATGGAACTGTTGACGGTTCTGCATTTAAACCATGGATTGATGTTGAAATTTCTACAAAAGTAAATTTGATTCAGGATTCTTCTTTTGAAAGTGGTAAACAGATTAAGGATGGAAAAATCGGAAACTGGAAGCTGAACGGTTCTTCAACAGCGTGTTTCCTTGAAAATAATAAGGGAAATGCTCACACAGGAAAATGGACTTACAAGTACTGGCTTGCAAACGGTTTTGAATCAATACTTTCTCAGGATTTGAAAAATATTGAAAACGGAACTTACGTCCTGTCACTTTGGGCAATGGGCGGCGGCGGAGAAAATAATATCCGGCTTTTTGCTGCAAATTACGGCGACGGAAAAAATCAGATTACTGCAAAAATTGTAAATACTGGCTGGCAAGACTGGCACAAGTACGAAATTGAAATTCCTGTAACAAATAATCAGATTACTGTGGGTATTTATCTTGATACAAATGCAGATAACTGGGGAAATTTTGACGACATGGAACTTTATCTTAAGTCAGAAGAAAAACTCTAAAAATTGCAATTTTTACGAGGTTACTTTGCCCAAAATAGAAATTAAGGAAGCGAAAAATGATAAAAAAGCGTATTTTTAGTATTGCTGCGGCAGTTTTAATAAATGTTGCAGTTTTTGGACAGGCTGCAGATGACGGTTTTCTTGTTCCTCTTGAACGCGATTTAACTGATGCAATAAAAGAAAATGCTGCGCCTCAGGTTGCAGATTCTGGAACTGCAGCACAAAAATCTTCAATTCTTCAGGGATTGTGGATTGAAGCAACCAGTGACACAGGCGCAATTATCCGTGATATTGCAACTGGCGAAAAATCTGGCTACGAAATTGATAATACTCATCTTTTGTCAAATGCAAACTGGTGGTTTTGGGGAGATATAAACAAACTTTTCCAGCTGGATGCAGAAATTTCTGTCTGGGATTTTGATAAAACTCTTTATAAAGCAAACAGTTATGCGGCAAATGTTCCAGACGTAACTATTGGAGACGGACTTCAGAGCCTTGCTTCTATGATTTTCAGTCCGATTTATCAGTGGAATGACAATGGACTTGGTGCTTTTAATAAACTTGCACTGAATTTTACTTCTCCGTTTGTAAATGTTCGTTTTGGTTACGGAAATCTTAAAGGCAACGGAATGAGCGAATTTACCGGAATTTATAACGTAATTGACCGCTGGCTTGATGTTGGCAAAGGTTACACAGAAATCAGTAATGGCAAAAAACTTTCGCGTTTTGGAAATGTAAGTGTAAAGGCACTTGCGGCGTTCAGCCAGATGCGCGGAACTTACGGAATGTATGATATTCTTGACCTTGGATTTGGTGATTTTTTCCGACTTGCTGCAACTTTCGGAAGTTCTACTACAGCAGATCAGCTGTTCTTCTATAATATAGCGTCTACAAATGCCGCTTCGCTCTACTTTAGTGCAAATCCTATTGATTCTTTGAAATTTGAACTTCACGGACTTACAAGTTTTGGTTCTACAATTGATTTTGGTCTTGATTCTTCAGCGTTTGCGGGGCGTGCAAGTTACGGAACGGATTTTTTTAATTTAAAAGTAAAGGCTTCTTATGCCGGCTCCGCAGTTGATTCAGTTTGGGGTTCTGATGGTCAGATTTATGATGACATCAACGCAGATACTGTTACTGTAAAAGCGGATTTTGATATTAATCCTCTTGAATTCTTGAGTGCAGGGCTTGATGAAACTCTTACATTTAATGATGTCAGTGCACTTTCTGATGGGCTGGTGGCTTTGAGAACTCAGCCGTTCTTTGATTTGAGCCTTGAAACTTTCACAAATATGGACATTACACTTGGCGGTTACGGAGTTTTGACGGTTGAACGACTTGCCGCAGAAACAACTGCAAATCGTGAAATTGTTATCAGCATGGAAGAAGCCGGAATTGAAATTAATGCAAATGACGTAATTCCTTTTATGAAAAAACTTACTTTTGATTGGGCTATTAAACCGTCTTATTCATCATGGGCAAGCGGAAATTTCTATACAACAGACATTCTTTACAACTCATTTATGCTTTATGGAGATATAAACGACAGAATGAATGTTCATCTTGGTGGAATTACAAGAACTGGCAGCGATGATGCAACAATCGTTCCTTTTGGAATTGCAGCTGGATTTAAAATCAATAAAACCGCACTTCCAGGTCATCCACATTTCTGGACACATTTTA
Source organism: bacterium (assembly GCA_963648145.1). Lineage (GTDB taxonomy): Bacteria > Spirochaetota > Spirochaetia > Treponematales > Treponemataceae > Treponema_D. Next base: position 61,149 of record CAVJCY010000001.1, on the reverse strand, counting down.
CGTACGGTATGAATCCTTATGGTGAAAATAATTATTCACTTTACCGGGCAGACAACTGGCTGAACAAAGCACCGCACAGAACTTATACTCTGAATACTTTGGACTCTGACACAACAAGCCACATCAGTTTTGGCTTTATCTGGGAATTTTAGGAGGAAGCCATGAAAAATCAGAATAAAAAGATAATAAAATCTGCATTTGCAGCACTTTTGATTGGCTTTGCAGCAATTTTTACTGGTTGTGCGGATGTAAACGGACTTCATAACCAGCAGTCTGTGAATGTTACAATCGTGTTTACAAATTTTCCAACTGATGTAACCGGTGAATATTCAATTCCGGGAAGTTTTGATGGCAATAATGACTGGGAAAAAGAAAATAAGGAATGTGACATTGTAATGAAAAACGGAGAAGGTACTTCAAATGCAATAAAATGTACTTCTGAGTGGATTCAGTTTACTCTTGTAAAAGTTGATGACTGGACCCGCGGCTGGTTCCCGACAGTAAAAGGAAATGCCGCAGAAGGTTCAAAATATCACAATTTTTACAGTGCAATAGATTTAAGTTCATCAGAAATTACTGTAACCGTTGACGGAAGCAGCGGAACAGCGTCAATCACTGCAGAGTAGGGGGCTTGAAAATGAAAATTAACAAAAGTGGAAAAATATTTACAAGTTTATTTGCAGCTTCAGCCTTGTTTTTGGTAAGTGGCTGTGAATTTTTACAGGGAACTCTGAGTTCAGTAATGGAAAAAGAACTTCAGACTCAGACGGGTGTTATGAGTCTTGATTCAAAAATCTGGTGTTACAACGGACTTTCTACAGAAGATATGAGCCTGGCATCAAAAAAATTAAGCGACGATTATTACAATCAGAGTCTTTTAGTAAAATTTTCAAAACAGGCCGCAGAAAGTAACGTCAGCGGTTCAATTGAATTGACTTATACGAACGAGGACGGCAACACAGCTGTAGAAAAATTTGATTCTATAAGCGGAAGTTTTACAGAAGATTATAAAGGCTACAAAATTGATATGTCAGAAATCATGGCACTTTTTGATACTCAGAAAATTCCTTCTGGTACTGCCGTGATGAGTTTAAAACTCAGCGGATTTAAATGTGCGGAAGGCAATCAGAGTGGACGAGCAATCAGTGCTTTGAACGTCAAAAACATTCAGATTAAACCGTTGTTTTCTGATTACAGTGTTGATTTTTCAACTTCAGGATTTAATGAATCTTCAGAAATTGAATTCCCTCTTAATTCAGAAATAGCAATTGAAGACGAAACAGAATCGGTAACGGGTACTGGCAGTGACGGAAATGCTTACGGTTTTACTGTTACTGCGGATGGTTCATCATTAAAATTAAAGCCGGCTACAGGATTTGATTTCAGTGACACGGAAACTTTAAAAACAAAACTTGAAAATGTAAACGTTACGGTAAATTTAAGAAATCTTCTGCCAGCAAATAACGGCGATTCTTACAGCAACTCAATTACAATCAGATTTACAAAATATTCAGTTGTAATTGACGGTAAAAAAGACGCTAACTTTACGGAAGAAAAGGGCGCAACCGTTTACACTGATGATTCTGGTGATTCTTATGCATTCAGTGATTCAGCAGGAACTTCTACCGCCTGCGATTTTACGGAAGTTGCAATCACAAATGACGAGGAAAATCTTTACGTTGGAATCAGCGGAAATCTTAATATAACCTGGCACAATGCTGTTCATCTTTATTTTGTAAAGGACGGCAATACATCTGCACCGGAACTTACAGAAACAAAGTATAAGGCTGCAAATTCAATGCAGTTCCTGCCTTCACGTTCTCCAGTTTACCCTGATGCAGTGCTTTATCATCAACCGGGGTATGCAAATACTGGTAGCGGTGTGAGTGGTGCGGCAATTGCAAGTGCAACAACTTTTGCGGCTCTTGATTCATCAGAATTCAGCTGTGGTCCTGCTGGTTGGATGGACGGTGAAAGTGTTGATTTTATAGAATATGCAATTTCACTTTCAAAATGCGGATATTCATCTGGTGACAAAATTTACATTGTTCTTGCCTCAACATTAGGCTGGGATGACGGTGCAAACAAAGCCGTAAACGACACAGTCGGCGATGCACTCACTTATGCAGATGATAATCACACAAGTGTAAAACTAAATATGAAGAATGGTCTTGTTTACACAATCAAGTAGTAGAGGGTGCCTCTAAAAATTGCAATTTTTAGGGCTCTAAATAGCAGAATTTTGGAGTTTAAAATATGAAAAACACAAAAAACTTAAAAAAAGGACTGAAGAGTTTTGCGGTAACGGCAGTATTTGCTCTTACAGCGGCATTTGCTTCCTGTACAATTCCGTCTTATCCGTCAGACAGTTCGGTGATACCGGGACAAAATATGTCAAAAGAATTTACAGATTATTCTGAATATAACATTTCTGCGGCGGAAGTTTCCAGGGATTTTATGCGCGGCATTGATGCAAGCGAAGTTGCCGCTCTTGAAGAATGTGGCTTGAAATTTTATGACGAGGACAATTCACAAAAAGATGTCTTTGCAATTTTAGCAGAACACGGCGTAAACTGGATTCGCCTGAGAATTTGGAATGATTATACTCAGGAACTTGATAGTACAGATTGGGGACCTTACGGATACAATAATCTGAACCGTACACTTACGATGGCAAAACGTGCCAAAAAATATGGAATGAAAGTTCTTCTTGATTTTCATTATTCTGATACATGGGCAGATCCTTCAAAACAAAAATGTCCGGCACAATGGTCAGAAATCACAACTTCCGATGAACTTGCTCAGGCTGTTGGCGAATATACAAAGCAGATTTTGACACAGATGCAGGCTAACGGTGTCGCTCCGGATATGGTACAGCTTGGCAACGAAATGCAGGGTGGTCTTTTCCAGACAAATTCTGCCGTGGAAAATGCTAAAAATTACACCGCAGATTATTTAAAAGCCGGAGCTCAGGCAGTGCGCTCAGTTTTGCCGGATTGTAAAATCATGCTTCATATGTCAAATGGCGGAAAGAGTTCTTATGCAACGACACTTTTAAATTATGCAGCGGCTGTTGGCAACGATTCGGATGGAAAAAAGTACATCACGCATCTGGGAGTTTCTTACTATCCGTTCTATGAAAGTCATGGCACAGATGTTCAGTTAAAGGCAAACCTCCAGACTTTTAAAAATGAAGGATATAACGTTGTAATTGCAGAAAATTCTTTCTGTTATGATGACGATGCTTATACTGATTCAACAGGCAACACCTATTATTATAGTTCAAAAGTTGACAACAGCACTTATACTTGTGCTAAACAGTGTGCAAAAAATCTTACTGGTTACAAGAAAGGTGAAGGCATTAGTTCAAGTGGTGAAATTGATTCAAGCATAGAAAATCAGGCCGGAGTTATGCAGTACCTCATGGAACTTTGTTCGTCTGTTGATTCTGCCGGCGGATATTTTTACTGGGGCGGCTGTTATCTTGGCATTGACGACGATATGAAAAGTTCTTGGGAAAATCAGGCACTCTTTGATTCAAATGCAAAGGCACTGCCTTCCTTGAATGCTTTTAACGTTCAGTAAAACCGTAAGTTAAATAATTTAAAAACACAGCTTGCGGAATATTTTTCAACGGCTGTGTTTACGGGGTTACCTAAAAAAAATCAAGAATTCTAATAAAAAAATTTGACAGACAAAAAATATGTTTTATACTAAATTTGTCAACACGTGTAGACAACAAGTGTGTAAATATAATCTGCCAGTACAGGCAAAGTTTTAGTTTAGGTTTTTATTTCTTACAGGAGGAATTATGAAAACTATTAAAAAAATCATTGGTAGCCTTGCAGCGGTTCTTATGCTTGGCTCTTTTGTAGCATGTAACAACAATACAACTGACAATTCTGGCACAGAAGAAGAAAAGTATTACATCTCATTCAACGAAGACACAACAAATCTTAAAGTTGATGTTGATTCAAGCATTACTCTTACAGTAAAAGAATCAAAGGGAACGTGGAAGGTAAAGGCTTCCGACTCAGTTTCTGTACAAGAAGGCAAAAATGAAAGTGATGTTACTACATATACTATTACCGGTAAAGCAGAAAATGCTGGAGCAACTATAACTTTTTATCCTGAAGAAGCTGGTGAAGATGAATCTTTTGATACAACACTTACGGTAAAAGTTTATGGTCTTTATGAATTGAAATTAAAGCTTGATGAAGCAATTGCAGAAAAAGCTGCAACAATCTCTGTTTATTATGAAGGTAAGGAAGATAATGAAGAAACGGCCAGTTTAACAGATACAGTACAAGCCGTTTATACAGCTACAGAAACAACAGCAACTGCAAATCTAAAAAAATCAAAAGCAAATGCTTATGATTATTTCAATAATATTGTTGTTACTGTAAAAGATGCTGATGAAAATGAGATCGAAATTGAACAGTCTGTCAGCTATATTTGCCATTCTGCAACAGCAGGAGATGGTTATCTTACTGATAACACAATGACAATTTCTGAATCTAAGAGTTCAAAAACATTCACAATCAGTTTTGATGGCTTTACAATTCCGGGGGGTAGTGTAACAGGTTTAAGATACTCAACAGCATGGGCTGCTTTATCTGATGAATGGACAGAAGAAAATATAGTAACACCAGAAGTTACAGTCGCTGATGACGGTGCATCTGCAAGTTTTGCAATAAATAATACAAAAGAATTCTATATCAACTGGACAGAAGTAAAAATCTTAGACAGTGAAGAATGTGAAATTTCATTAAGTTCAGGTTTTGAAGAAAAAAATAAATGGTATTCCTATGCTGATGATGACACTCATTCTATTACAGCAGTGGTTGTTTCTGGTTCATACGTTGATTTAATTACAGACAAGACTTTTTCAGCAGCATCTGAATACACTCAGGTTCTTGACTCTGCAAATTTTGCAAATCTTTCAATTTCAACATTAAAAGTTGTTGTAAAATTAACAAGTGCTAAAGAATACTGGGCATGTGCTTCTGCTGCAGCTGCTTGGGCTACCGGAACTTATGCAAGTCTTGCATGGTCAGATTCTGATGGCGGATATTCTGGAATTATAAAAACTGAAAGTTTTATTTCAGCACTTCAAACAGCAGGACTTTATCTTAATACAGCAAGCGATGCACAAGGTACGGTTTCTGTTTCTTATATTGCAAAATAAACTCGCTTCCATCTCTAAAAAAGCATAGGAAATGAGATTTTTTAGAGATAGCCTTAATACCTTTTCAAAATGACTTTTCCGTGTCTGGCAGTTTGTCTGGCACGGTTTTTTTTGCAAAAATTATCACACGGGGGTACGCCACAAAGCAAAATCTCCGGAAAATTAAAAAAATCCCAGTTCAGTTTGCTTTGTGTCGCCGGCTGTTCCGCAGTTCGGTAACCCTCAAAGTCCGCGCCATGCAAATTAGCCTGCCTTGCGGGCTTCCACTTCGGTTGTTTAAAGGGAACCTCTAAAAATTGCAATTTTTAGAGGTATCTTTGAAAACAACCTTCGTGGCTGTTCCATAGCCTTGCCTAAAAACATAAAGTCGGAATAAGGTCGGAATAAATTGATTTTATGGGCGGAAGAAATTATTCCCCAACTTCATGTAAAATTTCTATTTTTGGTGCCTGGCGCGACAGGGATTGTAGCGGCCGCGAAGCGGGATTTTGCAGGCGTAGTGCCATTGTTCTGGCACGGAGCGCAAAAGCCGGAGGCGAATGCCGTAGTCGCGAAAAGCCCGGTCTGCACGCTTGCGGGCAGAGTCGTCCGAATAAAAATCTTAGAAAAAATCAAAATTGACATAATTTGCAACAGCTGTATAATAAAAATCTCAACACGTGTTGATAAAATGAGGATTGTATGGCAAAAACTGGACATAGGGCGGTAACTCAAAATGATGTTGCAAGGGAAGCGGGCGTTACAAGAAGTCTTGTAAGTTATGTAATCAGCGGTAATACTGAACGTTCTGTGGCTCCGGAAACCAGAAAGCGTATTCTTGAAGTTATTGACCGGCTGGGCTATCGTCCGAATGTTGCGGCTCAGACTTTGCAGCAGGGCGAAGTTGCCATGGCATCTAAAAAAATTGGCGTGGTACTGAATTCTGCGGATGTTTTCAGGCGTCCTTATTATGCAGAAATTATAGAGGGAATTCATACTGCGGCGCACGAAAATAAATATTCTGTTTCTTTTATTCGGTTTTTTGAGGAATTAAAAGATCCTATTTTGTTTAATCAGCTTATTCATGAAGAAAATATTGGTTCTATGATTTTGATTTCTACGGGTTCGTGTCTTAAAACAGAGGAAGATAAAATCATAATTGAAAAAATCAAAGAAAGAATCCGCCGGACGGTTTGCGTTGAATGGCAGTATGATGGTTTAAGTTCTGTCAGTTTTGATCGTCTGGCGGCCGGTAAACAGGCTGTGGAATATCTTTATCAAAAAGGATTCCGTGATATTGCTTATGTTGGCCAGAATGATGATCGTGTGGACGGAGTTCAGCAGGGATTTTTGCATCATGATATGAAGGCGGACCGCAAGTATTTTTATCTTGGCGAATGTTTTAATTCTCTTGGCGGTTATCACGTTATGCAGCGTCTGTATGGCGACGACGATGAATCTGATTTGAACGAAAAGTCAACGGCGACGGACAGGGAAACTGGCGGCACAAACAACAGCGGGGAACGTTCTAAAAATTTTCCGCGTGCAATTATCTGCGGTTCGGACGAAGTAGCAATCGGGGTTTTGTGTTATCTGAATAAAAATAAAATTGCCGTGCCTCAAAAAGTTGCGTTAATCAGCATTGATAATATAGAAGCCTCTGCTTATACTTGCCCGCCACTAACAACTATTAATGTTCAGAAGAGTGGAATGGGCTACCGTGCTGTAAATATGATTGTTCAGTCTGCAAATGATAAGGTTCAGACTCCTGTGAATATTAATTTGCCCACTGAAATTGTAGAAAGATTCAGTGTTTAGGTTCTATAAAAAGTTGTTATCAAAGTAACTAATTTCCACCCGCTATTGTTTTTTTATTACGGGTGTTTCTAAAAAATCATTTTCGATGCTTTTTTAGAGGTACCTTCAAGTTTTAATTCGTTAAAATACAACGAATTAAAACATCGTATTTTCAGAGTTATCTCTAAAAATTGCAATTTTTAGAGGTTCCCATTATATTTAAAAGTTGAGTATTTTAAACTTTGTAAATTGCGGATTTTCTGTGTTATTTTAAGGCTGCATTAAAAAAATCATTTTCAATGCAATTTTTAGAGGCAAACTTTAAAATCAAAATCTCAAAGTAATTCAAAAATCTGATTTAAAAAGAGGTAAAAAAAATGATTGAAGTGTCCCACATTTCTCGAATTTTCGGGGATTTTCGTGCGGTAGATGACGTTAGTTTTTCCATTCCTACAGGACAAATTGTCGGTTTGCTTGGCCCAAACGGTGCGGGAAAAACTACCACAATGCGAATGATTACAGGATTTCTGGCACCAACTTCCGGCAAAATTTTAATTGACGGTATGGATGTTACAGAAAAACCTGTTCAGACAAAAAAGAAAATCGGATATATGCCGGAATCTGCGCCTCTTTACGGCGAAATGATTGTAGAAGATTATCTGATTTACATTGCAAATATTCAGGGCGAAAATCCTGAAGAAAAAGTTCCTTTCCTTTGTAAAGAATGTGGCTTAAAAGAAGTTATGAGCAAAAAAATCAATGAACTTAGCCGCGGTAACCGTCAGCGCGTTGCATTAGCCCATGCTCTTATGTCAGATCCAGAAATTTTAATTCTTGATGAACCAACTTCCGGCCTTGATCCAAATCAGGTTGAAGATGTACGTGCAATAATCCGTGAAATTGGTAAAACTCGCACGGTAATTGTTTCTACTCATATTCTTAGTGAAGTTGAAACTATATGTAGTCGTGCGATTATTATTTCCGGCGGTAAACTTGTTGCAGACAGTCCTATTAATGAACTTAAAGAGCGTTTTGGTCACGAACTTTCCGTAAAAATCTTAGTAAACGAAAATGCTGATTTTGAAAAAATTTCGTCAGAAATAAAAAATATTGCCGGTGTCGATTCTGTTTGCAAGCATGATGACGGAGCAATTTTTGTAAATGTGGAAGGTAACGCAGAAATCAGACCTCTTCTTGCAAAAAAAATTGTAGAATCCGGTTTTGATTTGTACGAAATGGCAATTCAGAAAAATAGTCTGGAAGATGTATTCCATGCGCTTACAACTAATTCAGATGCCGGTGCGGCAGTGGAGGCAAAATAAATGTCATCAAAGACAGCAAAAAAACATAATCCCGCAACTATAATTATGAATCGGGAATTAAAATCTTATTTCAGCGGACCAATTCCATACATTGTTACCTGTCTTTATCTGATAATCACGGGAATTCTTTTCTTTTCCACATTCTTCATTTATAAACGTGCAGAGTTGCGTCAGTTTTTTGGTTATTTGCCGTTAATCCTTTCGTTTTTTGTTCCGGCATTGACAATGCGCCTGTTCAGCGAAGAGCGCCGCGTTGGTTCCATTGAAACTCTGATGACTTTGCCGGTTACAGAATTGCAGGTAGTTGCAGGAAAATTCCTGGCATCGTTTATTGGCACTTTGATTATGATTGCCCCAACGTTGTTTTATGTTATTACAGCTGAAATTTTTGGTTCGCCGGATTACGGTCCGATTGTCGGCGGATACATTGGTGCAATTTTCCTTTGCGCAGGTTTTACAGCAATAGGACTTTTTGCTTCTTCCGTTACAAAAAATCAGATTGTGGCATTCTTTGTAGGATTTATTATTTGTATTGTGCTTACAATGATAGATTCTTTTCTTGTTTTTCTGCCTTCCGGAATAGTTAATGTTGTTTCTTATTTTTCTGCAAACAGGCATTTTACTTCAATTTCGCGCGGAATTATTGATACCCGTGATTTGCTGTATTTTATTTCTCTTACAGCATTATTTTTTGCGGCAACTGTAAAAGTTCAGAAAAATGAAAAAGCTTAGGTCGGAGGATTTCTGAAAAATGAAAAAATTTATAAAATGGCTCAAAAGTCCTTCAAGTGACTTTGTATTATTTGTTCTTCTTTTGATTCTTGCAAATGTTGCAGGTCATAATGCCTTTAAACGCTTTGATTTAACAAGTCAGCGTTCTTATTCACTGTCAAAAACGAGTAAATCTCTTGTAAAAAATCTTGAACAGCCTTTGACAGTGCGGGTTTTCTTTGATGATAAACTCCCGTCCCCATATAATTCGGTTGCACAATATATAAAAGATATTCTGACTGAATACAGTGGTGCCGCAAATAAAAATTTCAATGTTGCATATATGGATATGTCAAAAGAAGACAGTACAGAACTTGCAATGGATTACGGTCTCAAACAGGTTCAGATTCAAGAAGTAAAAAATAACGAAGTGGGATTTAAAAAAGCGTACATGGGAATTGTAATTTCTTATGGCGACAGCATTACTCTGCTGGATCCTCTTACAAGTTCTGATGGTTTTGAGTATAAACTCACTTCAAAAATTTCAAAAATGGTAAACACACAAGATACTCTTGCCGGCCTTAAAAATAATGATAAGGTTGCTTTGAATTTTTATTTTACACCAGCACTTAAAAATCTTGGAATTTCTGATGCTGATTCTGTAGAAAATATTTTGAAAACAGCATTTGACAGTGTAAACGCAAAAAATCAGAATCGTCTGGAATTCAACGTAATAAATCCTCAAAATGATGACGAGGCTCAGACTTTTGCAGATAAATACGGAATTCAAACTTTGCGTTACAGAAATCATGATGGCGAAACAAAACTGGCGGTTATGGGAGCCGTTCTTGAATATGGCGATTCATTCCGACTTTTGCCGGTAGAAATTCAGCAGAGTCTTTTTGGATATTATGTAAGCGGACTTGATACTGCGGAAGAAAATATTTCTGACAGTTTACAGAGCCTTCTTTCCAAGGTAACTCAGATTGGTTACATTACCGGCCACAACGAACTTGATCATCTTGATGAAACTTATTCTGCAAATTTTGACAAATTAATCAGCGGAATGTACAAACTTGTTGATATTGATTTAAGCACGGAAGATATTCCGGCTGGCATGAATTCAATTATGATAAACGGTCCTCAGTATGATTATACGGAAGAAGAACTTTACAAAATTGACCAGTTTATTATGCGCGGCGGTAATGTGATGTTCTTTATTGATTCAATGCTCCAGGACGGCACGGCTTCTTACCGCGGAACTGAACAATATGTTCCGAATGAATCAAATCTTGACCGACTTTTGCAAAAATATGGCATTAAACGTGAATTCAATTATGTAATGGACAAACACAGTTATGAAGCGTCAAATCAGTACACTGGAAAATATAATTTGTGGTGGGCTCCAATTTTGCAGAAATCAGAACTTGCTCAGAAAAATCCCATAACTGCAAATCTTGGCTACGTAATTATGCTTCAGAACGGTTCTCTTGATGTGAGTGCTGCCCAGGAAAATAAAAACGTTAAGACGACTGTCCTCGCAAAATCTTCTCCGGAAAGCTGGACTGTTACAAATAATATTCAGTTAAATCCTGTGATGATGGCGCCTCCAGCTGATACTTCTTCGTATAAATCTTATGACCTGGCCGTTATGCTTGAAGGAAAATTTGACAGTGCTTTTGACGAGGCCGTGAAAATCCCGGTTTATGAAACTGACGATGAAGGAAATCAGGTTGAAGTTGAATTGCCAGAAAGCGACATTTCTACCTCAAAATATATAAATTCAAGTATTCAGCCGGGTAAAATTTTTGTAATTGGTTCTTCTTATGTAACAACAAGGCAGTTGATTGACGAAGATGGCACAAATCCTATTGCGATGATGCTTTTAAACGTTGTTGATTATATGAACGGCAACGAAGAATTGTGCAAAATGAGGACAAAAGGCCTTTCATTAAGTACTTTGACAGTCACAAACGTCGCTGCACAGAAAGTCTGGCAGTATTTTAACGAATTTGGACTTGCAGTTATTGTGGTAATCGTAGCATTTATAGTCTGGCGAATCAGAACACGACGCCGTAAAGCAATCAACGAAAAATATAATCCGGATGACAAACGAACTGTCAGCGATAAAAAGTAACGGAGAAAATTATGAAAACAAGAAAAATAGTTTTACTTATTGCCTGCGCGGCATTGCTTCTGATTTGTATTTTGCAGTCAGTTTTAAAAAATACAGGAAAAACAAAAACTTTTGATTTAAAAGAAACTCCAGACGAAATTGTAATTACAACTCCGGCCGAAAATTTTAAAATTGTCCGTGAAAATGACACCTGGATTGTAGGAGAAAAAAAATATCCTGCAAATGAAAATTCTGTGCAAGACATTGTTGTTTCACTTTCTTCAATAAAAGTTTTGGAAAGTGTAACTACAGCATCATCAGAAACTGTAATTTCACAATACGGACTAAACGAAGGTAAGGTTGTAACTGTAGAAGCCAAAAAAGACGGAAAAACTTTGAGAACTATAAAAGTCGGAAAAGATTCTACTGCCGGTTCACAATCTTACATCACGGTTGACGGAGGAAAAGAAATTTATCTTGCGACAGGAAATCTTAGCGGCACAATGAACACAAAAGTTGAAACTTTGCGCTCAAGAATTGTTTATTCCTTGCCAAAAGATTCAATTCAGAGTGTAAGTCTTTCGTCTGCGGACGGCACGGAATTCACACTTTCAAGAACAGGTTCTGCAGAAGATTTTGCCTGGTACATCAATCAGCCGGACGTAAGTGTTTCTGCGGACAAGGCAAAATCCTGGTTTGACGGCCTTACAACCGCTTCAACGCCACAATGGCACGACGATTTTGTTCTGAAAGGCAAAAAACTTTGTTCTGCAACAATAAAAACTGCGGACAAAACCATCACTCTTGATTTGTATGAAACAGAAGGAGAGCAATCAGTTTATTTTGGAAACTGCAGCGAAACTCCATATCAGTTTGAACTTGCTTCTTACACCGCTCAGAAATTCCAGAAAACAGTACAGGATTTTACAGAATAATGATTCAACTTGTAGCTTTTCTTGGAAATTACGGCAAAGAATACGAAAAGACCCGCCACAATGTCAGCTGGTATTTTGAAGATTCCCTGCCGTTTGCAAATTGCCTGAACTGGCAGAAAAAATTCAAAGGCCAGATTGCAGGTTTTTCGCCAGCAGAGCTTAGCGAATGGGCTTGCAATTACAAAATCTGTTCCACAAAGGACGGTCAGCCTGTAAAAGTGCCGGAAGACGCTCCTGCTCACATTTATTTTCTAAAGCCGGAAACTTATATGAATTTGAGTGGCGAAAGCATTATAGAAGCTGCTAATTTCTATAAACTCAAGCCAGAAAATATTATGGTTGTTCACGATGAACTTGAATTGCAGCCCGGATTTGTAAGCCTTAAGTGGAGCGGAGGACTTGGCGGTCATAATGGTCTGCGTTCAACAAAGTCGGTTCTTGGCACCGCGGATTTTTGGCGACTCCGTTTTGGAATTGGACGTCCCGACCACGACGATATTGCCGGCTACGTTTTGAGCCGCTTTACCGAAGGGCAACAGCAGATGATGCAAAATGTTTTCAGTCAGACAAATCTGCTCCTTGTCAAAGTTCTTTTGTCCAAATCCCCTGAAAAATTCATTCCGGAGTGGGGTAAAAAGAATCTCATTTAGTATAAGGGTGGGGAAAGTCTTCCCCTCGGCCGCACGCGGTTGCGGCCTACCCCTTCTAGCGGGCAATTTTTTTTCCATTTCTGCCCGCAACGCCCAATTTTTTGTCTGGGCTTGCAGTACTTGCTTTATAAACCTTACATCACTATTATTTGAATAGACATTCAAATGAAAGGCGGTGAAAATGACTTTTATAATTGCAAGAGGTCTTTTAATTCCATTTTTAGGCACGGCATTAGGTTCACTTTGTGTTTTTTTCATGAAAAAAGAACTGAATCAAAATGTTCAGCGCTGCCTGACAGGTTTTGCGGCCGGCGTTATGGTTTCCGCGTCTTTTTGGAGCCTTCTTTTACCTGCAATTCAATATGCACAGAACATGGAACGCTACGCTGGCAAGTTAAGTTTTTTTCCCGCCGCAATTGGTTTTTGCTTTGGAATGCTTTTTTTACTTTTGTTAGATACCGTAACGCCACATCTTCATCTGAATTCAGAAAAAGCAGAAGGACCTGTAAGCAGTCTTAAAAAAACGACAATGATGGTTTTTGCAGTCGTTCTTCACAATATTCCGGAAGGAATGGCTGTCGGAGTTGTTTACAGTGGCTGGCTCAACGGTGCAGATTCTGCCGGCGGAAGTTTTGTTTCTTCGTCAGCAGCATTTGCGCTTGCACTTGGAATTGCAATTCAAAATTTCCCGGAAGGCGCAATAATTTCAATGCCGTTACATTCAAAAGGAATGTCAAAACCAAAGGCCGCATTATCCGGTATACTTTCCGGGGCTGTGGAGCCAGTCGCCGGTCTTATAACAATTTTACTTTCTTCATTAGTAATTCCTTTTATGCCGTTTTTACTCAGTTTTGCGGCCGGAGCCATGATTTACGTAGTCGTAGAAGAATTAATTCCGGAAATGTCCGCCGGCCAACATTCCAATTGGGGTACAGTAACTTTTATGTTCGGTTTTGTTCTGATGATGATTCTTGACGGCATCTTGTAAAAAATTTGCCAAAAATAAAAAAAAGTATTACCGTAGTAACAAGAAATATTTTAAGGGAGGTGTGATAAAAATTACATCCGTGTAATTTTTATCACTGCAATTTTTCAAACGTTGTTTGCAAAATTGCTTATTCAGTACCTCCTGCCCTGCCGCTAACGCGGAGTTTTTATAAGGAGAGAGTTATGAAAAACTCAAAATTTTTGGTTTTAATGGTTATTGCATCAATGTTATGTTTGTTTGGTTGTAATAATGGAAACACTGAAAACACAGATTCTGTTATTACTGTTGAAGTTACAAATTGGGAAAAAGAAAGTTCCACTGTTTATGGATATACAGAAGGTGTTTCTTTTCTTACCGGTGCAAAATATGAAGGAACAGGTTATCAGGTTGCTTTAAGTGTAAACTCAGATGGTTCTTATAAATTAAACAACATACTTGAAATTAAAGACGGTGTAAGACAAGGAAATGCGTCTGGTTATACGGCAAAAGATGATATTGTTATAACGGCAACTCCTGCTGATGGAAAATTTACTTTTGAAACAGAAGAATTCGCTGGCTATGTAACTGATGGTACAGGTTTAATTGATTCTGAAAAAACTTTCAAAATAGTAAGTAACAACGCAACTTACAAATAGTAGTCTAAAAAACAGAAATTTTACAAAAAGCCTTTCGGAAGTTTTCGGATGGCTTTTTTTTGATAAAAGATAACCTCTAAGAATTGCAATTTTTAGAGGTTACTCTGCCCAAAATCTAACGTAGTTTCCATACTATAGGAATATTTTATGAAAAGAAAACTTTTACTTGTGATTTGTGTTTTAGGACTGTGTTCGTCGTTTTGCTTTGGAAAGAATTTGATTTCTAAAACCGAAAATGTTGCAGATAAGGAAAATGACGGTTTTAATTTAATTTCCGGATTTAATCTGCAGATTTTGCAGTTTGGAATTAAACGGCCAGGATGGGGATTAAAGTATGAATTTGAAAAATATCTTGCAAATCATATGGCTGTAACGGGCGAAATTGGTCACACATCATTTTTTGGCAGTTGGTTTGATTTTTCTGATTTTGTTACTACGGCTACGGCGGGTGCAAATTTCAGGGCATATCCAATGTACAATTCTTTGCATGGTCCTTACGTTGGTTTTGGTGCCGGTGCTGATTATATGTTTTATTTTGGTGACCGCGAATTGCGCGACGATATTCAAAAGGTATTTTTTTATGTAAAACCGGAAGTCGGCTGGAAATTTTACATCTTAAAGCATTTTATGATTGACGTTCTTGTTGATTATAAGTTTCAGGTTATTATGGACAGGGACAGTTTGCCGGATTTTTACGAAAGTTATCTTGATAACGGTTTGCATTTTAGTGTTGCGTTTAAGTTTTTCTGGGCAAAATAAAATTACCCGCACTAGAGTTTTCTGGTGCGGGATTTTTTTTACTTTTTGACTGTTGCGTTTTATGCAACATTAAGTTTTTTATATTTCACTTTACGCAATAATGATATAACTGTATATTAATGACTATACGAAATGCGTTAGGGTATGGAACACCGCGCAGCGTCCACGCCACAGGCGGGGATGAGCGTTAGCGAAGTGTGGAACACCCGACGGCGCGAATTGTACACTAACTTTGCGGTTTTAAACGAAGGTTGCGCCGGAACGCCAAAAAAAATAATTATAAGAGGTTTTAAAAATGGGAGAAAACTATTTTAACAAAATTCCATGGCGTGAAGCACGTCTGCAGTTAGGTCACTGTCGTTCTATGTCTAAAGATGAATTTGCTGACGGTGTAAATGTTCTGAAAGGAAAGAAAATTGTTATTGTTGGCTGCGGTGCCCAGGGATTGAATCAGGGATTGTGTTTGCGCGATTCAGGTCTAGACGTTTCTTATGCTTTGCGAGAATCTGCCATTACAGAAAAACGTCAATCATGGAAAAACGCTACAGAAAATGGTTTTAAAGTTGGTACCTATGATGAAATGATTCCTACTGCTGACCTTGTTGGTAACTTGACTCCAGATAAGCAGCATACTCCTGTAATTACAGAAGTTATGAAGAAAATGAAAAAAGGTTCTGCATTATGGTATTCTCACGGATTTAACATGATTGAAGAAGGTATGATTATTCGTGACGATATTACTGTTGTAATGTGTGCGCCAAAAGGTCCTGGTACAGAAGTTTATAATGAATTCCACCGCGGATTTGGTGTTCCGGATTTGATTGCCGTTCATCCTGCAAACGATCCTGAAGGAAAAGGCTGGGCAATTGCAAAAGCTTTAGCAGTTGGTATGGGTGGTTCAAAAGCCGGTGTTTTGGAATCTTCTTTTGTTGCAGAAGTAAAATCTGACCTTATGGGTGAACAGACAATTCTTTGCGGTATGTTGCAGGCTGGTACAATTGTTTGTTACGATAAAATGGTTGATGAAGGAATTAGTGCTGAATATGCTACAAAATTTCTTATGCACGGTTGGAATGTAATTTCTGAAGCTTTAAAATGGGGCGGAATTACCGGTATGATGGACAGACTTTCTAACCCTGCAAAAATTAAGGCAAATCAGCTTTCTAAAGAAATAAAAACTTTGCTTACTCCGCTTTATCAAAAGCACATGGATGATATTATTTCTGGAAAATTCTCTAGCACAATGATGAAAGACTGGGCAAACAAAGACCACGATCTTTTGACTTGGCGTGAAGAAACAGGAAAACTTCCGTTTGAATCTGCAAAAGAATCTAGTGAAGAAATTACTGAACAGGAATATTTTGACAAAGGTATTCTGATGGTTGCCATGGTAAAGGCTGGTTGTGAACTTGCATTTGAAACTATGGTTGACGCCGGCATTAAACCAGAATCTGCTTATTATGAATCTTTGCACGAAGTTCCTCTTATTGCAAACCTGATAGACCGTAAGCGTCTTTACGAAATGAACCGCGTAATTTCTGATACTGCAGAATATGGTTGCTATCTGTTCAGCCGCGTTGCAGCTCCTATGATGGCAAAAGATTTGATGCCAAAACTTCACACTGATGTTATTGGTAAAGGTCTTGAACTTAAGGACACTAGCGTAAACAATGCAGAATTGGTTGCAGTAAATGCTGAAATCCGTAATCACCCGATTGAAGTTGTTGGACGAAAATTGCGTGAATATATGACAGCAATGAAACCTTTAATGTAGTTTTTTACTGAATACGTCGCGTCAAGACACGCTTTTGCCAAGGTCTTGCATCGTCGTTTTGAAAGTATTTTTATAGAAACCTCTAAAAATTGCAATTTTTAGAGGTTTCTTTGAAAAATACCCTTATTTTAAAGGTGAAATTGTAAGTTGCAGATTATGCATTTTCGTTTCGTTTGCAGAATTAATCGTGTGTTTGATTTTTGCTCCAAAACTGCCACTCATAAAATCAATTGCAGCGGAACCCTCTTCTATTTCTGAAATAATAGTGTCCATTAAATCTCCAACAACAAGATATTTGTCTGGCGAACTGAGCATATATTTCGCATTTTTGTAAACAAAAGTGTGATTTTCACTGTCAATCAAAGAATTTGCAATAAGTCTTGCTTCGTCCAAAGTAACTTTTGCACCACCATTTATCATTGATAATTCGTTTTCGCTTAATTCTTTCATAATAATCTCCTGTTTCAACGCAGATTTTGTTCTCCGTTGTTTTATGATGACAGTATAATTGTGTGATGTTGCCAGATGTGACTGCAGGAAACGCGTCCAGAATGCAAAATGAGGGATGAGTATTGCATTCCGAACGTCTTTGCAAGATGGAGATTTACGAAATTTTTACGACCAGACAATCGTGTTTTGGAATTTTGAATTCTGCTTTTGAACCGTAATTCTTATGATTCCACAAGTCGCGGATTTGCGCTTCGCTTTGATTATCTTGTTTTTCTTCCGTAATAAGATTGATTTTCACAGTTTTTTCTTCTTCGCCAACATTAAAATATGCCGCGTAATAAGAATTGTCATCACATTCCTGCACCCATTCAATCAAATTTTCATCAGAATAACTTAAACGTGCCTGATTTGGATTTTTATTCATCGCAAGGATTTCATCATTTGTAATCAAACTCAAACTAAAATCATCAAGTTGAGGTAAATCCGTGCCAATCATCAGCGGAGAGCGCACAATTGACCACAGCGAAATCATTGTTCTGCTTTCTGCTTGCGTAAAATTACACTTCCAGCCTTTGTGTTCAGCGTTTGCATCCGCCCAGCCATAGCCCAAAACGTTTAGAGGAATCATATCGCAATCCGGCCAGTTACCTTCTCCGGAATGTTTTTGCCACACTTCGCAACGTTCAAACATTGGTTTAAGCAATTCCCATTTGTCCCAAAAATCATCTGTGATGCGCCACATATTTGCATAAGTTTCGTAAAGATGAGCTTTTTCAATTACGGCAGGTCCTGGACTGAGCGAAAGAACCATTCCTCGTCCAGAATTCTGAATTGCCTTTGCCATCATTTTTACTTCATTTTCGTAAATCGGTTCTTTTACGTGGCGGCAAATGTCGTCAACTTTTACAAAATCAACGCCCCATTGTGCATAAAGTTCAAAAATCGAATCATAATAATCCTGAGCATAAGGATTTCTAAAATCAACGCCATACATATCAGGATTCCAGGCGCAAGTTGAATAGGCATTCGCAATCTGATCCGCCGTAACTTTGCTGCCGTCGTGAGTTTTTATCGGCAAATGATTGTGCGCAGCAAAACGCGAAATTCCCCGCATAATATGAATTCCAAATTTTAAGCCCAAAGAATGAATATAATCTGCAAGAGGCTTGAATCCCGCTCCGTTTGCTGCCGAAGGAAACCTGTTTACCGCCGGAATTTGCCGCGAATATTCATCAAGACAAAACTGACTGAACGGAATGTACTGAACTCCTTTGTCATTCTGCTTTCCGGCATTTTCATCAGACCACTGAATATCAATTACAACGTATTCCCAGCCGTGTTTTTTCAAATTTTTCGCCATATAATCGGCATTCGCACGTACTTGCTTTTCATTTACAAGCGTGTTGTAGTAATCATAAGAATTCCAGCCCATTGGCGGGACTGGCGCCACGTCATTTTTACTGTAAAATTTGTCCATAAAAACCTCTTTTTAAAAAGTATAACTTATTTTTTTTTATTAAGGGAACCTCTAAAAATTGCAATTTTTAGGTAACTTTGAAAACGCGATGTTTTAATTCGTTGTATTTTAACGAATTAAAACTCGAAAGTATCTCTAAATAAAGCATTGTAAATGTTTTTTTAGAGATACCCTTTATGGATTGAAGTAAGTATTATCCTGACTTCTTAAAATGAAGTCAGGAGTTTATTAATCCTCAAAGAGAGAATTATCTCTTTTACGTTTACAGGGAGTTTTGCAATTGTCGAAGTTAATGGTAGATTCATCAAGAAGTTTATTTTCTTCTGTAGTTGCAGTTTCCTTACGAAAACGTCTAAACTCAAAGGAATTTGAAATAACGAAATCAATCAGTTCTTTTTTATTTTCTTGAGTCCAGTAGGCTGCTGTCCCATAATCAATACGCTTTTGAAGAATTGTTCTAATTTTTATAGCATATTCAGCCTTGAAAGCTTCTTCTGCTTTTTCACATTCAGCTTCCTGAATTTCTTTTAAGTGTTTAACATCTCTTTCTTGTAAAAATACTTCTCGGTATTTATTCAATGAAAAGTAATTTGCACCGCCATAGAAATCTGGATTTTCGAATTGAACATTGTCATCTTCCCAACCACAGTTTTTGCAAATATCAAACATTCTTTCACATGAAAGTGTTTTTTCACCACAACATGGACATTTGAATTTAGTGTTCATCATCATATCTTCTTATCTGTTCCTCCCAGTATTCTTCTGGATCCTTCTTTCGAATGTAGTAGGTAACCAAATTATCATTTACATCAGCAATACCAAATTCATGCGTATCATGATCAAATTTATATACAGTTCCACGACTGTCTACAAAATAATCTATACTTGAAGTTGGTTTCTTATTCATAAAATCAATAGCTGCGTTGTTATATTCTGCTCTTGATTTACAATTTACATTTTTAGCATGGTCTTGATAATGGTCTTCCAGTTTCTCTGGAGGAAAACCTTTTGCATACCATGGAGTTGAACCGCTATGCCCGTTTACCATAAAGCTCCTCAATATCGAAAAGAAAATTTTGGTAATACTTCAGTGTTTCTTCCAGTTCCTTTTCTGCATTTATAATCTGAGCTTCATGTAAACATGGAATAATGTTACATGTTCCAATCATTTCAGAGTGCACTTTACCATAACAAATAATATTTTCTGGATTCTTCTGTTTTAATAACTCGAAATATCCATCCAGGAATCCTCTTTTATGTTCTCGAAGAGTTCCTAGTGTTGAAATAGAAAATGTTCCATTATAAGGTAGTCCTGCAAAACACCATGAAAAAGTCTCTTTACCACCCCATCCTGCACCAGGATAAACAATACAACCTTTTCTTTGAAAAAAGTTTCCTACCCAACGACTGCGAAAAATGTTATATCTCTGAACATTTGGATTAGACAGAAGAAAAACTGAATAATCCGGTGTAAAAATAAACTTGTATTGCTTTAATTTCTCGATGTACCTGTAAGGATTCTTGTAAAAACATTCAAGCTTGTCGTCCCACTTATAAAAGTGAACCCCATAATCTCTGTGCTTTATATCATTGTTTTTGATATTTTGGCACCCAATCAATTTTACCTGTTCCAGATTAAACTCTTCCTTTATGATTTCCGGCATACCGTAGTCATTTCCACAGTACCCAGCATCACGAAGTATAAGTTCTCTGAACATTTCATCTGACATATTCTTCATATATGCCGCCTAAAAATGAGGATTAAATCCAGGAAACACAAACTATGTTTTCCCCCTAGATTTTTATGAATATTTAGGCGATAATGTCAGTCTGGTAAGCGACTGCAATTGTTTATCTACTGGCATTATCGCCTGTTACGCCTTATTTTGATTCGTACTCAAAATAAGGCTTTTTTATTCTACAAACATGCACATTTCTTTTTCCTTATTTTAGAAAAATCAAGAACCTGCATAATTCGCTTATTCATTATTTTTTTTACTGTGCTAGAAAAACAAGTAACTTTCTGATAGGTTGAATAGACGTTTGTTGCACATTCAAGACTTAGATTAAAAGTTGAAGAAATATCAAATGGATCATATGGTTCTGATAAGATTACAGCAGGCATTGGAGCTTGAGCAAAAACTGCAAAATGATTTGCTTCAGCTTTCATTTTTTCTTGAGTTTTGTCTAATTTATCATGATGTCCCAATTGAATATGCCCAATTTCATACCAAATGGTATATCTTATGCGGTCAGGATTTATTTTATCATTGTAATAGATGACGTATTTAAATTTTCCAAGATTTAAGCTATATCCATCTTCATATTTTGACACAAAGAATTCTCGTCCATCTTCAGGTACTTCGGAATATTTCTTTAACTCTATTTTTAATTTAGAGGCTACTTCAAAACAACTTACAGGAAACTCTGTAAAACCTAAGTCCTCGAATAAATTTGTTACAGTATCCTCAATCTCATCATATTCTCGACCTTTTAAATGAATCGTATCCATCCTTTCTCCTAAGAAAATAATATTTTCGCAAATTTTTGTTTTTCTTCAGCTGTCATTGTTTTTGCATTCCTAGCTATAAGTTCAAAAGCCTGTTCTATTTCTTGTTCTGAACTTAACGGATGAGCAACATCTGTAAGTCCTAATAAATAGTCAGTTGATGAACCTAATGCGTTTGCTATATTCAAAAGTATTGCTCCCTTTGGAACTCTATCTCCTTTTACATAACGTGATACAGCACTTTCAGTCAGATTTGTAATATCTGCAAGCTGTTTCTGGCTCATTTTTCTTTCCGAAAGCAATCCGCTTAAACGGTCTTTCATCTCCATATCTGCCATCAGGGTATCTCCTTAATACAAAATTGACAATGTCAAGTATTGTTTTGACAAAAAAAATGGAGTGCCATTAAAAAAGACACTCCAATGAAATTCCGATTAAAGAACAACTTTATATTAGTATTATAAGGATTTAGATAAGATATTCGGCATAATTGTAAATTCGTTATAACCACACCCTGACGCAGGTGCAAAAATTATCAGAAATGTTGGCTAACTTTTATTTTGTTGACTATATTTACTTTTAGGATTATTATAAAAGCATAGATGGCTAGTTATGTTGAATGTTAGCCAACTTTTAGGAGGTTATTATGTGCAGAGCATCAATTTATGAAGCAAGAAACAATTTTTCAAATCTAGTAAAAATTGCGGAAGGCGGTGAACCTGTAGAACTGACGCGTTATGATAAGCCTGTCGCAGTTTTAATCAGTTATGAAGATTATGAAAAAACTAACGCTGCAAAAAAGCCGTTCTGGCTTGATGAATGGAAAAAGAAATATGCAGATGTTTTGGATAATGAGGGAATTCCGTTGCGAAAAGAAAAGATTTACCTGGATCCAAACAGAGTAATTTTTGAAGAATAAAAGGAGTCGAAAAATGAAATTATCATATCTTTTGGATACAAATATTGTTTCTGAATTTACAAAGGAAAATCCTGACAATAATGTTGTTTATCTTTATGAAATCAGAAAAAACTTATGTGCAATTTCTGCAACTGTATGGCAGGAACTAATTTATGGAATTTCAAGAATGCCAAAAGGGAAAAAGAAGGCTAGTCTTGAAAATTTTACAGAAAAATTAAGATCCAATGTTGAAATTCTCCCTTATGACAATTTTGCGGCAACTATTTGTGGAAATTTGCTGGCAAAAGCAGAAAAAGATGGAAAATCCCTGCCTGTTATGGATTGTCAGATTGCTGCAACGGCTATTGCAAATGGCATGGTTTTAGTTACCCGCAACGTTAGCGACTTTGACGAAGCTGTAGAAAATTGTTTTTTGCGGGTGGAAAACTGGTTTTCAGAATAAAAAATATAGTGTTTTACTCGTTTTCATCAATTTTTTTCAAACTAACATATTTTATTCTGCATTCGGCAATTGTAAGTAAAAGTACCACAATTGAAAAATATCTTAATGCACCTGGTAATCCTGCAAAAAAATCATAGAATCCGTGTAAAAGAATTGAGAATACCAGGGCGGAAACTTTTGCCTTGTCGTTTCTTGCAGAAAAAAGAAAAATTCCACAAAGTCCTGTACAGGTTGTGTGAATTATGTCGGAAGTAAATATTCTTAAAATAATTTTTCCGTAAAGCGGGTGTACTATCGCACCTGCCGAAATACTGGCGTTTTGCTGCAGACTGTCAAAAAAATATACTGCAGACTCAAAACAGCCGGTGCTTATTCCTAAAATAAAACACAAAAGCAGAAATTTCAGTGGCGAAAAATTTTTATGTGGTAAAGGTAAAAGACATAAAAGTTTGAATGCTTCTTCAATTAGCCCATAGACAAAAATTGAGCGTAAAAGTGCCTGCAAAACTGGAGCAGAATTTAATAATGTCAGGTTCGGACTTAAAAATTGCGTGATAAAATACTGGAGTGCAGAAATTGGAAAAATTACGATAAATCCGGCAAGAACGGCTAAAAGCTGTTGTCGTATTTTTAGTTTTTCCGTAAGGCGAAAAACAACAACAGCAATTATTAACGGCAAAAAACATAAACTCAACTGAAAATAAACCATAAGTCAAAATTTTACTTCATTGCGTCAATTTTTACAATTTATAAGCCTTATGATATACTCAGTTTTATGAATGATTTTAATTCTGTTGTTCTTTTGGGCTGTAAACATTGCGGAAAATCCACACACGGAAAAGCTTTGGCTTCGTTCTTAAAAACTGTTTTTTTTGATACAGATTCTGTTTTAGAACAGATTGTTGGAACTACGTTTCAAAATTATTATCGTCAGGCTGGTGTTGCAAAATTTATGCAGGCAGAAGAGATGGCTTGTCAGAAAATTATCAGAGAAAATTCCGGAAAACAGATTGTTGTTGCAACTGGAGGTGGAATTTGTGATAATCCGCCGGCACTAAATCAACTTCGCCCGCTTGGAAAATTTATTTTTCTTGAACTTGATTTAGAATTTTCAGTTGAACGTATTCTTTCAAAAATCCATTGGAACGCCTCTTTACAAAACTGGACAAACGCTCCTGCTTATATTCAGCAGGCAAAACCTGCAACTCTTGAGGAAATAAAAACTATTTTGATTGAAAAATACACTCAGCGTTTTGAACTTTACAAAAAAATTGCGGATGTCACCGTGCCTTTAAAAAATCAGTCTGAGGAAGAAAATTTTAAATTAATTTTGCAGTCAATAAAAAATTAAGGTTACCTCTAAAAAATTGCAATTTTTAGGTATATTTACCATTAAACAACAAGTCATTTTTTGCTTGCAGGGCGCAGTGGAGGATTTTCATAAATTCTGCTAAAATCTGCCATTATGAAAATCAAAGCATCTCAGGCAAAACTTGCAGGACACATTACTGTTCCTGGTTCAAAAAGTCATACAATTCGGGCGTTAATTCTGGCTACAATGGCGGACGGAATTTCTCATATTTCAAATCCACTTCCAAGTAACGACTGTCTTTCTACTGCACAGGCGGTTCAGAAAATCGGGGCAAAAATTGATTTTGGTGCTGAAAATCCTAAAAAAAAATCTGCGGTGTGGACTGTTTACGGTGCCGGTAAAAATCTTCATCTTCCTTCAGAGCCGATTTATGTTGGAAATTCCGGTTCCCTAATGTATTTTTTAAGTCCGGTGCTTTCTTCATTGAGTGGCGAATGTGTTTTTACCGGTGACGAATCAATTTGCACTCGTCCGGTTGGTCATTTGATTGACGCTTTTAATAAACTTGGTGCAAAATCTGAGTGTATAAAATCCGAAAAAAGTAATCCTAATTGTCCTCCGTTCAAATTTGCAGGTCCTATTGATGTGAACAAAATTCTTGTTACTGACGGTACTCTTTCTCAGTACATCAGCGGTTTTATGATGGCGGCAACAAGGCTTGACGGCACTCTAAAAATGGAACTTACGGAACCTAAAGAAACTCCTTATCTTACAATGACCCGGATGTGGCTGGAAAGTCTTGGCGTAAAGGTGCAAATTTCAGAAGATTTTAAGAA
Source organism: bacterium (assembly GCA_963648145.1). GTDB lineage: Bacteria > Spirochaetota > Spirochaetia > Treponematales > Treponemataceae > Treponema_D. Next base: position 36,350 of record CAVJCY010000001.1, on the reverse strand, counting down.
AATCAGTGTTGAAGGTCCGCATCCAATCAACGCATTTGATAGGACGGTGCCGTCTGATTGGGAAGGCGTTGCTTTTCCTTTGATTGCGGCTTTGATTTCGGACAGTAAAATTGTGATTGATAATGTTGACGGTTCTGGAAGCCAGGGTGATGACAAAATTGTTGAAGTTTTGCAGAAGGTTGGGGCCGATGTTGTCTGGAATAAAACTGATTCAACTTTGACAGTGACGGGCGGTAAACGGCTTTCAGGAGATTCTGAAATTGATATTTCTACATTCCCTGATGCAATTTGTGCACTTGCGGTTATTGCCTGTTTTGTAGAAGGAACTACAACTTTCAAGGACATTGCAATTTGTCGTAAGAAAGAAACTGATCGCATTTGGGCTATGAAAAATGAACTTTCAAAATTGGGGGCGGAAATCAAAGATTGTGGCGACACTTTGGTCGTTCACGGTCATTCGCCTTTAAAAGCGGACGGCAGTTTGAATCCTGACTTTAAACTTCATGGCGGAGCGGTGGAATCCTATAAAGATCACAGAATTGTTATGTCTCTTGCATGTTTAGGTCTTGGTTTAAACCACGGTGAAACTGTCACTGTCAGTGATGCTCAGTGGTGCGCTGTAACTTTTCCGCATTTTTTTGAAGTTATGAATGAATTTCTTGGTGCCGGATTTATTATTGACGATGAATAATAAAAGAACAACAGCCGTTCCTTAAGGTATCTTTGCCCTTAATTTATTTTCAAAAAGAATTCATACATCCACTTGTAAATTTCTGTGCATTTTTTGTTTAACATTAGGTTTTCACTCCTGGCTTTTGCAGAAATATACTCAAGTTTAGAAATTGCGCCGGCTTTAAATTGAATTTCAAAATCCTCAAGATGATTTTTTGACGTTTCATAAAGTTTTGAAACCGTGTTCAATTGCTCAGAATAATTTTTGATTAAGATTGCATAATTTTTTTGCGAAAAATCTTTTTTCTGTAAATAAGAAATATAGGAGTTTTTGGCAGTTTCAAGATTTTTCTTATATTTTTGTTTATTTTGTGCAGCGACAGAATTTATCAAAGGCGAAAGATTCACAGAAATTCCTGCACTCCAGGTCGGAGTTTTTGAATTTTCAGAGCCCCAGGCATTTGTCCACTGTGAATTTATTACCGAGTCAGAAATCCATCCACTTTGAAGAGAAAAATTAAGGGTAGGGGCAGAAGTCTGTTTCTCTTTTGTCCGGGAATTTTGCAGCATTTCAATTTGTAGTTTATAAATTTCTTCCAGAGGATCTGTTGCAGTACACTCAAGGGCATCCAAATGTTGAAAATAATTTTCCGAAGAAATTTCTTCGGTGTAAAAATCGTTATCGTTTTCATTTTCAAAATCAAATGCACAGATATTTTTTAGATTTTGAGTGCACGAAAGATAATTTGATTGGATAGAAATTAAATCTTCTTCATAATTCCATTTTGAATTTTCAAGTTCAGTGATTTTAGCTTGATTCGTGCAGCCGTCATTTTTTAATTCTTCCAAGGCTTTTATTTGTTCATTGTAAAGTTCAATCATGTTTTTATAGATTTTGATTTGATTTTCATAAATTTGAAGAAATGCATAATTCTGAACAAGATTTTGAAGAATATTTTTTTGAGTATAAAGCAGTTGCAGTTTGTAATATTCTGAGTGTTGTTTTGCAGATAAAATTGTTGGATCTTGATTTTTTCCTTGAGCCCAGAACGGCATAAGACTTTGAGAAATCGTAAAATTTATGCTCTGAGTGTGATAAACAAACCGCTCCGACATATTCGACATAGCTGAAGGCGAATTCAGTGAGTAACTCCCGCTTAACGAAAGTGAAGTTCCGCCGGGTAACGGTTGTGAAAAATTTACGTTCCCCGAAAAATAATCAGGATTTGTGTTCCATTCATAATTTTTAGGAAGAGTCGCTGAGGAAGAAAATGTAATACCAGGAGCAAAAATTCCGTCCAAAGTCTTTGCCGACAAAATTGCCGAATCATAATTAATTTTTGCAGAAATTATATCCGGATTATTTTGCATAGAAATTTCAATCAACTCTGAAAGAGAAATACAAAATCCGCGATTTAAAACCACTGCAAAAACTATAAATTTTGCAATGGTTCTTACTTTTTTAAATAACTTTTTGTTTAACATTTTTTAATATTCCTTTTGGAGAAAATTAAGGTATCTCTAAAAAATCATTTACAATGCTTTATTTTGTGATATGTGCGAGTTTTAACTCGTTGATACAGCACGAATAAAAACATCGTGCTTTCAGAGTTACCTCTAAAAATTGCAATTTTTAGAGGTTTCCTTAATTCAAAAAATCAAGTTTTTTCAAAACATAATAAATAATTGGTTTTCTTTCGAGAACAATTCTGGCATCAGTTTCAAGTCCAGCTCTGACCGGAAAAATCTCACCGCGTTTATTGGAAAATTCAGTTCTGTCTATATCGGCGTAAACCGAATAATAAACATTTTTTCCGTCTGACGAAGTTCTTATATCAGGATCAATCGAAGTGATGACGCCTTCTGCTCCCTTGTATTCATAAAAGGGAAATGCCGAAAGTCTGTATTTAACTTTTTGGTTCAGCGCAATTTTTCCCATATCTTTTGGCGAAAGCTGAATTTCTACGCGAAAATTTTTATTATCATTTGGAACTATATTTAATACTTTCGAGTTCGATTCAAGATAATCCCCGACATTCAAAGATGATAATTCCTGAACATATCCATTTACGGGAGATTTCACTTCCAAAAAAATATTCTGATTGTCAAGTTTTGTTATACTCTGCTGCAAATCGTAGGCTGTCAGAAGTTTTTCATTTAATTCTGAATTAATGGCCGAAATAAAATTTCTCTTATAACTTTCTAATTCCGCGGTCGCAAGACAATAAGATTGAAATTGCATTTCTGTTTCAAACGGATTTTTTAGACTTTCAGGTTTTTGATTTTCGTAATTGTATTCTTTTTGAGCAAGTTGAACTTTTATTTCCAAAACTTCTTTGTTCTTTAAATACGCTTCAAATCTGCTGTACGACAAAGAGTCCGAAACATCACACAAATTAACGTTGCATTTATAAGAATCACATAAATTACGCAAACCGACAATTTTCTTCTGAATATCATCATTTTGCCGAACAAGAATATTTTTTTGAGCTTCATATTCCGTCGAATCAATTTTAAACAAAACGTCATCTTTAGAAACTTTCTGCCCGGGATTATAATTTAGTTCTACAATTTTACCGGCAATTACATTTCTAACAGAGGAAACATTTTCTTTAGTCCTCACAAAACCACTCGTCTTAATTACATCATCGATTTGTCCAAACAGAACTACCGAAATTGTAACAAAACAAACCGCTACAATAAGATAAATTATAACTGACAATTCTTTAGGAATTTTCAATTGAAAAAACTCCCTTGAGAATTTCATTTCATGCTGATGTCTTAACACAATTACTTTTTTCATTCTGAGCATTCCACATTTGAGAATATTTACCATTTTTCTTCAGCAAAAAATCATGAGTTCCCTGTTCAATAAGTTCACCATGTTCAAAAACGAATATACAATCGCAGTCACGTATAGTTGAAAGTCTGTGAGCAACCATAATTACAGTTTTGTCCTGGATTCTTTGATAAACAGTATCCATAATTTTCTGTTCAGAAATACTATCAAGGCTTGCAGTCGCCTCGTCCAAAATTATTATGTCCGGATTCCGAATAAGAATTCTTGCCAGCGCAATTCTCTGCCGTTCTCCACCGGATAAAGTCGCACCTTGTTCACCAACAACTGTGTTAAACTTATCAGGCAGTGCATTTATAAAATCAAAAGACTGGGCAGCAATCGCAGCATCAAAAATTTCTTTTTTTCGCGCACCGTAATACCCCCAGGCAATATTTTCTTCAATTGTACCGCTAAAAAGCAGACTTTCCTGAGGCACGTAACCAATTCTACTTCTATAAGAATCATTCGTATAATTTGTGATTTCTTTTCCGTCGATAAAAATTCCGCCTTCATCGTATGAATAGAATTTCATCAAAAGTTTTAGCAAAGTTGATTTTCCAGATCCTGAAAGTCCTACAAATGCAATTTTCTTACCAGAAGGAATTTTCAGAGAAACATTTTTTATTGTTTTTCCTCTCGTTCCGTACGAAAAACACACATTTTTGAATTCAATATCACCAAGCAGATTTTTTGCATCTTCACAGTTTTTTTGAGATTCGTCTTCTTCCGCAATATCCAAAACATCTGAAAGTCGTTCCGCAGAAACAAAAACTTCCTGCCAGTAAGATTGCATGGTCAAAAGTCGACTTAAAGGTCCCAAAAAATACCCCGAAAGTGTTGTAAAGGAAATCAACTGACCAAGCGTAATCTTATTTTGAAAAATCAAAAAACTTCCGACCCAGTAAATACCTAGTGTTCCGCAAGATGAAATAAAAGTTTGCAGTGCGTTTTGCATATTTCCGAGTTTTCTTAATTTAAGATTTTTCTGAGCGGATTCTACAATTTTACTTTCAGATCTGTAAAATGCTTTGTCTTCTGTTGCAAGTCCTTTAATTGTTGTAATTCCGTTTATTGCTTCATACATCGAGGCGTTTTTATCAGCTTCGACGGATGCCTGTTCGTGAATCATTCTTTTGAACGGCCTTTTCAAAATATAAACTAAGATTGCCGACAAAATCACTGAAATCATTGAAAGTGGCAGTAAAATAGAACCCATTTTTACCATAAAGGCTGCCCCGACAAAAATCATGACCGCGTCAATGGCGATAGACAAAAGTGTCGAAGAAATAGCATTCCTGATTGTATTCGCATCATTTAATCGTGATAAAATTTCGCCAGTTTTTCTTTTTTGGAAAAAACTCAAAGGCAACTTCAACAAATGAAGATAAAAATCAGAAACTAAAGTAACATCAATTTTTGACCCTAAGTAAGTCAAAATCTGACTTCTACAAAAATTCAAAAGTACCTGAAAAATAACTATGAATAAATAGCAGATTGAACACAGATTTAATGTCGATTTAATTTGTGAATACAAAACTTCATCAATCAAAAATCTGAAATACAACGACGTAACTATTCCAAACAAAGAAAGAAAAATACTTGCGATAAAAGTTTCTACAATATATTTCCTGTAAGGATTCAATAAACTTAGAAATCTTGTAAAAAATCCCTTTTTGTCGCTACCTTTTTCAAAATTTGAATTCGGAAACAATAAAAACGTTATTCCAGACCACTTTTTCAAAAAACTTTCCAGCGGTTCAGTCGTCAAACCTAAGGCGGGATCATTAATGTAAACTTTTTTCTTGTTTATTTTGTAAAGAACTACATAATGTTCGTGCCCGTCCCATTTTAAGTGAAGGATTGCAGGAAACTGCAATGTTTTGATTTTTTCTTTTTCGGAAAACATTATTCCTTTGCAGGACAAACCAAAATATTCCGCGGCTTTAATAATTCCAAACCCCGATGTTCCGACACTGTCTGTGCCAGCTTTTTCCCTGATTTTCCGGATTGAAACGTCCTTGCCATAATAATGTAATATCGATGCAATACAGGCAATTCCGCAATCGGATTCATCATGTTGAATAATACTTTTTATTTTGAACATTTATAAATTCCTTTTTTAAATAAAACTAGAGACTACCTAACTGTGACAGTAAATTTCTATTTTGCAGATAATTCCATCTTTTTGATAAAAAATCATAGTCATCATTTCTTCTGCGACCATATTTCCAGCATTCAGAGATTGAGATTCGTCTGAAACAAGAAGCGAAAATTCCTGATATTCATTATCAACCGTTTTTTCATACATATTTTCTTTTTCGTTATAGACGAAAATATCAGAAAATTTGCCGTAAAAATCAAAAACCTTTTGAATAGGATTGCCGACTTTTATACCGTGCCTTGTAATCCATTCCGGAGATTCCGTGACAATTTTTAGAATCAGACCATTATCATAATTCCAAAGCAAATCAATTCCCGAAAATTCCTGTTTGCACCATTTTGAAACTATGGTAGGAGTAGACCAGTCCTTAAAAACTTCATGCGCTTTCCAGTCAATTTCTTCTATATTTCGCAAATTATGATAAAGAATAACTTCCGGTCCATTTTCTCTATGCAGTGAAAATTCAGTTGTAATGTCGTCGTCGTATTTTGTGTCATCAAAATTTGGATTATAATCCAGTTTTTCTGTTTGGGAAGAAATAAAAGTTTTTTCTTCAACTGTTTCATTTTGAAGATTATTTTTTATTTCCGTATTTTCTGTTTCCTGAATTTGATTTTTCGGGGTTTCTTCAATTTCTTCGACAGTAGGCACTGTTGTATTCGCATTTTCTTCCTGTAAAATTTTATTTTTCTGATTTACCTCGTTTCTAACAGAAGCAATTTCTGCATAAAACTGAGAGTCATTTTTATCCTGAAAATTTACAATCTCACTTTTTTTTGAACACGCTGCAAAAAGCAGACACAACAACAAAATTAATAATGATTTCTGGTTTTTCATACATTTTCCTTAGATTTTTTTTGTAATATTTTTAAATTATTTTTTAATACACTTTTTTAATTTTAGAAGATTCAGGATGGAAGTTTTTACCGCCTAACTATGACAGTAAATTTCTATTTTGCAGATAATTCCATCTTTTTGATGAAAAACCATAGACATCATTTCTTCTTCAATTTTATTTCCTGCATTCAGTGATTGAAAGTCATTTGTGACGAGCAATGAAAAACTTGAATTTTCATCAAAAGTCGTTTTTTTATATTCTTCTTTTTCATAATCCCATACAAAAATATACGAATCAGGTCCATACAATTCAGTAACTTTTTCTATCGGATCGCCAACTTTTACGCCGCGTTTTGTTTCCCATTCCGGAGATTCCGTGGTCATCTGTAGAATTGTTCCATCATCATAAACCCACATAAAACTGATTCCAGAATATTCCAGCGTTTTGTACGGTGTTTCCCAGTCTTTGTATTCCTTATAATTAGCATAATCAAGATTTTCTATTTTTCTGATATTGTGATAAAGAATACACTTCTGACCATAAACATTTTGCAAAGAAAATTCCGTCGTTGTTGCATCATCGTATGGAGAATCATCAGTATCAATTACATAATCCAGTTTTTCAACTTCATTAACATTTGTACCATTAATTTTATTTTCAATAGTTGAGCTTTCTTCTGAATTTTCTGATTCCTGTGTTGATTCATCTGCAATCGAAGTTGCTTCTGCATTTTCTTCCTGTAAAATTTTATTTTTCTGATTTACCTCGTTTCTAACAGAAGCAATTTCTGCATAAAACTGAGAGTCATTTTTATCCTGAAAATTTACAATCTCACTTTTTTTTGAACACGCTGCAAAAAGCAGACACAACAACAAAATTAATAATGATTTCTGGTTTTTCATACATTTTCCTTAGATTTTTTTTGTAATATTTTTAAATTATTTTTTAATACACTTTTTTAATTTTAGAAGATTCAGGATGGAAGTTTTTACCGCCTAACTATGACAGTAAATTTCTATTTTGCAGATAATTCCATCTTTTTGATGAAAAACCATAGACATCATTTCTTCTTCAATTTTATTTCCTGCATTCAGTGATTGAAAGTCATTTGTGACGAGCAATGAAAAACTTGAATTTTCATCAAAAGTCGTTTTTTTATATTCTTCTTTTTCATAATCCCATACAAAAATATACGAATCAGGTCCATACAATTCAGTAACTTTTTCTATCGGATCGCCAACTTTTACGCCGCGTTTTGTTTCCCATTCCGGAGATTCCGTGGTCATCTGTAGAATTGCACCATTTCGGTAATTCCAAAGCAAATCAATTTCAGAATATTTTTGTTTGCACCATTTTGAAACTCTGGTAGAAGTAGACCAGTCTTTAAAAACTTCATGAGCTTTCCAGTCAATTTCTTCTACATTTCGCAAATTATGATAAAGAATGAACTCCAATTCATTTTCTTTATGCAAAGAAAATTCTGTTGTAATGTCGTCGTCGTATTTTGTGTCATCAGGATTTATTTCGTAATCTACTTTTTCTGAGTTTGAAGAAATAGAAGAATTTTCTTTAAGTGTTTCATTTTGAAAATTATTTCCCATTTCCGTATTTTCAGTTTCCTGAATTTGATTTTCCTGTGAATTTTCATTTTCGTCGGCAGTAGGTTCTATCGTTTTTGTAATTTCTTCCTGTGAAATTTTATTTTTCTGATTTACCTCTTTTCTAACAGAAGCAATCTCTGCATAAAACTGAGAGTCATTTTTATCCTGAAAACTTACAATCTCACTTTTTTTTGAACACGCTGCAAAAAGCAGACACAACAACAAAATTAATAATGATTTCTGGTTTTTCATACATTTTCCTTAAAAATTAATTTTCGTAATAATACGAATCTGGCATATAGTCCGTTGGATCTACAACTTTAGAAGCATCTTTACCTGCATAAACACCACCAGCCCTTATTTCAAAATGTAAATGTACTTGTCCAGGAGTACCCTTATCGCTCATATAACCAATAATCTGACCTCTTTTGACAGTGTCACCTTCGCTGACAATAAATTCTGCATGTTGATATACAGCTGTGTCTTTTCCATCATTTGCACCATTTGGTAAACTTTGTTCCAAACGAGTGCTGTCAGAACCTGTTAATCCAACTCTTAAAACCTTGCCGTCCGAAACTGCGAAAATCGGATCCCCTTTGACGCCAGGCGTGATAGCCCCAATATCTACTCCTGTATGAACATCCTGAAGAGCGGTTTTTTCACAAGGACGTGCTGTCATTCGTTTGCTATCTGTTGGAGAGCCGTACAGACCTGCTTTTTCTTCTTTTTTGAGTTGTTCTAAGGCTTTTTCCTGATATTGTTTCGGAACCGTAGCTTTGATAGTTGTTTCGTTAAAGCTTTTGGCAACTTGTATTGTATTTCCACATTCTCCATTAACGCTAATCAAGTCGTATTCGTTTGGAGAAAGCGGGATTATTACAGGTGTTACGGTACTGTTTCCGCTGTTTCCATTTGTGACTGTTACTTTTGAAGAACTTGAAGTTCCTCCGCAGGCACCGTAAGTACTTGATGTTGTGCTACGGCTTGATGAAGTTATAGAACCTGAACTTCCTCCGCACGCGCCATTAGTGCTTGAATACGATTTGCTACATGAAGAACTTGAAGGACCTGTAACGCCAGTTTTGCCGTAAGATACTGATTTCTTGCCAGAACTGTAACCACTTCCGCAACCGCCGTTTACTTCAACAAGCTGCTTGTAGGTGAGTTCGGCATAATCCTCTACATTAAATACAAAAGTATTTAACGTATCGTGTTTTTTACTAAAAAACCCCATATTTTACCTCTTTTTATTATTCATAAACTTTATTTAATCATTTAACTAATAGACTTTTTTTATTAAGGGAACCTCTAAAAATTGCAATTTTTAGAGGTTCCCTTAAATTTGTCATAAAGTCAAAGACTTTTCGGGTAATCCCCGTCGGATTTTACAATTCAGATTTCGGAAAGAACCATCTTTCAAAAACGCCATTTTTAAGTTCAAAGAACAATGGATCAGCGACACTTTCACCACCGTCCATGTAAAAATCTACAGTTAATTTAAGAGTATTTTTTGTGCTGGTTATTCTTGGTGTCCAGCCATAAAACTCATGATTTTTAACATCCGGAGCTGAAAGAAGTTTTGTTGAATTAAAGACCTTGTTTTCATTAATAAATAAAAGTGGTTCAATCGAGTTTTCTTTTATCTTAAAAACAATTGCCTTTTGAATTTTGTCGTTACTGTCCTTCGAGTAGTATGCAAAGCAAACCTTATCATTCTGATACTGATATTCTTCAACAGAAAATTCCTTTTCATCAAAGAAATTTGTCAAAAAAACGTTAATTCGGTTTTCAAGTGAAAACAAAGGAATGCAAAGTAAAAGAAAACCTGCAAAAAATAAAATTTTTTTAGTCATTAAATTTTAATCTCCCATAGACGCCTGAAGATGGTACTGGTCCATCTAATGTTTCTATAATACCAGGATTGTTAATTGTGTTAATTTCAGTTCCTGTTGCATTTAATCTAGAACCTTCATCGTTTAGAATTACTTGGACATGTTCTGCATTACCATCTTTATCAAGTATGAAACGTAAATCTCCTGGTTCTGCTTCTTCGGCTGTAATGTATTCAATTATTTCACCATTATGGTAAAGTTCATTTACACTTTGATCTGCAATATCATTGCCCTGCTGCTCAAGGCCATAGATAACGATTCCTGAACAATCAAGTCCGGTTTCAGGATCATTACCACCATACACATAAGGGGTTCCGTCAAGTTCTGACACAATTTCTAAGAAGTCCTCTTTTGACCCTGCAAGTGTTCCTGTGTTTGTTGTTACTGTAGTTGTAGTAGTGCTTGTCTGTGTTGATGCAGAAGATGACGAGCCTTTTCCGCTACTACCGCACGCACCGTAAGTGCTTGTGACTGTCGTGCTTCTTAAAGAACTTGCCGAGCTTGAAGCACTGCCACCGCATGCGCCGTATGTGCTGCTTAGTGTTTTTGAAGTTGAAGCTTTAGAGCCGTTACTTCCTCCACAGCCACCGTAACTGCTTGATGTTGAGCAGCGGCTTGATGAAGTTGAGCCACCAGAACTTCCTCCGCAACCGCCATAACTTCCTGAAGATGTCTTGCTGGATGAAATTGGTCCTGTAACACCAGTTCTGCCGTAAGATGTGGTACTTCTGCCAGAGCTACCACAACCGCCGTTTACCTCGATAAGCTGATCGTAGGTGAGTTCAGCGTAGTCGTCCACGTTAAATACAAAAGTATTTAAGCCATCGTGTTTTTTAGTAAAAAATCCCATTTTTACCTCCACTTTTTCTATTTAATGCAAAATACATTGCATTTTTTACAAATCAATTTTGTTTTCTTTGCAGAAAATGATGAAATCAAGGCTGAGTTTTGCAAAATGTTTTCTGATTTTACATTCCACCGGTTCTACGCCAAGAAGCGAGCCTGTTTGTTTTAATGAACCGTGAAAGCATGTCCCGCCACACAAATATCGTGCCCAGCATTTGCTGCATGGAGCTCTTGAAGCAACGCTTTTGTCGCTGTCGTCTGACTTTATTTCTGTGTCTATGTTCCCGATTTTGTTAACATTTTCTGATTCAAAGTACAGGCAGTTGTAAATGTCGCCTTTTGCATTTATTACCAGCTGATTATCCAGATTGCACCGCCTTACCAGCTTTGTTCTTGATAAAATTAATTTAATCGGGCCGACGCAGTAATCATCTTCCAAAAAGTCCATTAACGAAAAATCATTGTTGAGGGCGTCCTGTTTGAATTTCTGAAATAATTTTGTGTAGCCTTTTAATAATGAGTCAACATTTTCCAACGTAAATGACACCGGACTTCCGGGGCGGACTGTCGTCAGGTTTGCTTTTTTGAATCCTAAAGCTTTTAAATGAAGTGCAATTTCCAGTGGATTTGGATAATGCGACGTTAAAACTGCCGATGCGCACAGTGAAATTTCTTCTTTTTTGAAAATTCCTATATTTTTGACAATTTCATCGTACGAGCCGTTTCCATTTTTGAATTTTCTGTTGTAATCGTGAACGTCTTTTGGTCCGTCAATGCTTATCCAAAGCGGATTTATTCCACTTTTTTTGATTAAATGAATAAAATCATCAGAAGCACAAGTTCCGTTTGTAAAAATACTGAACGAAGGATATTGCGGAGTGCCTTTTTTGCTGAAATCAATAAATTCTCCGTATTTAACTTCTAAAATCCAGCGATTTACTCTGTAAGCTTTCCACGCGGAATAATTGTTCCGGTTTTGAATTTCGTTTTGCATGCTTTCTCTGAACATTCCGATGGACATTCCCAGAATTTCATAGAGATTTTTTTTTGGGAGCAGACTGTTTAAAATTTTTACCAGGGAAGAACAATCTTCTGATTCTATGTTTTCAAAAATTTCAGGTTTGACGGAATCAAAATCACGGTGAAGTGCTTTGAAAAAATCCGCGATTTTTGCTGATTGAATGTCTTTTTTATAAAATTCCTGAGGTTCGTAGTGAACATAATCTTCCAAAACTTTATTCAAAATCTGCAAATCAACCGAAGATTCAGAACTCATGGAGTAGGTAAAGTCAAATTTTGAAGCATTTGGCTTGTACTTTTTCATCGCCCAGTTAATTGTCTTACGGATTGTTTCTATATTATTTACATCCGGTGAGCTTTTATTTCTGTAACAATAGGCACAGTTCAGATTGCAGCGGTTGCTTGTGTTTATCATTATTGTGCAGGCATTGTCTTGAACAGTAAGGTTTGTTTCGTCATTTTGATTTTTTAATATGTTGTTGCAGATATTTAGCAGGTAGGAACTTTGATTTATGGATTTGTCAGAGAAAAAATTTTGTGGCGGATGTTGCGTTTTAAACAACTCGTTGTAAGATTTTTTTTCTATAGAGAAGAGGCTGTGCGCATGAGAGTCATAGAACCAATAATTTGTGGTTCTTGGAATCATAAAAAAGCGTGATTTTGACTTTAATTCTGATTGTACATTTTGAAAATTTTTCATTTTACTTTATTAAATCTCCTTTTAGTATAAACGATTTTTATATATTTCATAGTTTTATTTTTAATTTCTTTGAATTTTCAGGAAGAAATGCAAAAAAAACTAAGAATTTCTATAATTTTATAGTGCAGACTAAGGGCAAATGGTCGGAATAGCCTTTTCTGCTGTAAATTGAATAGGGGACAGGCAGATAATTTTCGTCAGTCCATGCGCCGGTTTCTGGGCGGAAATTTAAAATTTCTACGTCTGAACTGCAGAAAAAATTGTCTATTCGTTCCCAGAAATTTTTGTAATAATAAGTGCCATTTTGCGTGCTGAAAGTTCCGTCCGGTAAAAAAAACGGATTGTAAATTTTTATGATTTCAAAGCCGCGGAAAATTGTATTTTGCTTTTCTGAGCCTGAAAAATCCGTGACAAAATCTTCTGCACTGCGGTTAAAGTCGCCAGCAAGTATAAAAGTTCCCGAAATTTTCGAAATTTGGTTTGCAACAGAAAATTCCTGCCAGTCACGCCAGATTTCTGATTCTGCTTCGCCACCGGATTTTGACTTCCAGTGACAGCTGAACAATGTTATGTTTTTGCCTTTAACTTCCAGTGTTGCCTGTAAAACCGGGCGCACTGAAGGTTGTGCCTTTTTTTGAGTGCGAATGTCTATGCAGTGTGTTTTTACTTCTGAAAGCGGGAATTTTGAAACGATAGCGTTCCCGATAGCAGAACCTTCTTCTTTTGCAAAGCAGGCGTAATTCCAGTTTTTGGAAGAATTCCAGGAATTTCCGGCAAGTTGATTTGAAATATCATAAAGGACGGCTTCGTTTTCTATTTCTTCAAAAAAATAAACGTCGGCATTAATTGTTTTGATGACACTGCAAGTGCGTTCCAGACGTTCATAATATTTTTCTTTTGTCCATTTTGCTGTGTTTTGATATTCCTTGTATTCGCAGCCTTGAGTGTTTGCGTCAAAAAATTCCTGAAGGTTCCAGGTAGCAGCAGAAAAAGAAATATTTTTTTGATTATTTTTATTTTCTGTTCCGGGATTTAAATTACAGGATATAAATAAACTTGCGATTAAAATAAAAAGAAATGTGTTTTTCATAATTTCTCCAAAAGTAATTTTGCGAGGTATCTTTGTCCTGATAGTTTTTTTAGAGGACTGCAATATTAATATTGATTCGTTTGTAAAAAAAAAGACAAAAAATTGAAAAAAAAATTGAAATTTTTACACTTTTTGCGTGAGCGATTGGAGCAACCGCGAAGTTTTTTTCAAAAAACGAAGCGGAAGCCCGCAGGCACGCAATTTGCGTGGCGAGGACTTTGGAGGCGAATGCCAAAATTGCGGAAAGCGCGACCCTTTAGGGGCACGCCCGAATTAAAACATCGAATTTTTAGAGCTTCCCTTTAAAACGTACAAATGTCTACGATGTGACTGCTGGCACCTAAAAGTTCGGGGCGGGTACAATTTGCTTTTTGAAAGTCTATAAAGGCTTGAAATTCGGTAGCGGACATTTCGTTGAGTTCGCGGCGCATATAATCTGCAGGACCGTCCGGTGCTATGATTTTCTGCCGTTTGAGGCCGGCAAGCTGATTGAGATTGTTGATGTCTGAAAGTCGGACATAATCGTAAAGTTCATCGGGGGTGGAAATTGTGTGAAAATCTTCGGTAAGGCCGTTTTTTTGGGCAACTTCCTGCCAGTGATGAGTTTTAAAACAATAAGAAATGACGCTGTATTCGTTCATAACGTAGGCAATCAGGATTTTTCCGCCTTTTTTTGTGATTCTCATGGTTTCTTTTATAGCTTTGAGTTTTTCTTCCGTGCCGTGCAAATGGTAAAGTGGACCAAAAAGCAACGTTATGTCGAAAGTGTTATCCGGCAGAAAGTGAAGGTTGCGTGCGTCGCCCTGCCAGGTTTTTACGTTTTGATGTTTTGAGCGCAGAACTTCCAGATTGTGTTTGACTAGTTCCACAGCGGTTACGTCGTAGCCTTTTTGTGCCAATGCGATGGAATACCGTCCGGTTCCGGCTCCAATATCTGCAATTTTGAGCGGGGTGGAATTGACATTATTGCTATGCAGTGCAGGGGTGCCTTCGGCGAGTGACGTGACATTATTACTATGCCGTGCATCCCCACGTGACAGACGCAGTTCTTCGGCGCAATCTTCTATGGCCTGCATTGTGACGGTGAATTCCACAATTCCGTGACGTGTTGTCAGCCGGTGGTCTTCGTTGAATTTGTTGTAGTATTTTTCAATGTGTGCAGTGGACGTGGTATTATTGTTTTGTGTGATGCCTCCGTCGCCTGGCGTGGCATTAGCATTATTTCGTGTGTTGTCGCCGCCTGACGTGGCATTATTAGACTCAGTCATAAATCTTAAAGTGCAAAAGTCTGATTTACCTTATTGATGTAGTCAGATTTTTCTTTGTCGGAAAGAAATGATGCAGAAAAAGAATATTCAATGAGTTTTTTGATTTCTTCCGTGGTAAATCCTAATTCTTTGTAGCACAACCAGTATTCGTCAAGGAGGGTTGTTTTAAAGAAAACCGGGTCATCAGTGTTGATTGTAACGACCATTCCGCGGTCAAAATAATTTTTTACCGGATGTTCGCTGGCCTTTGTAACGATTTTTTTTGTAAAAGTATTGCTTGTAATACAAATTTCAACCGGAAGTTTTGTTGAAGACAGTTCATCCATCAGTTTTTCGTCCTGCATTGCAGTTAAACCGTGGCCAATTCGCTCCGAATGAAGATAATTTATAGAATCCCAGATTGATTGCGGACCAACATCTTCGCCGGCATGTGCAACCGCATGGAATCCGTCCTTGTGAGCCTGTGCAAAAACCTTTTCAAAATCTTTTGCAGGACCTTTACTTTCCGCACCGCCAAGACCAATTCCTATTACATCTTCGCAAGGATATTGTTTTAAAAGATTGTAATTATTCATTGCGTTTTCACAACCAAAAGTACGGCTGACATCCATCAAAAGTTTTACGGTAATTCCGTTTTTTGCTTTGATTGCCGAACATTTTTCGTGGAAAATTTTAATCATATCTTCATATTTAAAGCCCATCTTTAAAAATGCGGAAGGAGCATAAAAAACTTCCGCGTAAACAATTCCGTTTGCAATAAGATATTTTTCCAGTTCATCAAAAACAAGGTTAAAATCTTCAACAGAACTGTACATTCCCTGAATTTTCAAAAATGCTTGAATAAATCCGTTTAAATCTTCATAAGAAAAAAGTTCTGTCAGCTCCTGAGTTGACATTTCCTTTCCAAATTTATTTTTGTAGAGTTTTTTTACTCCATCTAAAGAAATTACCGCCTCAAGATGTAAATGAAGTTCAGCTTTTGGAACAATTGCCAGTTTTTTTTCAAATTCAGATTTATTCATAAAAACTCCAAACTAAAATTATCATTTAAAATATCGGCGAAAAAATTTTGCTTCTTTAGATTTTTTTTTCTTCGGGCGTACCCCTTTGGGGCGGCTGTTCCACACTTCGCTATGCGCTCAAAGTCCTCGGCACACAAATGGTGTGCCTGCGGGCTTCTTAGGGCATTTGTTGAAACAAATGCCCTTCGGTGTTCCATAGCCTTACGCAATTTTACCTTCTTTTTTTACAGGTTTACTTTAGAAAATAAATTTTTGTCTGCGCGCAATGGGATTGTAGCAACGCCGAAGGCGAACACGACCGGCATTCTTTGCATTTTTTATTTAGGGGAAAGTCTTGCGGTAAAGCAGAAAATTTTATTTTACAAGGGGCATTTTTGCCGGGTGGGTTTGTAGCGAACAGCGGAATTGCGAAAAGCCCGGTTTTTGCAAAGCGCAGGCAATGCCGTAGCGGAGCAAAAATGCGCCCTTAGAAAACTAATTAAAACATCGCGATTTTCTAAAAATTGCAATTTTCAGAGGGTTCCTTAAAATAAGTTTTCAGCTGGTCAACGATGTTTTTAAATTCATCGCAGGCGGCTTGAACTGGTTGCGTGGTGGTCATATCAACGCCGGCAATTTTCAGGCTTTCGATAGGGTAGCGCGAACCGCCGGACTTCAGGAATTTGAAATAATCTTCGCGTTCTTTGTCGCCGCCATTTACAACGCGGTGGGCAAGGGCCATTGAAGCTGAAATTCCGGTTGCATATTTGTACACATAAAATGCCGTGTAAAAATGAGGAATTCGCAGTCCTTCCATGTCGGAATTTGGTTCAAAGTGCATTTCCGGACCAAAATAAAGTTCAAGAAGTTCGCGGTAAGTTTTGCGCAAAATTTCTGCAGAAAGTGGAGTTCCATTTTCTACCATTTCATGAACTTTAAGTTCAAATTCTGCAAACATTGTCTGGCGGTGGAGCGTTGCAAGAATGTCATCGGCACGCATTGCAAGAAGATATTTTTTTGTTTCTGTGTCTTTTGCGTTTTTCAAAAGATATTCAAAGACCAGTTCTTCGTTGAAAGTAGAGGCGACTTCTGCTTCAAAAATTGTGTATTCGTAGCACATAAAAGGATTATTGTGAACGGAATACCAGCTGTGCATAGAATGTCCGCCTTCGTGTGCAACTGTAAACACGTCGCGGATATTGTCTTCTTTGTAATTCAAAAGGATAAACGGGTCACCAATATAACAGCCGGAACTGAAAGCTCCGCTTCGTTTGCCAATATTTTCGTAACGGTCTGTCCATCCGCCTAAAAGTCCACTGCAAAAACGGTCTGTGTACTCTTTACCCAGCGGAGACAGGGCATTGCGGCAAATTTCTACAGCCTGTTCAAAAGTTGTGTGCATTTCGGCAGTTTTTGTCAAAGGAACATAAACGTCGTAGTGGCGCAGTTCGTCCACTCCTAAAACTTTTTTTCGCAAACTGTAATAATCGTGAAGGGCAGGCAGATTTTTGTGAATGCAGTCGATTAAGTTGCGGTAAACTGATTCTGGAACCTTGTTACCGTAAAGTGCTGCGTGCAGGCTGGAATTAAAACCACGAGCCTTTGCGTTAAAAATATCTTGATAAACTGAACCTGAATACAGGACCGCGATTGTGTTTTGATTTTCTTCAAATTTGTTGTAGTACTGTTTGTAGGTTTGTTCGCGGACTTTTCTGTCCTGGCTGCGGATTAAAAGTCCAAATGTTGTTTCTGTAAGCTGTTGTTCTTTGCCGTTTACGTTTATGCTTCCAAAAGTTTTATTCATATCAACATTTGTTAGCACGCTGAAAGCATTGTACGGTGTTTGTGCCGCTGTAGATTGAAGTGAAAGGATGCGCTCTTCTTTTTCGCTCAAAATAAATGATTTTAAGTAAAGTTGCTTTTCCACGTAGATTTTGTAATCTGCAAATTCCGGACGGGCAATCCATTCGCGCAATTTTTTTTCGTCAATGGACTGCAATTCAGGATCAAAAAAACTTATCTGAGCACAAAAATCCGTGTACGCCATTGTGGCTTTTCCGTCTTGCGTTGTGGCAGTTGAATCATCTTCATCTGCTTCGTGCTTTAAAGATGCGTAGTGATACACTGTTTCAAGTTTTAATTCGGCTTGTTCAAGAGCCTTTAGTGCCTGCAGAAAAGTTTCTGCATTTTCGCCAAGTTTTCCCTTGAATTCTGTAACTTTCTTTGTGTAAGCCGGCAATTGTTTTAAAGCCACTTCCCATTCTTCATCAGATTTGAAAAGTGAATCCAGGTTCCATTTATCTTTTGCAGGAACATCTTTTCTAGCTGAAATTTTTTCCACGATATACCTCCTCCCCTCTCTTTTTCAGCATGTGTTCAGGGGGCATGCCTCCTGAAAAAAACGCTGTTGTGTGGGGAAATTATTTAAAAATCAAAAATATCAGAGAGACTGTCCAGGAAGTTCATATTCTAGTATCATTCTGTTTCGGAATCCTAGAACCAACATCATTCCGAACTTTATTCGGAATCTATTTATCAATAGATGCTGAAATAAATTCAGCATGACACTACTTTTTAGTCAGCCTTTTACTTCTTTTATATTTTTTGTATTTTTGATTTTATGCTTGTTTTTAAAGATACCTCTAAAAATTGCAATTTTTAGAGGTTCCCTTATTTTTGTGCAATATTTTCGACTTCCTTTTTTTGTTTTTTTTCTTTGTATAAAAGTTCATCGGCTTTGGAAAGTAGTTGTTTCAAGTCTTTTGATTCGGAACTGTATTCTACGTATCCAAAACTGCATGACAGTTTAAACTTAAATCCGGCTTTTTGAGCGCGGTCAGTGCATTTTTTTAATATTTTGCTGCATAGTTTTGCTGCGTTTTCAAGGTTCATGCCTGGGGCAACTACTGCAAATTCGTCTCCGCTGAGACGACCGACAATGTCGTTGGCCCTAAATCCTTTTTTGAGCGAATTTGCCATTTCCTGGATGGCACGGTCACCGGTTTCGTGGCCATAAGTGTCGTTGATTTTTTTGAGTCCATCCATGTCCGCAAAGAAAACAAGACCGTTGCATTCATTTTCAAGGCTTAAGTTTATGCTTTTCTGCCCCTGATTCATAAAACCGCGTCTATTCAGGATTTTTGTCAGTTCATCAGTTTTTGCTTTTTTGTCCAGGATAGTGTTGTGGCTGATTAGCTGGTTGTTTTCTTTTTGAAGTTTTGTGTTTTCTGTGAGCGTTTTTGTAAATTCATAAGATTGAGCAATTGCAGTCACAATGATTTTTGAAAAAATTGAATAAATTGCAAAGTTGCTAGATGCCAGACGACACAGAATGTAACCGTAAGTTGATTCTCCGGAAAAAATCGGCTGAATCATAAAAAGGCCACTTGTATTTTTTAATGTTGAAGAAGGAAATAAAGTCTGCTTGGGATTAAAGCAAATTCCCGGTTCATAAGTTGAATTCTCGTCAATTGAATCTGGATTTTTAGAAGGTCTTAAAACCATCGAAAGTCTCATTTTTTCTGGAATGATGATGTTTTCGTCCTTTTGTACAGATTCAGTTTTGTCAAAAAGGCTCACGACCATGCAGTCAAAGGCGGCTGTTTTTAACATATTTATTAGAGAATAAAAAGTTTCCTGCATTACACCTGTCGGAATGTCCGTAAGTTTATAAATATCATCAATTGCACAAAGAAAATCCGAAGATTTAGAACAAGAACACTGCTGATTTTTTTTATTTTCGGTATAAAAACGCAAAAGCCCTTTATTGTCAAGATGTACATTTTCCTGTTCATTTAAACTAATGCAGCCACAAGACTGGCGGTAAAGGATTTCAACTGGAATGATAGTTTCTTTAGGGCAGTTTTGACCATTCAGAATTTTTTCTGCGAGCACGGCTGCTTCAATTCCCTGCTGATAAATTTTCTGGTCAATAGTAGAAAGTTTTGGTTTTGCATTAATTGCGTGAGTAGTTTCGTCAAATCCAAAAATTTTCATTTCATCAGGAATAAAAAATCCCAAATCCTGTAATGCAAGTTCTGTACCTGTTGCCATCAAATCATTTGCACATAAAATTGCTTCAAAAGGAACTTCTGCTTTGGATTTGTAATTTTCTTGAATCAGTTTTATTGCGGATTCTTTTGTAAAACTTCCGTTCAGTACAAGTTTCTGGTCAAATTCAAGATTATTAGCCTGCAAACCGGAAATATACGCTTCGTAACGTTCAAGTGCTTCTGTAGAAAGTGTGGTATTTGCAGACATAAATGCAATTTTTTTTACATTATGTTTAGTAATCAGATGATAAATGATATTGCGGTATGCTTCTTTGCAATCTGTTTTGATTGTATAGGTGTTCGGAAGATTTAATTCAAGTCCAATAGAAATTACCGGCCGATTTCCGACTTTTTCAAGATATTTAGAAAGTGCTCTGTTTGTAATTTCAGAAGAATAAGACCCGGAAATCACAATAAAAGCGTCAACCTCTTCTGAAAAAAGATATTCTGCACTTGCCCAGCACTGATATTCATAAATTCCAGAATTACAGTTAGGAGATTTTGTCTGAGCAATAAGAATTCTGATATTTTTGTTTTTAAAGAAATTCGCAATTCCTTTAAGAACATTCAGACCATATTCAACTGTAAGACTATGGATTAAAACGCCTATAGTTTTCATATTTTAAGTTTGCCAGGTTTCTCTTTTACATTCTGGACAAAAAATTCCAGATTTAGTGAATACTCTGAATCAACGTATTCAACAGGGTAATTCAATTTTATAAACTGATCTTTACCTGTGTCAGTTTTTCGGGAAACCGCTCCATTAAATATAATTATATCAGAGGCCGCTTTAAACAACTTTCCGATATTTTTCTGGTAAAAAAGATTTTTGATAAACTCCAACTGTAGATTTTCTACTTCTTCCTGTTTCATTTTACAACAAAAATTGTAATCAGTCTGTTTTTCTTTGGTCAGCCAGTCGTAAAATTGTAAAAAAAACTGATTCGCCCTGATTTTTGCGGCTTTGCAGATTGTATTGAACCATGGAACAGCCCTTCCGGCGTTGTAAAATACAGAACATCCTTGAGCAATTTTGCGCGCAGTTTCTAAATCCTGGACGGAAAATCTGTCTGTGTGAATTACGTGGTAAGGCGGTTCAAGCTGGAAAGTGAGTTTTAATTCTTCTTTTCTGTCATAAAGGTCTGTACCCGGCAAAACAGAAAGACAGAAAATTTCAAGATTGTTCGGATAAAGCATGGCTGCAAAATCAACGGATTCTTTAAAACTCTTTAAAGTATCAAGTGGCAGACCGTAAATCAAATCAAGCCCAAAAATTGCTCCGCTTTGATTAAGATAATTGACATTTTTTACAAAAATTTTGCGGTTAAATGGGCGGTGAACGGCTTTTGCAACTTCCTCATTTGCAGTTTGCAATCCAATTTGAATTGCGCAGGGAATCTTTGTAAAGGCTTTTGCCATTTCCCGGTCAATAAATTCTGCTCGTGCTTCAAAATAATAAAAAGTATCCGGAGTTTTTTGTGCAATAAGATTTAAGATTTCTATGGCACGTTTTTTATCAGCATTGTAAGTCGGGTCAAGAACAAAAACCTGAGGAACTTTTTTTTTAGCAAACAGTTCAAGTTCCTTTTTGATTCTTTCCATTGGGAAAAGCCGGACAGTTTTTTCGCCCTTTGATTCGTAACAATAAGAACACTTAAAAGGACAACCGCGTGCAAGTTCCCAAAGAACCCCTCCAAATTCGTTAACGTCCAGAGTCCCATCCAGATATGGCGAAGAAATTTTGTTCAAATCAGGAAGCACTTGCGAACGATTTTCTGAAGATTTTTTTGTTATGATTTTGTAAATCAGGGATGGAACGCTATTTTCGCCTTCACCGGCAATTTTATAGTCAAAATTTTCAAACGCTTCCGGTCGAGCAGTAATTTCAGGTCCGCCGGCAACCGTAATAATCCCGTGAGATTTTAAAATTTTGGAAATTTCTTCAAGAATCGGTCTGTTCCACACAAAAACAGAAAAACACACAATAGCATTTTGTGCACCATCTAGAATTTTTAAGATTTTTTTTGCAAAAAAAGAACCTTTTTGAAAATCAGTGCCATTTTTTATTTCAGAAAAATCCTCGTCCTCAAGAGAAAACGACTGCAACAGAACATCGCATAAATCTTTGGTCAAATCATCATTTTTTAGTGCGGAAGCAATACAAGCTGCTCCAAGTGGCAGTGCCTGCGGAGATTTTTCAACAAGAAGCGTAAAGCACAAGATTTTTGTTTTCACGAATTAAAATACTACTGAATTTTAAGATTTTTTGCACGGGTGGCCCGGCAACAAGTTGCCGTCGGGCTTTGCGGGGCTACGGCATTCGCCTTCGGACAGCATACTCCGCGTCAGAACAATGACGCTACGTTTATGCTGTCGCGCTTCGCGCCCACTGCAATCCCTGCCACAACACCCGTCAAACCGGATATTTCAAGCGTTGTTCGGACTCTTCCCATAATTTTTATGCCGTGCAAAGTTCTTTTTGAAAGTTTACGAATATTTTTTTTGACCTACAGCAGGCAACCTTCGCTTTATATAATGCTCCGTATAGAAAAACCAAAGACAAAGCATTAAGATTTGCAAAATTAAGGGAACCTCTAAAAATTGCAATTTTTAGAGATACCCTTAATTTTGCGGTGCATTGCCCAAAAATTTCAAAGGAGATTTTTATGAAAAAGAGATTTTTAGTTTTGTTCATGTCTTTATTTTTAGTTGCATCAGGATTCAGTATTGAAAAAACGCTTATCAGTTATGAACCGTTTTTTCTGAATATGAAAATCACAGATGGTGAAAATGTTTACAAACGCTCCGTTTCTCAGTTGGTAGGTTTTCATACGGCAGAAATTTGGAACAAGGCTTCAATTCATGTTGGCATTGTTGGTTTTTTTAGTTCAGAATCAGTTGATTTGGGATTTAATCTTATAAATAACAATTATGTTACATGGTCGCTTGGAATTCGCGGAATGAGTGCTGGCTTTAAATATTTTGGACTTGGTGCTTCAACAAACCTTGATGTACAGATTCCTCTGAACGAAAAATTCGGAATAAATGTTGGTACCGGCTGTGCCTTTGTCTGGTGGCCGACTGGCATGAATTTCGAGGGGGTAACTGAATCCGACGGTATAATTCTTTCGCTTGATTTTACCCCGCGTGTAGGAATAGTCCTTTATTTCTAAAAAAAATCATGGCGTACACGGCACTAAGTGCCGGCCGGGCTTTCCGCAGTTCCGGCATTCGCCTCCAGCCTCCGCGCTTCGGTGCAATTCAAAGTTTAAAAAACTTTCCGGAGATTTTTGAAAATTTTATTTAAGTTTGCACCTCGCTTGCGTGGGCTCGCTTCGCGCCTGCTACTATCCCTTACGCGCCAGGCAAAAATTTTTTTTTTAAGAAAAGAGAATCTCTGAAAATTGCAATTTTTAGAGATAACTTTGAAAATAAAAAAAAAGGCTGTCTAAACAGTGCCATTTTGAATGATTACTTATTAGACAGCCAATTTCATTTTAAATATACAGTTTAAAAGTTTTATTTCTTTGCTTTAGCTTTCTGTTCACTTGGCTTTGATTTAGCACCTTCAACAGCCGCTGCCATTTTTGCCTGAGCAGCTTTAATGTCGTTAACCATAAGAATTGGCTGACCAGTTGCATCAAGACAGTCTCGCCACAAAGAACCTTCCGGATCAACAGCGTTTCTATGTGCTGTTACAGCCTTAATTGGAATATGAACAAATTTGTCGTGAACAAGTCCAATTACACATTTTGTTTTTCCGGCCATTGCAGCATGAACGGCGTTGTTTCCAAGACGTTCACAGTAAATTGAATCTGCTGCAGTTGTAACAGAAGCTCGTACCTGATATGAAGGATCAATATATTTAAGGTTAATTTCCATTTTCTTTGCCTTAAAATATTTTTCAATTTCAGATTTAAGGTAAAGACCAATGTCTGCAAGTTTTTTATTTCCAGAAGCATCAGTTGCACCTGTAGAATCAAGCAAATCCTGACCTGCACCTTCAGAAACAACAATTACTGCGTGTCCGCGTTTTTCAAGACGGCGTTCAAGGCATGCCAGGAATCCGTGTTCACCTTCCATTTCAAAAGGAACTTCAGGAATCAAGCAGAAATTTGTTTCATGAGAAGAAAGGGCTGCTTCAGTTGCAATAAATCCGGCTTCACGTCCCATTAATTTTACAAGACCAATTCCGTTAATCTGGCTGGCAGCTTCCATGTGAACGGCTGCTACGGCTTCTTTTGCGCGCTGAACGGCAGTTTCAAAACCAAATGAGCGGTCAATAAACAAAAGATCGTTGTCTACAGTTTTTGGAACACCTACAACGGCACATTTTATACCGCGTTTTTCAACTTCGCAGGCAATATCATAGGCACCGCGCTGAGTTCCGTCACCACCAAGAATGAAAAGCATATTGATTCCGTCGCGTTCAAGACAGTCTACAATTTCTGGAACTCTCTGACCGCCACCACGGCTTGTTCCAAGATATGTTCCGCCGATTTTATGAATTTCGTCAATTAAATAACGGTCAAGTTCAATTGGAGCGTAGCCTTCTTCTGCAAAAAATCCGTGATAACCGTACTGATAACCTTTTACAGTCTTTACGCCGTAACGTGTGTTCAAACAACGAACAATGGCACGAATAACATCGTTTAATCCAGGACAAAGCCCTCCGCAAGTACAAATTCCTGCTTTTGCATGAGCGGGATCAAAGAAAATCTTTTCGCGAGGTCCTGCTTTTTGCAATAAATTCGATGAATCTAACTGAATTGGTTTTGAAGTATCAAAAACGTTAATTTCGTTAATTATGTAAGAGTCATCTCTTACATAATTTGCAGTATAATCTCCGTGAACAGTCGAAAGTTTAATTGGAGAGTCGATTGTACATGGACCCAGATTTTCGATTGTAAAATCAAATTTTTCGTCAGCCATTTTCTGTCTTCCTTCTAGTTTGCCCTGAGTGTTTTTACCTATGAGCATGAAATTACTATACAGAATTTCTAAAATAATTGGTAGTGTATTCTGAGGGGGAGAAAAACCTGAGAAGAAGCGCCGACAGGCGGTTCGATGATTGATAGCAAAGCGTTAAGAAAAATTGCGAGACAGCAATTTTTTAGCTTTACCTACTTTCTCCGCAAGCGTTGTTTCTCTCCCCCTCAGACTCCCCCTTTTTTCCAGCACGCGTTTATGGGCGCTGCCCCTAAAAACCCTGTTGTTTGGAGTGAGAAATAAAAAACTTATGTTTTATATTTCTCTTTACTTATTTTTCGTGTTTGTGGTTTACATCAGTTTCTTCATTTATTTATTGTGGCGGCTGTGTTTGTGTTTTTGCGTTAGCGATGTGCAGCCCCGTAGTCGACCGCAGGCTTTAGCCGAGGACGATGAGCGGTTAGCGAAGGGCGGAACGTAGCGACGGCAACTTGTTGCCGGAACGCCGTGATTTTTTATAAGTGAAATTTTACTTCAAAAGTTCCTGAAATCTCGCTAGAATCTTTGTTTAATTATGAGTGATATGCAGTTGAATGATAGTCAGGATTTTACGCAGGGAAGTATTTTTAAAAAACTTGTGAAATTTATGTTTCCGACGCTTGGAGCACTGATTTTGCAGGCTATGTATGGCGCGGTTGACCTTCTTGTAGTGGGAAAATTTGGTACTACGGCCGGAATCAGCGGGGTTTCGACGGGTGCAAACATTTTGAATATGTTCACCTTTATTATGGTTTCTATTGCAGTTGGCGTTACTGTTTTGATGGGGCAGTATCTTGGTTCTAAGGAAAACGAAAAAATAGGGAAGCTTCTTGGCAATGCTATTGCGTTTTTTGCGGTTTTTGCCGTGATTTTTACCATTATTATGATTGTTCTGGCTCGTCCGATTGCAATTCTTTTACAGGCACCCTCGGAGGCCCTTGATTTGACGGTTCAGTACATTAGAATTTGTGGTGCCGGTTTTATTTTTATTGTTGCTTACAATCTTATCAGTTGTATTTTTCGTGGACTTGGTGATTCAAGGTCGCCGTTGATTTTTGTTTCTATTGCCTGTGTTGTAAATATTATTGGCGACTTGGTTTTAGTTGCCGGCTTTCATATGAACGTTGCGGGCGCGGCTATTGCTACGATTGCAGCGCAGGCGGTCAGTGTTATTTTGTCGCTGATAATCATTAAGCACAAAAAACTGCCTTTTAAATTCAGCCTTAAAGATATAAAATTCGGTTCGGAAATTGCAAAATTCGTAAAAATCGGGACTCCGCTTGCCTTGCAGGAATTTTTGACCAGCATCAGTTTTCTGGCGTTGAATGCGTTTATCAACCGTATTGGATTAGATGCCTCGTCCGGATATGGAGTTGCTCAGAAAATCCAGCAGTTTGTAATGCTGATTCCGTCGTCACTTATGCAGAGTATGGGACCTTTTGTTGCCCAGAATGTTGGAGCTAAAAAAGAAAAACGTGCCCGCTCCGCTATGCTTTGTGGAATGGGTATTGGTTGTACGGTGGGACTTTTTGTTGGACTGTTGATTTTCTTCCGTGGAGATTTGGTTTCGCGTCTGTTTACAAACGACCCAGCCGTAATCAAGCGTTCTTTTGAATTTATGCGCGGATTTGCTCCGGAAGCTATTGTTACCAGTGTGCTTTTTAGTTACATGGGATATTTCAACGGACATTCAAAGTCATTTTTCGTAATGGCTCAGGGGCTGGCTCAGGCATTCCTGGTTCGCCTTCCAATGTCTTACATTATGAGTATTCAGCCAAACGCCAGTCTTACCGCGATTGGTGCTGCTGCCCCGACCGCTACAGTTTTTGGAATTCTACTCTGTTTCATTTATTACAAAAAAATGGGCAAACGCTTAGAACGAAAATAATTTTTAGATTTTCCTTTTCTTGACGTGTTTTTTATGGGAACCTCTAAAAATTGCAATTTTTAGAGATAGCCTTATACAAAAAGTTAGTTGACACTAACGGAATAAAACTGTATATTGCTTTTTTGTTATCAGTGATAACTGAATAAATGGAAATATGGCGTGCATTGTGTTTGAGTGGCAGTTTTGTAAATTTGATTTTGAATTTTTAGAAAGAGGCTTTTGATGCCTCTTTTTTTTTGTGGTTATCAAAACGGGAAATTGATAACTGAACGACGGGCAAGGGATTGCAGCCACGAAGCGGTTCGGACACACGAAGTGTGGCTGAACGGAAAAAATGCGGAAGCATTTTTATAAGGGCATCTCTAAAAAATCATTTTCAATGCTTTATTTAGAGATACTTGCGAGTTTTAATTCGTTGATATAGCACGAATTAAAACATTGCGTTTTCAGAGTTACCTCTAAAAATTGCAATTTTTAGAGGTTCCCATAACGCAAAAGCCCGGTTTTTGCGCAAAGAAGGTGCAGCCTGACTGGAGCAAAAATGCCCCCATCAAAAGTAAAAAAAATATCACGTGAGAACTTGATTTTAATCTTGGGCGGAGCGTGAAAGTGAGGTTTTTATGAAGAAAAAAGAGGAAAAGTCGGCAATGGCACAGATTAAGGCGATTGCGGGAGAGCATGCGCTTTTGATTAATTTGTCCTGGCTGCTGGCGGGCTTAAGTGCGGTAGTGGCTATGGCACCTTTTTATTTTATCTGGCGGCTTTTAAAAGTGGTGCTGGAAGCCAGAGAGGATTTTGCTTCTGTAGCTGGAGAAATGAAAATGCTTGGTTTGTGGGCAGTTCTTTCGGCTGTGGGTGCAATTTTGATTTATGTTGGCTCTTTGATGTGTTCACACAAGGCAGCTTTTAGGGTGGAAGCGAATCTGAAAAATAAACTTATGGCACATATTATGACGCTGCCGCTTGGGCTGATTGAAAAAGAGGGTAGCGGAAAAATCCGGCGTATTGTAAACGATTCAAGCGATGCAACTGAAACTTTTATTGCTCATTCTATGCCAGACAAAGTTGTTTCTTATGTAACGCCACTTTGTCTTGTTGCTATGATGCTTTTTTTTGACTGGAAAATCGGATTGATGTGTTTGATTCCGGCACTGCTGGCTTTTTTGTGTATGAGCGGAATGACCGGAAAGAAGCTTCAGGAAGATATGAAAAATTATCAGTGTGCGCTGGAGGTCATGACAAACGAGGCTGTGGAATATGTGCGCGGTGTGCCGGTTGTAAAAACTTTTGGACAGTCTGTTTTTTCTTTTAACCGTTTTAAGGGTGCAATTGATTCTTACGAAAAGTGGACTATTGCTTTTACCAAAAAAATGATGATTCCTATGGTTTTCTTTAGCCTTTTTGCAAATTCGATTTTTGCTTTTATTATTGCTGCGGCTTTTATTTTTAGTGGTAAGGGACTTTCTGTAAATCTGATTTTAAATCTTTTCTTCTATATAATCTTTACCCCGATTTTGACTACTACGCTTTTAAAAGTAGCTTATGCGGGCGAGGCGTCTATGGTTGTGACTGACGCTTTAAACCGAATGAATGAAATTTTTAAAATGATGCCTTTGGCAGAAAGTAAAAGTCCAAAACTGCCGGTGGATTCTTCTGTTGAATTTGAAAATGTTTCTTTTGCTTACGATGGAAGTGACAAAAAGGCTCTGGATGGCATTTCGCTGAAAATTGGAGTGGGGGAGCATGTTGCTTTTGTAGGTCCGAGTGGCGGTGGAAAAACTACTCTTGCTTCTTTAGTTGCCCGCTTTTGGGATGCGACTGGAGGTTGTATAAAAATTGGCGGAGTGGATGTTCGCGATGTTTCTTCCGCTCAGCTGATGGAAGAAGTGTCTTACGTTTTCCAGGATTCTAAACTTTTGAAAATGTCCATTTTGGAAAATATCCGTCTGGGGAATAAGGATGCCACTCGTGAAGAGGTGATGGAAGCTTTGGAGAGGGCACAGTGTTCTGACATTGTTGAAAAATTCCCGGATGGAATTGATACGGTGATTGGTTCAAAAGGAGTGTATGTTTCTGGAGGGGAGGCTCAGCGGCTTTCTATTGCGCGTGCATTTTTGAAAAAATCCAGGATTTTGATTTTGGACGAAGCGACTGCTTTTGCTGACCCTGACAATGAAGAAAAAATCCAAGTGGCTTTTGAAAATTTAAGCAGGGAAAAAACTGTAATCATGATTGCTCACAGACTTTCTACTGTTACAAATGCAGATAAGATTTTTGTTTTGTCTGAAGGAAAAATTGTTGAAAGTGGAAAGCACAGGGAACTTTGTAATATGGGCGGTTTGTACGCAAAAATGTGGACTGAATACAACAAGGCTGCGGAATGGAAAGTTAGCCATTAGGAGAAAATTATGACTTTGAACGAAAAATTAAAACATAAATACGCATTGTCTGATTACGGTGCGCGGGGAATGGTAAGGGCGATTTTTTCTGTTATGCTTTCAAACATTGTTTTGATGATGCCGGTTTGCCTTTTGTATTTTTTATCAGATGCACTTTTAAAGGGAAATCTTGAGCGGGCAACTTTGCCTTTTTATGTGACAGGAATTTGTATTGCAGCGGTGCTGATTATTTTGATGACACTTTTTCAGTACCATTCAACTTTTTTTACGACCTATATTGAAAGTGGAATAAGGCGTAGAACGCTGGCGGAAAAACTTCGTAAACTGCCGCTTTCATTTTTTGCAAAAAAAGATTTATCTGATCTTACAAACACAATTATGAACGACTGCGCGGTTTTGGAAACAGCGTCTTCTCACTGGATTCCAGAATTGATAGGTGCTTTGTTTTCCACTTCGATTGTTTCTTTGAGTCTTTTGATTTTTAACTGGAAAATGGCACTTGCATGTCTTTGGGTTTTGCCTGTGTCTTTTGGGATTGTTCTTTCTGCAAAAAAAGTTGCCTGTAAAATTTGCGAAAAGAGTATGAAGTTAAAACTGGACTGTGCAGATTCAATTCAGGAAGGTCTTGAAACTGTTCGAGATTTAAAATC
The DNA here is from genome assembly GCA_963648145.1 of bacterium. Lineage (GTDB taxonomy): Bacteria > Spirochaetota > Spirochaetia > Treponematales > Treponemataceae > Treponema_D. The sequence goes on along the minus strand of CAVJCY010000001.1, from coordinate 6,465 downwards.
TTATAATGCGACAGGAATGTTTTTGCAGGGTTTTAGAAAAAAGGTTCGTGCGGTAGAAAAGCAGTCTTTGTCTGCAGAATTTTTAACTTCACTTTATGTTGTTTCTGCCCAGATGATTTTGAAAGTTGGAATTGGGACTGTGGCTATTATGGGTAGCATTCTTCTAGCTAAAGGTGAAATTAATCTTTTAACATTTTTTATGTTTTTGATGATTGTAAGCCGCCTTTATGATCCTTTACAGGTTGCCTTGCAGAATTTTGCGGCAGTTTTAAGCTGCGATGTGCGTTGCGTTCGAATGGATGAAATTTTAAGTCATGAAGAACAGACTGGTTCTACAGAACTTACAAATAACGGTTATGACATTGAGGTTAAAAATGCAGCTTTTTCATACAATGACGGAACTCAGGTTTTAAAAAATGTAAGTTTTACAGCAAAGCAGAATCATGTTACAGCATTGATTGGTCCTAGTGGCAGTGGAAAAACTACTGTCAGCCGCCTTGTGGCCCGCTTCTGGGATTTGAATGGAGGAAAAATTACAGTTGGTGGAATGGATGTTTCAAAGATTGATCCGGAAAAACTGCTTTCACTATATTCGATTGTTTTTCAGGATGTAACGCTTTTTAACAACACCGTGCTTGAAAATATCCGTATTGGAAAAAAAGATGCAAGTGACGAAGAAGTAAAAAATGCAGCCCGACTAGCCTGCTGTTCTTTTGTAGAAAAGTTGCCGCAAAAGTGGGACACGGTAATTGGCGAAAACGGCAGCGAACTTTCTGGCGGTGAACGTCAGCGCATTTCCATAGCCCGCGCTTTTTTAAAAGATGCCCCGATTATTTTGCTGGACGAAGCAACTGCAAGTCTTGATGTGTATAACGAAACTCAAGTGCAGGAAAGTCTTTCGCGCCTGATAGAAAATAAAACAGTTTTGATTATTGCCCACCGAATGCGCACTGTAGAAGCTGCTGACCAGATTGTTGTTTTAAAAGACGGCATTGTAGCAGAAAGCGGTACTCCTGCAGAACTTGAGCAAAAAGGCGGTCTTTATGCAAAAATGATTGACAGACAGGTTAAAGCTAGTGAGTGGAAATATTAAGGGTATCTCTAAAAAATCATTTTCAATGCTTTTTTAGAGATACCAGCGAGTTTTAATTCGTTGATATAGCACGAATTAAAACATCGCGTTTTCAAAGATACCTCTAAAAATTGCAATTTTTAGAGGTTCCCTTAAGAACCTCTCCGAAAAATTATTTCCAATGCTTTATTTAGAGATGTTTTTAAATTTTACGAAATGCGACAGGGATTGTAAGGGTGAGCGTAGCGAAAACAGACGCAAAGCGTCTGGTCGGAGGCGAAAGCCGTAGCCCTGAAAAGCCCGGTGCCGTTTACGAATGTAGACGGCAGTTGCCCGTATAAAAAAAATAATGAAATTGCGTTCTTTTCTCTTATTGATTTTTTAGATATAACTTGCAAGAATGAAAAGTCGAAACAAGATATGGGTATCTCTAAAAATCATTTACAATGCTTTATTTAGAGGTTCCCATATATCCTGTTTTGAAGGAGAGAGCATGACATTATTTGAAAAATTTTATCCTGAATCGCTAGTTGTTGAAAAACTTTCGTACAGGGAGCGCGAACGTTTTAACAGTCTTGTGCGTGGCGACGTAATTTGTACAATGTTGTTCTTTATTCTGGCAATTGGTCTGCTGATTTTGCCAAATTACAGATTTACCGGTGTTTTGATGTTGTTAAGCCTTATAATCTTTAGTCTTTCTCTGATTATGATAAAAAAAGGTCACATTTTTGTTGCATCGTATTTAACGACCTGCGGTTTTGTCATGTCGAATTTTATCATCAATTTTTTTGTAGGCTTTGCTGATACCGGATTTATCTTTTTCCGAGGAACGTGTTTTGCTGTTGTAATGGCATGTTTTAATACAATGATAAGCATGAAGAAGGGGCAACTCGTTTTTTTTCGGATTTCATCATATGCAATTTTTTTGCTGAGTTCTTTTACCATTTATTTTCCGATTGTCCGCAAAGACCCGCTTGAACAGACTGTTACACTTTTTGTCTGTATGCTGGCGATTGTTTCTGCAAATGTGATTTTGGCATCTATTGAAAAGCTTAACGGCAAAGTTGTAGGAAACGCCGAAAATTCACAGAAAAAAACTGAGGAAAATCTGGAATTGGTTACTAGAGTTTTGAGTCAGACACAAGAGAGTTTGAATATTGGTCATGAATTGAACAATTCAACCGAAATTGCATCAAATTCATCAAATGAAATAAATTCTTTGTACACAGAACTTTTGCAATATTCCAAGGACTTAAAAGAACAGACTCAGCTTGTAAAAGAAACTAGTGCCGAAGTTGATAATCAGGCCGGCATGATGAATGAGTCAATTCAAAAGCAAAACGGCAGTCTTTCGGAAACTTCAACGGCAATAACAGAAATTTCTGCGAATATTTCTAATATTAATCAGATTGCAGAAAAACGGCGCGAAGGTATGAATAATGTCATGAACATTTTGAATAATCAGGGCGACCTTGTTTCTAATCTTGTTAAAAATATTGAGCGTGTAAAAGACTCGTCCTCAGAAATTTCAAAATTTGTTAAGACTGTAGATTCTATTGCGGGGCAGACAAATCTTCTGGCCATGAACGCTTCAATTGAGGCAGCTCATGCTGGCACAATGGGCAAGGGATTTGGTGTCATAGCACAGGAAATACGTAAACTTTCCGAAGAAACAACAAAAAATGCAAAAAAAATCGCGGAATCCTTAAAGGAAAATGCAACCGTTGTTCAGGAAACAAGCAATTCGGTTTCTGCATTTGCAAAATCAACGACCGGCAGCCGCGAAGAAATTGTCGCTACTGTCAATTCAATGGAAGAAATTATCAGTGGAATTACGGAAACCAACGCCGCCATGCAGGATATTATGAATTCAATTTGCGAAGTTGTGTCGCTGGCAAAAGAATCGGAAATTCGGGTAACGAATGTTTCGGAGCGTATTTCGCAGCAGGACGACGAACTTTTGAATATTACGAATACCACAGAAAATTTGCAGATTCGCATAGAAAATATCAAAAATCACTTGAAAACTATCAACAATGCCATCGCAGATATTCACGAAAAAGCAAAAATCAACGAGGAAGTTTCGGCTAAAATTGCTTCGCTGTTGGATTAAGGGTATCTCTAAAAAATTATTTTCGATGTTTTTTTTAGAGAGATTTTCGAGCTTTTAGAGAACCCGTAAGAGAATCGGAAGAAAAACATTTTGGTAGTTCTCATTGTGTGAGTACTTTCCCTCGCTTGCACACGGTTGTGGCTCATACTTTCTAATTCCCACAGAACAGTAAAAATGCAGTTTGTCGCAAAAAAGGATTTAAATAATGCAAAAAGATAAATCACAGACACATCGCAAAATTTTAGATGCTGCGTTTGAAGAATTTTCTGTTCACGGTTTTGAAGGTGCTTCTATCCGCGAAATTGCAAAAAAAGTCGGAATTACCTCTGCAGCACTTTACCGTCATTGTACAGACAAAGAAGACCTTTTCTGTCAGATTGTTGAACCAGATTTGCAAAAATTCCGTGACTGGCGAAAAAATCACATTACAACAAAATATAACCAAATAGAAAACGGCGTAACCATTACAGAATTAATGAAAAACAACAACACAGATATGATTCGCAAAGTCGTTTATCCTGCCCGCAAAACATTCAGACTGCTTCTTTCAAAAGCCCGCGGCACACGCTACGAAAATTTTTTACACGACATAGTAAACGAAGACCAAAAAGAAATGCTTGACGTCTTGAATTTTCTAAAATCGCGCGGAAAACCCGTCACCGACTTTACAGAAAAAGAAATGCATACAATTTTAAGTGCTACATATACCGCCATGCTTGAACCCGTCATTCACAATTACACACAAGAAGAAACTGAACATTGTCTTAGCGTCATCGAAGATTTTTTTATGCCCGCCTGGCAAAAAGTATTAGGATTTTAATCATGGGGCTGAACAGATGCAATTGGAATCCTTTCAATGGAAATTAGGAAAAAAAAGGACTATAATTATTTTATGTCAAAAATTGCACATCCTTTTGTAAAATGGGCTGGCGGAAAAACTCAGCTCTTGACGGAAATAAGAAAACATTATCCTCACCGAATTAAGAAATACTGCGAGCCATTTGTGGGTGGCGGGGCGGTTTTGTTTGATGTGCTTCAAAAATGCAACCCGGAAGAGGTGCTAGTAAACGACATAAACGCAGAACTTATAAACACATATTTTCAAATCAAAAATAACTGTGGCAACTTGACTCAGAAATTTTTGTTTATTTAGATCCGCCCTATCGACCTCTTACACAGACAGCAGCGTTTACCTCGTATTCAGAGAATAGTTTTGGTGACAAAGAACAGATTGAATTAGGAAAATTCATAATCGGAATTTCGGAAAAAGGTGCGAAAGTTCTTGCAAGCAATTCCGACCCGAAAAATACAAATAAAACCGACAATTTTTTTGACAATTTGTATTCAAACTTTGAAATTGAAAGAATCCCGGCTTCCAGAATGATAAATTCAAACGCAAAAAAAACGAGGGGCAATCAGCGAGCTTTTAATAAGCAATATTGCATCAGTTTTCTAGGAGGAAAAATTATTTAAAAATGTAGACAATAAACAACATGTTTATTATTATAACTACATGAATATCAATTTAGGCTCTCAAATCTTAATCGAAGGTGATTGCATAAATGAGTTATCATCTTTCGATGATAATGCTTTTGATTTGTGTATTGCTGACCCTCCATATTGGAAAGTGGTATCACAAAAATGGGATTATCAATGGCGTACAGAAGAAGATTATATTGAATGGTCAAAAAAATGGCTTGCTCAGATATACAATAAACTTAGAGTTGGTGGATCTTTTTATTTATTTGGATATTTTCGCACCCTTGTTTTATTAGTTCCTGAATTAACAAAAATGGGCTTTTCTCTTAGACAACAGATTGTAATAGACAAAGGTATGAAGTCTGTTGCAGGAAGAGCGACAAAAAACTATAGAATATTTCCAAATGTAACCGAAAGCATTTTATTTCTAGTAAAAGATAATATTTCATATTCTCGAAATTTGTTAAAAAATCGTCAAAAAGAATTAGGGCTTACTTCCAAAGAAATAAATGAGGCATTAGGTGTAAAGTCTAATGGCGGGGGAATGTGGTCTATTTATACAGGCAAAAATATTTGCGAGCAATTTCCCACTGAAGAATTATGGAACAAATTACAAGATGTGCTTCAGTTTTCATTTCCCTATAAAAAAATTGCACAGACTTTTAATGCTCAAATGGGTGTAACAGACGTATGGAGTGATATAGATTTTTATGGCGAAGAAAGATTTCATCCGACGCAAAAACCATTGAAACTCATTGCGCGGTTGATTTTAGCGTCATCTAATAAAGGTGATAAAATAATTGATCCTTTTGCGGGGAGTGGTTCAACTCTTATTTGCTCAGATGAACTAGACAGAAACAGTGTAAATATTGAATTAAATGACGAATATGTTACAAATATCCAAAAAAGATTTAAAAGCCAAAAATTAACATTATTTAGTTAAATCTGTGATATTCATCTTTCTGAGTTGACCACTTTGTTTCCCTAAGCGGTAAATTTTTACGCTGTTTTTCTGTAATTTGTGTAAACTTGTCATTGCTATCCAAGCCAAGAATTTTTTTATCATCTTTTCTTAAAAGACTTGAAGGCATAAGTTCTGATTTTAGACTGTTTCTGTCAATATTTGGCTCAATATAAAAATCAATATCAACGGCATTTTCTTTTGGCTTTGAATAATCTATTGTAGCATGAAATGTTCTTATCGGATTGCTCATATAAAAATTGTACTGATATGGCCAGAAATTTAACGGAGCAATAGAACCTTTCCTTGTTTCGAGATTATTAACTTTTGGCTTATATATCTTTTCATAGTAATTTTTCAATATCTCTCTAAATCTTCCGGAACGTTCTGATTGGTTCCAAATTTCATAAGCCGTAAATTGAATTTTATCAAAATTGCCTTTATCAAATTCAGAATAATCAGATATGATAAAAATCATTCGTGGTATTTGATTTAGATACATATTCAGTTCTGTGTCATTGCGAATTCCGATTAACCATTTTGAATCATTATTTCTTTTTATATTTGTTGATTTGCAATGAGGACATTGTTTTTGGCTTCTCAAAACATTGCTTCCACAATCCTTGCATTTATCAGCTTGGTCAACTCTGCTACAAGATTTTACTTCCGATTTGTCTTCTAAATCATCGCCTCTTGCGCCCGTTCCAGTTCCTTTCACCCCTGTTATTAGCGATGCTAAATGTTGTCCAGGATAACCGATTTTTAAATTAGGAGTTTGATTTGTTGTTAGAGTCCGACGAAATTAACCACTACGGGTCAGGTGAAAACCGCCAAAAAAAG